>NZ_JBSRZE010000007.1:0-214203 GCF_054057355.1 Sphingomonas sp. UYAg733
CGCGCCGGGGTGGGTGGCCACCCACCCCGGCGCTCAGTCGCTTCCAGCAGAAACGAGCCGTGCTCGTCTAGATACAAGGGGCATGCCAAGCAGCGTATCGTTGCCGGCCCACCCCCTCCACCACGCCGCTTCGCGTCGTGGTCCCCCTCCCCGTGCCGGGGAGGGGCGGCTCACGCCGGATTATGCTCTTTCAGGAAGGCCTCCAGCTCGGTTAGGAACTGGACGCGGTCGGCCTGGCGCGAGAAATGATGGTCGCCCAGTGGCTGTTCGACATAACGATAGGGCTTGCCCGCCGCTTTCAGCTTTTCCACCATTTCGCGCGACTGGCGGACCGGCACCACCCGATCCGCCTTGCCGTGCATGACCAGCATCGGCACGCTGAACTCGGTTGCGTGGTTGATCGGCGAAACGCTCTTCAGGTCCGGCGCCTGCAGCCGCATCCAGTCGCCGCGTGCGCCGCTGTTGAGGAATCGGCCATCGTAGCGCAGCATCGCCGGCAGGTCGGACACACCGGCATAGGACACCGCGCAGCGATAGAGGCCGGTGTCGCGCTGCGCCGCGCGGAACGCGGCATAGCCGCCATAGGATGCGCCGACGACACAGATGCGCTTGGCATCGGCCAGGCCGGTGCTTGTCGCCCATTTGACGGCATCGACCAGATCGTCCTGCATCGCCAGGCCCCATTGCCCCTCGCCCTTTTCGGCAAAGGCGGTGCCATAGCCCGACGAACCGCGGTAATTGGGCTGCAGCACGGCATAACCGCGGCTGGCGAGAAATTGCGTCCACCAGTCCCAACTCTCGTCGTCGCGCGCGAACGGGCCGCCATGTGGCATCAGGATCAGCGGCAGATCCTTGGCTGTCTTGCCCTTCGGAACGGTGAGGATTGCGGAAATCTCAAGCCCATCGCGCGCCTTGTACTTGATCGTGCTGACCGGCGAATGCGCGCCGGTGCCAAGCGCATCGTTAATCTTTGCCAGCACGCGCAACCGGCCATTGTCCGGGCGATAGACATAATAGGCGCCCGGACGGTCGGCACCTGCGACCTTGACGATCAGCACGCTGAAATCGCTGCTCCATGACGTGATCTGCGCTTGGCGCGCGCCGACCGCCTTGTCGATATCGGCCTGGATCTTGGCCAGGACCGGGTCGAACCAATGCGCGCGCGCGTGCGTATCGGTATATTGTACGCCGATGATCCGCGAGCCGGTGGCGTCGGGGATGATTCCGCCGATATCATAACCCGGTTTTCCGAACATCTTTTCGCCGGTCTTCAGCGTGGTCAGGTCGAAGGCATAGAGCGCGTTGAAGCCGTCGTCATCGTCGAACGCGATCGCCCTGTACGATCCGGCGCCGGGTTCGGCCAGGAACATCGCGGGCACGCTGCCGAGGGAAGCGCCGCGGCCGCGCGCCTTGCTGACGGTGCGGAACGGCCTGGTACGGTCGTCGCGATAGAGCAGGCGATAGGAACGCCTGTCGTCATTATAGGCGACGCCCATGCGCACCGTCCCCGCACCGTCGGTAAACCAGCTCGACACCTTGTTGGTCGACGGGACGACCCGCACGCTCTTTCCCGTGCTCACGTCGAAATCGCGCACCTCGGGCCAGAAACCCTCGTCGTTGGAATAGATCGAGGTCTGCAAGGCGAGCAGGATGTGTGGCGATCCGTCGTGCGCCATCCACAACACGTTGCCGGCATTCTGCCCCGCCATCTTGGCGCCGAGCATGGTGATCTTCTTGCCGTCCGCGCTGATCGAAGCGATGCGGGTGAGATACCAATCGTCGCCCTCGACCTTCTCCGTTGCGCCGATATTGGCGATCAGCCAGTCGTTATTGACCCATTCCCAATCGTTGAGGTCATTCTCCCCCATGCCGATCGTGATCATCTTCTTCGTGTCGGCCAGCGGGATGATCGCCAGCCGCAATTGCCCGGCAACCGCGACCCGCGCCGCGATCCGGGTGCCATCGGGCGACAGTTCGGGGGCCGTCAGGAATGGCAGGCTGGCAAAATGCTCGATCGGGATCAGGGTCGCGGCGGTGCCTGTAGCAGGTTGAGCGGCAGGTTTTTCCTGGGCGGCAATGCCGAGCGGCAGTGCCATGCCCGCCAACAATGCCGCTGCAACGCGCAAGATCATTGAATTCCCCCTGATTTTCCCGGTCTAAGGCTAGCCGACACGAAGGGATGGGCATAGCAAAAAGCCCGCCGCACTTGGGGTGGGACGGGCTTTTCGGAACCGAAACGGATCGACTGGTGTCAGCCCCAGTGTCAGCCGACCCCGTGACCCGCGAGCGCCGCGAGCAGCAGCAGCGCGACGATGTTGGTGATCTTGATCATCGGATTGACCGCCGGGCCGGCGGTATCCTTGTACGGATCGCCGACGGTATCGCCGGTCACCGCCGCCTTATGGGCTTCGCTGCCCTTGCCGCCGTGATTGCCGTCCTCGATGTACTTCTTGGCGTTATCCCATGCGCCGCCGCCCGAGGTCATCGAGATGGCGACGAACAGGCCGGACACGATCACGCCGAGCAGCAGCGCGCCGAGCGCCGCGAAGCCGCTCGCCTGATCCGATACCGCGGTGATGATGAAATACACTGCGATCGGCGCAAGCACCGGCAGCAGCGACGGGATGATCATCTCCTTGATCGCCGCCTTGGTGACGAGATCGACGGTACGGGCATAGTCGGGACGGCTGGTTCCTTCCATGATCCCGGGATTGTCGCGAAACTGCGCGCGAACGTCCTCGACCACCGCACCCGCCGCACGGCCGACCGCGGTCATGCCGAACGCGCCGAAGCTGAACGGCAGCAATGCGCCGAGCAACAGGCCGACGATCACATATGGGTTGGAGAGCGAGAAATCGACGTTGAGGTCGGGGAAGTAGATCCCGAGATCGGTGGTGTACGCACCGAACAGCACCAGCGCGGCGAGTGCCGCCGAGCCGATCGCATAGCCCTTGGTCACCGCCTTGGTAGTGTTGCCGACCGCATCGAGCGCGTCGGTGCGGTGACGGACATCGTCGGGCAAGCCGGCCATTTCGGCGATGCCGCCGGCGTTATCCGTGACCGGGCCATAAGCGTCGAGCGCCACGACCATGCCGGCCAGCGCCAGCATCGCGGTCGCGCCGAACGCGATGCCGATTACGCCCGCCAGCTGATAGGTCGCGATGACCGCGATCGAGATGACGAGCGTGGGTAACGCCGGGCTCTCGAGGCTGACCGCGAGACCCTGGATGACGTTGGTGCCGTGACCGGTTTCCGATGCCTTGGCGATCGACTTGACCGGACGATAATTGGTGCCGGTGTAATATTCGGTGATCCACACCAAAGCGCCGGTCAGGGCGAGGCCGATCATCATGCACCAGAACAGGTCCATGCCAGTGAAGCCAGAATTGGCCACGCCCGGTTCGAGGAACGCAGCGCCACCGATCACGGTGTGCATGTCGCCGAGCGTGTACTGCGTAGCGAAATAGATCGCCGGGATCGACAGGATGACCGTGGTCCAGAAGCCCTTGTAGAGCGCGCCCATGATCGAATTGTTGCTCCCGAGGCGTACCATATAGGTACCGATGATCGAGGTGATGATGCACACGCCGCCGACGATCAGCGGCAGACCCATAAGGGCAAGCAGCTCGCTGGCCGAAGCCTGGACGAGCAGAGCGATCGACACCATCGTCACGCCGAGCGTCACGACATAGGTTTCGAACAGATCGGCCGCCATGCCGGCGCAATCGCCGACATTGTCGCCGACATTATCGGCGATGGTCGCGGGGTTGCGGGGATCGTCCTCGGGAATGCCCGCCTCGACCTTGCCGACCAGATCGGCGCCAACATCGGCCGCCTTGGTGAAGATGCCGCCGCCGAGACGCGCGAAGATCGAGATCAGCGAGGCGCCGAAAGCCAGCGCAACGAGCGAATCGATCACGATGCGCGAGGTCGGAGCATGGCCGCCGGGACCGGTCAGGTACCAGAAGAAACCGGTGATCGAGAGCAACCCGAGACCCGCGACGAGCATACCCGTCACCGCGCCCGAACGAAACGCCATGGTCAGGCCGCCCTGCAGCGAGGTGCGCGCGGCTTCCGCCGTGCGGACGTTGGCCTTCACCGAGACGTTCATGCCGATAAAGCCGGTCACGCCGGACAGGATCGCGCCGATCGCGAAGCCGATCGCGGAGACATAGCCCAGAAAATAGGTGACCAGCGCCGCGACGACGATCCCGACAATGGCGATGGTGCGATACTGACGGCCGAGATAGGCCTTGGCGCCTTCCGCGATCGCGGCGGCGATATCCTGCATCTTTTCGTTGCCTGGGCTCGCGGCGAGCACCCAGCGGCTGGTGATGATGCCGTATACTACGGCAATCAGGCCGCAGAACATGGCGGCATAGACAATCGTCATGCTGATCCTTCCCCTTTATATCGCTTGGGACGGATGGTCAGGCTGACCGCGTCCCCTACGGTTTGGCGGAGGGTATAAGGCGGGTAACGCGGAGCGCAACCCGGTCGAAGGTCGTGCTGAAATCCGAGTCTGTCCGGAAGTGGCAGGACATCGCCGCCGTCATGGAGGATCAGGCCGGCACCGGGATCGAACCGGCCGACGCGCGTCGCGGGCACCGGTGGCGCTTCGTCCGGAGAGGCGGCGAACAGCAATTGATAATCGTCGCCCGCGGTCGCTGCGGCAAGTCGCGCGGTGCGACTATCCCCGGCAAAGCCGAGATACGCGGCGGAGAGCGGCACGGCGGCAAGGTCGATCGTCACCGCCAGCCCTGACGCCTCGGCCATGCGTCGCGCGTCGATCAACAGCCCGTCCGACACATCCATCATGGCATGCGCATAGGGTCCAAGCAGGCGGCCATCGGCGATGCGCGGCTGGGGGCGGCGATAGGCGGCGAGCAGTTCGGCCGGGCCGGGCTTGCCCTGGGCGATGGTCAGGCCCGCACCCGCGTCGCCGATCGTGCCGGTGACGTAGAGCGCATCGCCGGCCCTGGCGCCCGAGCGCGGCGGCGCAGCGGCATCGGCGCCGATCGCGGTCAGGGTCAGGACACGGGGCGCAGCTTTGGGGAGCGAGACGGTGTCGCCGCCGAGCAAGGGTGTACCGAAGGTTTCGAGGGCGTGACCGAAGCCCGCGATGAACGCCCGGTTCCAGGCGTCATCGCTCAAAGGATAGTTGAGCAGCACACCGACCGGCGTGGCACCCTTCGCGGCGAGGTCGGACAGGTTGGTCGCGACCAGTTTCCAGGCGATGTCTTGCGGAGGATCGGTGGCGAGGAAGTGGATCGCCTCGACGATCGTGTCGGTAGTGAGGATGTAGGGACCGAGGGTGGCGGTGTCGTCGGTCAGACCCTGCGCGCCGGCGTGGAGCGGGAGCGTGCGGAGCAAGGTCAGGAAGTCGGATTCGGTCACGCCTCAAATCCTCCCCGAAACGGGGAGGGAGACCGTTCGCCTTCTTCAGGCGAATGGTGGAGGGGGGCCTGCGCAAGCGTGACGCTGCCGGCACGCCCCCTCCACCAGCTTCGCTGGTCCCCCTCCCCGTGCCGGGGAGGATTAGGCGCGAACGTCTTTCGCGATCGCATCCAGCAATCCATTCACGAACCCGGCCTCGCGCTTGTCGAAGAAGGCGTGCGCCACATCGACATATTCGGTGATCACGGTGGGCGCCGGCACGTCGACCCGCGCCATCAGTTCATAGGTGCCCGCGCGTAGGATCGCGCGCATCGACTTGTCGAGCCGTGTCATGCTCCAGCCCTTGGCGAGCTTGGCCGCGATCGCCAGGTCGATCTCCTCCAGTCGTGCGTGCGTACCCTTCACCACATCGTCGAAGAAATCGACATCGGCCTCGGCATATTCCGCGTCCTCGATCGTCGCGCCGAGCCGGTGCTGATGGAATTCGTGGAGCAGCTGCGGAATCTTGGTGCCCTCCATCTCATGCTGATAGAGTGCCTGGGCGGCGGCGAGGCGCGCGGCGGAGCGAGCCTTCGAGCGGGGGGCGGTACGATTGGACATTTGCGCGCTCTTAACCCCGTACGGCGAAAAACCCCACCCTGTTCTGTCATATCAGCCGGATAGCGGGGGCTGAATGGTTTTTGAATCGATCCGCTCAACAGCAGCCATGGCCGGTCGTATGGCCGGAGAGATATGACACACCCTAATGTGTCATATCTCTCCGGCAGCGCGTGCGCTGGAAAATATACTATATATCTAATGATATCAATATGATGAGAAGTCTAAAGGACGCTCGTCATTCGTTACTACCGCGTCAGCCGCAGTGCTACCGACCTGGCATGCGCGGGCAAGCCCTCGGCCTCAGCCAGCGCAACCGCTGCCGGGCCGATCGCGGCCAATGCCGCCTCATTGCATTGCAGGAAGCTCGTCCGCTTCATGAAATCGAGCACCGACAGGCCGGATGCGAAGCGCGCCCGTCGGCCGGTCGGCAGCACATGGTTCGGCCCGGCGACATAGTCGCCGATCGCCTCGGGCGTGTGGCGGCCGAGGAACACCGATCCGGCATGCCGCACCCGGTCGAACAGCGCCTGCGGATCGTCGCACGCCAGTTCGAGGTGCTCGGGCGCGAGGCGATCGACCAGCGGCATCGCCTCGATCAGGTCGGCGGTGACGATGATCGCGCCGTTCGCGCCCCAGCTGTCGCGCGCGACCCGCGCGGTTGATAGCGTGCCCATCTGCAGGTCGATCGCTTCGGCGACGCGCTCGGCAAAGGCGGCATTGTCGGTGAACAGGATCGACTGGCTGGTCGGGTCATGTTCGGCCTGGCTGAGCAAGTCGGCGGCGATCCATTCGGGGTCGTTGCGGCCGTCGGCGACGACGACGATCTCCGACGGCCCCGCGACCATGTCGATGCCGACAACGCCGTAAAGCTGGCGCTTGGCCTCCGCGACCCAGGCGTTACCAGGTCCGGTGATCACATCGACCGCGGCGATCCGCCCGGTGCCATAGGCAAGCGCGGCGATCGCCTGCGCCCCGCCGACACGCCAGATCTCGTCGACTCCGGCAATATGCGCGGCGGCAAGGACCAGCGGATTGATCTCGCCATCCGGGGTCGGCGTGACCATGACGAGCCGCTCTACGCCCGCGACCTTGGCGGGGATCGCGTTCATCAGCACCGATGAGGGATAGGCCGCGCGACCGCCCGGGATGTAGATGCCGGCATTCTGGATTGCGTTCCAGCGCGCGCCGAGGCGGACGCCGGCGCTGTCTATGGTGTCGCTGTCCTCGGGTTTCTGCTTCTCGTGATAGGTCGCGATTCGTGCGGCAGCGAGGTGGAGCGCTTCACGCAGGGCCGGCTCGAGACCGTCATAGGCCGCGACCCACTCCGCCTTTTCGATCCGCCAGCCGGTTTCGTTGAGATCGTGACGGTCGAACTTTTTGGTGAAAGCGGCGAGTGCCGCATCACCCTCGTCGCGCACGCTGGCAACGATCGTGCGCACGTCGCGTGCGACATCGGCATCGGCCTCGCGGCGCGCGTTGACCAAAGCGGCAAAGTCGCGGTCGAAACCGGGGTCGGAGGTGGAGAGCTTCAGCATCCGGGCAGCACCCTTGCTCGGTTCCTTTCGAGCGAAGTCGAGAAACTGACCACCAGGGTCAGGTATTGGTTTCTCGACTTCGCTCGAAACGAACCGAGGGTGAGAGCAAGGTCAGGCCGCACGTGCGTCATCCACCGCGCGCCGGAATGCCTCGACCAGCGGCACGATTTCCGCGCGCGTCTTGAATGCCGCGCGATTGACGATCAGGCGCGAAGTGACCTCGGCGATCACCTCGACCTCGACCAGGCCGTTTTCCTTCAGCGTGCGGCCCGACGAGACCAGGTCGACGATGCGCGGCGCCAGGCCGAGCAACGGCGCCAGCTCCATCGCGCCGTTCAGCTTGACGCATTCCGCCTGCACGCCGCGTGCTTCGAAATGCGCGCGCGTCACGTGCGGATATTTGGTTGCGATGCGCACATGGCTCCAGCCGCGCGGATCGTCGCTTGCCGCCAGCGCGGCAGGCTCGGCGACCGACAGGCGGCAATGCCCGATGCCGAGATCGACCGGTGCGTAAAGTTCGGAATAGTCGAATTCGGCCAGCACGTCCGATCCGACGATGCCGAGTTGCGCCGCGCCATGCGCGACGAAGGTGGCGACATCGAACGCGCGGACCCGGATCAGGTCGATGCCTGGGTTGCTTGTCGCGAAGCGCAGCGCGCGGCTGTCCTCGTCGGAAAAGGCCGGCTCGGGTTCGATCCCGGCACGCCTCAAAAGCGGTATGGCCTCGGCCAGGATGCGCCCTTTGGGGACGGCGATTATCAAAGGTGGGGTGATTGGTGCGGCCATGATCGAGCGGGGCTTTACTTGGGGTCTTTCGCGGGCGCAACAATGCCGCAGTTGGACAATGGAGGCCGCGATGACGAGCGAGGGGAATAGTCGGGGCGCATTCCTGATCCAGGAGCATTTCTGCACCGTCATGGGCGCGCCGATCACTGCGCGGATATGTGCCGCGCTGGCAATTTGTCTCGACCGAAGCACGAAAACCGGCAGGCGGGTGCTCGACTGGCCGGGCGAGCCGACCACCGATGCCTTGCCGCTGCGGCTGGTCGGTGGGTTGCACGCGCTCGACCTGGCCGGAGTCGCGCCGGACCTTTCGCGCGTGTTCGCCGGCGGGGTCATCGATTCCGACACCGTGCAGCGCATCTTGCGCGAGAGCTTCGCCACGCATGACGCGGCGATCTATCCGTGGCTCGATGGGCCGCCGCAAACCAACGAAGCGGGCCGTTCGGCCGCCTTGATGACAGGCCTGATCGAAGTGGCGCGGCGCCATAGGGCGAAACTCGATCTGCTCGAGATCGGGTCGAGCGCCGGCCTCAACCTGTTGATCGAC
Organism: Sphingomonas sp. UYAg733; assembly: GCF_054057355.1. NCBI lineage: Bacteria > Pseudomonadati > Pseudomonadota > Alphaproteobacteria > Sphingomonadales > Sphingomonadaceae > Sphingomonas > Sphingomonas sp. UYAg733. The sequence goes on from NZ_JBSRZE010000007.1 coordinate 8,863, forward strand.
CGCTTTCGCTTCGATCTTGGGGGCAAGATGTTCGGGCCGGAAGATTCAGCGGTAACGATCCGCCCCGACTGGCGTGGTCCGCCGCCGCCGGACGTGCCGGTCGAGATCGCGTCGGTGCGCGGCGTCGAGATCCAGCCGGTCGATGTCACCGACTCCAGGGCCGCCAACCGGCTGCGCGCCTATATCTGGGCGGACAATCCCGATCGCACCGAGCGCCTGTCGCGCGCGATTGCCATGATCGAGGATCGACCGGTGAATATGGTGCAGGGCGATGCGGCCGACTGGGTCGAAGCCCGACTCGCCGAACCACAGGCGGCCGGGGTGGTCCGCGTGCTGATGCATTCGGTGGTGTGGCAATATCTAGGACCGGAGCGCCAGGCGCGGATCGAGACGGCAATACTGGCGGCGGGTGCCGCCGCAACGGCGGAACGGCCGCTCGCCTGGGTGCGGATGGAACCCAACCGCAATACCGCGCAGCAGCAGGTCTGGGTGCAGAGCTGGCCGGGCTTTGCGGAAGCCGTGCAATTGGCCAATGTGCAGGCGCATGGGGCTTGGGTGGAAGTGCTTTAGCTCCCCGGCACGGGAGGGGGACCGCGCGCTTCTTAGCGCGTGGTGGAGGGTGCGTGCCAAGCGGCGTAACGTTGCCGGCCCACCCCCACCACCAGCTTCGCTGGTCCCCCTCCCCGTGCCGGGGAGGAATTTTAGGGCAGCCATTCCTTGATCGCTGCGGTCACTGCCTCGGGCGCTTCCCACGGCACGAAATGCCCGGCATCGACTTTTACCAGCGTCATGTCGGGGACCAGCGCGTCGATTCCCTCAAGCTGGCTCGGCAACAGCGCCGCATCCTTCAGGCCCCAGATTACCAATGTCGGCTGCTTCAATGACGGGAAGGGCGCGTTCAGGAAGGCCGGGCGTTCGGGCGTTTCGTGCATTTCAGGCACGACGATCGCGCTGGCGCGGTACCAGTTGAGCATTGCGGTCATCGCGCCGGGCTGGCCCCATTGGTCGAGATAGATCGGCTTTTCGTCGGCGACATTGGCGAAGTCGGTGTGGCGCAGGAAACTGCCGTCGAAGAACGCGCTGAGCCCGATGCCGTCAATGTATTTCTCGAAATCGGGATTGCGGAAGGCGCGGATATACTGGCTTGCCTCACGCTGGCCGAGATCGTCGAACATCGTCTTTTGAAAGACGAACGGGTGCGGCGCGTTGATGATGATCAGCCGCTCGACCCGGTCGGGCCGGGTCAGCGCCGCCATCCACGCGATCGCACCGCCCCAGTCGTGACCGACCAAGGTGAATGTCCCGATGCCGAAATGATCGGCCAGCGCGACCAGGTCGCCGACCATCTTGTCGGGGGTATAATCGCTGACCTCGGCCGGCTTGGACGACCGCGCGAAGCCGCGTTGATCGGGGGCGAGGACGAAATGCGTCTTGGCCAGCTCAGGAATCTGGTGGCGCCAGGTGCGGTGCGATTCGGGGAAGCCGTGGAGCAGGATGATCGCCGGATTGGCTGGGTCGCCCGCGACCGCGACGTCGAGCGTGACGCCGGTGGGGAGGGGGATGGACTGCAGGTCGAAGGTCTTCGTCATTCTTTCCCTCCCGCTCGCGGGAGGGGCAGGGTGGGCTCCCGTTTTCCTCAGGCGGCGTCATTCGTGGTGAGCGCGAGCCCATCCCTACCCCTCCCGCAAGCGGGAGGGGAGATGAAATCAGGGATAGCTTACCGTCATCGGGATCTCGGGAATGGGGATCCATTCCTTGTCGTCGCCCGGCACCTTGGGAAACTCGCCCGCTTTCCAGGCGCGCTTCGCTTCGTTGATACGCTCGCGGTCGGACGAGACGAAGTTCCACCAGACATGGCGTGGCGTCGCGAAGGCCTCGCCGCCACACAGCATCACGCGACCGCCGCTTGCCGAGCGCAAGGTCGCGGCGACTCCGGGCTTGAGCACATAGAGCGTCATCGGCTCCAGCGTCATCCCGTCGAGGCTCGCCTCGCCCAGCGCGACGTAGAGCGCGCGTTCATCCGCGCCGGCGTCGATCGGTACGCTGCCGCCGACGTCGAGGATGATGTCGGCATAGATCGTATCGGCATAGGTGGTGGTCGGCGCCGCAGCGCCCCACAGATTGCCCATGATGATCCGCGCCCGCGCGCCGGTCGATTCGACCACCGGCAAATCGGCCTTGCCGACATGCTCGAACGCCGGGTCCATTTCCTCGTTCTTCTCAGGGAGTGCGATCCAGGTCTGGATGCCCGACAATTCGGGACCGACCGCGCGCTCCGCACTGGGCGAGCGTTCGGAGTGGACGATACCGTGGCCGGCAGTCATCAGATTGACCGCGCCCGGTTCGATCGTCGCCACGCTGCCGATCGAATCGCGGTGCGCGATCGCGCCCTCGAACAGATAGGTCACGGTGGCGAGGTTGATGTGCGGATGCGGCCGCACGTCCATCCCCTCGCCGACGCTGAGATGCGCCGGGCCCATCTGGTCGAAGAACAGGAACGGTCCGACCATGGTGCGTGGCTTGGAGGGCAAGGTGCGATGGACCTTGAACCCGCCAAGGTCGTGCGTGACCGGCGTGATCGTCTGCAGGATCAGGTCGTCATTGGTCATCATGTCGCTCCAGCATATCGCTCAGGTCTTCGGGAAAGATTGGTTCGTCATGCGCGCCGATCGCATCGCCATCGAACCAGCGCCATTCTTGCATCACACGTTGTTCGAGCGGGGTATGGCGGCTGGTATCGATCGCGCAGTTGGCGGACACGCGGACCAGGAAATAGCGTTCGTCGGCGGCCACCGGCACGCCCTCGATGGTGATGAATTCGGCCAGCCGTTTCGCGATCTCCGGGCCGGGGTCCAGGTCGAGCCCGGTTTCCTCGAACAGTTCGCGCCGCGCCGCGGCGGCATAGCCTTCGCCCGGATCGACGGCGCCACCCGGCGTGCACCAGAAGGGCGGCCGATCGTTCGGGGTGAAGCGGAACAGCAAGGTCCGCCCTGCCTCGTCGAGCAGCAGGACGCGCGCCGCCGGTCGCGGAATGCGCTCGATCATTCGCCGTCGAGTTCCGGATAATGGCGGAAGATGCCTTGCTCGTTGAACGGCAGCCGGCGGTCGCTCTTCAGATAGGCCTTGATGCCCGGCAATTCGGCGACCTGGTCATGGATGCGGATCACGCCGGGATAATCCCGCTCGATCGCCGCCATGCGCCGCGGGAACATGTAGCGTAGCCCCTCGACCATTTGGAACAGCGAGGTGTCGGCATAGGTCCAGCGATGGTCGATCAGCCATTCGCCAGGTGCGGAGCCGATGGCGAGTTCGAAATAACGCAGGAATTTCGGCATGCGTGCGCTGCGGAACGCCGCTGCCGCGGTCAGCGCGGCGTCCTTCTGGTCCTCGTAATAGGTAGCGGCGTCGATCGGGTGATGGACATTATGTGCCTCGTTGACGAGGTCGGCGATGGTCAGCTGCAGCCCATTGAGCCATAGTCGTTCGGCCATGTTCGACGGCGCGAGTTGATGCCGCTCGCCGAGAAACATCAGGATGTTGGCGACCTGAGCGATCAGCATGCCGTCGAGTTCGAGATAGGGCGGTGCGAACGCGCCGCGCGCCGCTGCATGCGTCTTCATATGATCGATCAGCGCTTGCGCGCCGTTGATCCGCGCGCAATCGAGATATTCGATGCCCGCCGCCTCGAGCGGCAGGCGCACGAATTCGCCGCGCCCCTGGATAGAGGGCCAATACCAGAGTCCGTAGCGCACGGTCATTCTCCCGGCGCCCTTGTGCGGATCGCAAGGGCGTGGATCCGGTCCCTCAGCAGATCCGCCAGCGCCTGATTGACCAGGCGTTGTCGCTGAACCCGGGACAGGCCGATGAACGCGCGGCTTTCGACGGTGACGGAGAAATGGGACTCGCCCGTACCGTCATCGCCCATATGCCCGGCATGATGCGCGCTGTCGTTGCTCACGTCGAGATGCGACGGCGCGAGTGCCTCGGTCAGGCGGGCGGTGATTTCTGCGGCTACAGATTGGGTGGCGGGGCCGGTGGCGAGATTGGTCATCGATCCTATATAGGCGGTTTTTGGATGTTCGGGGAGCCGCGTGGCGCTGTGAGTGAGAAGAAGGTGGGTGAGAATGAAAAGAGGGACCGGCCGGGTGTACGCTTCCATGGCCGCATAGAAGGCAGCGGCCGGGTTTGCGCCGAGCCCGGATGCGCGGAGGCGGGCGAGTTTCGTGCGCCCGCGCTTGATGGCCCGAACGGCAGCGACGGCCCGCGACCCTATCGCTGGTTCTGCCTCGATCATGTCCGCGCCTTCAATGCGCGCTATAATTTCTTCAACGGGATGAACGCCGACGAGATCCACGATGCCCAGCGCCCGTTCGCCGGATGGGAGCGCGAGACGCGGGCCTTTGCGCATTCGGGCGCGGACCGCCCGCCGACCTGGGCCGACTTCACTGATCCGCTCGACGCGATCGGCGCGCGCTTTCGCCGAGCGACCGAAGCGCCCCGCGCCGATGGGCGCATATTGTCGGAGAGCGACCGCCGCGCGCTGAAAGTGCTCGGGCTCGGCACCGATGTCGACCGGCGCGGCCTTCGGACGCGTTACGCCGAACTGGTGCGCAAATATCACCCCGACCGCAACGGCGGCGACCGCAGCTACGAGAATGCGTTGCAGGAGGTGATCGCGGCCTACACCCAGTTGAAAAGCGCGGCGGCGTTTGCCTGACTCGTATCCTTCCCCGCCAAGGGAAGGGGGACCATTTGCTTCTTCAGCAAATGGTTGATGGGGAGGTTGGGGTGGAGCTTAATGGATCAAAGCGGGCTATTGCCAATGCCAGGCGTTTGAGGCGTGAGATGTCCTTTCCCGAAGTGCTCCTCTGGCGTGAACTGCGTAAAAAACCGAACGGCCTTCGCTTCAGGCGTCAGCATCCGGCCGATCCCTATACACTCGACTTCTACTGCGCGGCGGCACGGCTGGCGATTGAGGTGGACGGCGAGGCGCACTCGCGCGGGGATCGCCCGCAGCGCGACGAGGTACGTGACCGCTGGCTCGCCGATCGCGATATTCGGGTGCTGCGAATCCGGGCCGAGGACGTGTTGAAAAACCTCGACGGCGTTCTGCAGCACATCCTCGCAGCCGTCGGCGCTCGCGGCGAAGCCCCCTCCACCACGCGTCAAGCAGCGCGCGGTCCCCTTCCCCCGCTTCGCGAGGGAGGATTAGTTACCCCTCGCGCTTCATTCGTTCCTGGCGGGCGCGCTCAAGCACATTCGGCTCGGGCATCGCGAACGAACCGGTCGGCACCGGGCCGGCGGGTTGATAGGTCGCGATGATCACACCGGTGGTCGAGACGTTGTGATCGATGAGCTCGAGCGCGCCGGGCTTCACGCCCTTTTCTAACAAGCGCTTGCCGCCACCGAGGATGACCGGGAAGGTCATCACGAACAGCCGATCGATCAGGCCTGACTCGAGCAGGGTGGGATAGAGTTTCGAACTGCCCTGGATCAGCAGATTGGGACCGTCGCTCGGTCGGGTCCTTGCTCGGCCCGCCGGGCGCCTGCATGACACCGTCGAGCGACTGGAAGACGCCGGCGATGATCTTTCTCATGAGAATGCCTTTCCGGAAGCGGTGCGAGGACGTGTCCGCCTGACCTCCTCCGCGCTACGGAGGAGGGGCGTTGGGGGACGTGCCGGCCGATTGACCTAAGCGACAAGCTCTCCGGCTACCGCGCGTTCGATCGCCGCAATGTCGATCTTCTTCATCGTCATCATCGCATCCATCGCCCGTTTGGCAGCGGCCGGGTCCGGATTGGTCATCGCATTCGTCAGCGCGCGCGGCGTGATCTGCCAGGATAGGCCGAACTTGTCCTTGCACCAGCCGCACATGCTCTCCGCGCCGCCATTATCGACGATCGCGTTCCAGTAGCGGTCGGTCTCTTCCTGGTTGTCGGTATAGACCTGGAAGGACACGGCCTCATCGAACTTGAACATGTCGCCGCCGTTCAGGCCAAGGAACTTCATGCCGAGCACGGTGAATTCGACCGTCAGCACACTGCCTTGCTTGCTGGAAGGATTGTCGCCGGGCGCGAGGTTGATCGCGTCGACGCTGGAGTCGGGGAAGGTCGCGGCGTAGAATTCGGCCGCCTCCTCGGCATTGTGGTTGAACCACAGACAGGGAGAGATCCTGGTCATATTCTCTTTCCTCATTGGCCCCGCTCTTGTTGCTTCTGGCCCTTACTGGCCCGGCCCGACGACGCCGAACATCGCGCCATGAGGGTCGCTCGCGACGATGATGCGGTCGCCGCCGGGAACCTCCATCGGACCCATATGGACGGTGCCGCCGCTGTCCTTCACCTTCTGCGCCGCGACTTCGATGTCGGGCGCACGGAAATAGAATCGCCAGGCCGGCGGCGGGCTGTTCGGCTGATGCGACATCGTCGCGCCGATCGTCTGGTCGCCGACGGCGATGAAGACATAATCACCCATGCCCGGCATCTCCATCTTGTCGGGATAGGTCCAGCCGAACACCGTGGCGTAGAAAGCGTTGGCCCCATCCTGATCGGGCGTCGACAGCTCGTTCCAATTGCACTTGCCCATGCCCATCCGGTCATAGGCGGTGCTGCCTTCATCGCTCGTGCCGCGCATGACGTAGAAGGGGATGCCTTGCGGATCGGCGACCATCGCGAGACGGCCGATATCGGGGATGTCCCAGGCGGGCATCAGCACGCTGCCGCCGGCCGCCTTGATCTTGTCGACCGAGGCATCGACGTCATCGACGCCGATATAGAACAGCCAGGTGGGTTTGGCGCCGTTCGCGACCATCTCCGGCGTCACGCGCATCAGGCCGCCGACCAGACCATTATTGCCGGTATCGATCATGCGATAATCCATGTCGCCCGACGGCTGCGCCTCGATCGTCCAGCCGATCACGTTATCATAGAATGCCTTGGACGCATCGGGATCGGCGGTCAGCAATTCGTACCAGATCGGGGTGCCTTCAGGATTCGTCATCGTCTCTCTCCTGTCAAAAATTGCGCGTCTTGGTTCAGCGGTCGAGGATAGGGGCGAAGCCGCCATAGACCATGCGCTTGCCGTCGAACGGCATTTCAGAGCCGGCATCCGGCTTCATGCGCGGGTCTTCCATGACCTTGGCCATGCCGGCGTCGCGGGTCTCTTTCGAGGGCCATTCGACCCAGGAGAAGACGACATGCTCGTCGCCGGTCGCCTGCACTGCGCCCTTGTAGTCGGTGACGGTGCCATCGGGCACGTCATCGCCCCAGGCTTCGACCACGCGAGTCGCGCCATGGTCGCGGAAAACGGTCGATGCCTTGTTCGCCATGCCGCGATACGCGTCCTTTTTGCCGGCCTCGACCGGCACGAGATAACCGTCGACATAGCCGGTCGATCCGCCCGGGCCGTCGTCGAGCAGCGGTTCGAAGCCGCCATAGATCATGCGTTTGCCGTCGAACGGCATCTCGCCCATTTCGGCCATGCGCGGATCCTCCATCATCCGCTTCATGCCGTCCTGATACACCTCCTTGGAGGGCCATTCGAGCCAGCTGAACAGGACGGTTTCGTCGTCCTTGGCCTTCACCGAGCGCTTGAAGTCGGTGACCTTGCCATCGGGAACCTCGTCACCCCAATTCTCCACCATGCGGGCCATGCCGAAATCGCGGAAGAACGCCACGGACTTGGCCGCATGGTCGATATAAGCCTGTTTACTGGCCGTCGGCACGGCAAGTACGAAACCTTGAATATAGCTCATCGTTTCTCTCCTTATCGAGTGAAATATGGTGCGGCTCAGGCTGCCTCGCGGTCTTCGAAATCGGCCAGTTGTTCGGCCAAGGCCTGCTGAAATGCTGGCCGCGCCTCGCACCGCGCGAGATAGGCGGCGAGATTGGCATGTTCGCCGACCAACCCGGTGTGACGCAGATTGCGCAGCACCGAGGCCGTGATCAGGTCGCCTGCGGTAAAGCTGCCTTCGAGATAGTCTTTCTCGCCAAGCCAGTCCGACAGGCGCGACAAGCGCTCACGCACCTTCCGCTCCACCTCGGGCCGGCGCAGCGCCGCCCATTGCTCGCCGGCGTTGAAGACATCGATATTGACCAGTTCGAGGGTCATCGGCTCGATGCTGTTGAGCGCCGCGATCACCCAGCAGGTCGCACGGGCGCGCCCGGCCGTGTCGGCGGGGAGCAGCGCATCACTGCGCTCGCCGATGTGCAGCACGATCGCACCGCTTTCGAACAGGGCGAGATCGCCTTCGACGAACACCGGCACCTGGCCGAAGGGCTGTTCGTGGAAATAGTCCGCCGGGCGCTGGGTGGTCGCGTCGAGCCGCCGCACCCGATAGGGGATGCCGGCTTCGGCCAGCGCCCAGCGCACCCGGATGTCGCGCACCACACCGCGTGCAAAGTCCGGCACCCAGCGAAAAGCGGTGATTTCGATTGAGGGGGAAGTCATCATCCTGCTCCTTCTTTTTCGTGAGTTTCCAACGTCATCGAGCGATCGGCAGCAACGCCCGGACGCGCGGATCGCGCAGCCACAGCCCGGCCCAGGCGACCAGCCCGACATAGGCGCCGAACAGCGTGTTGCTGAACAACGGCATGTCGGCGCGAAGGTTCACCGCAACCGCCCCGCCGAGGAACGCGGTGATCAGCAGCGCGCCGAGAAAAGCGGTGCGTGGCCAGGCATAAAGCACGACGCCAACCAGCAGGATCGTTCCGATTGTGCGGTAAAGGCCGGGATCGGGCGCAAGACCAAGTGGCGGACTATTGTCTATCATCAACCGCGGTACGGTGAGCTTGGCTATCGCATCCAGGCCGAGCGCGAAGATCGCTAGCCCGCTCAGCACGCGGCCGGCCCATAATGTCTTTGTGTTGGGTGGGGAGGACATGGGTGGTTCCTTCACGGATCAGACGAACAGGGGCGCGCCAGTCATCGCGCCGTGCACGAGGGTGGCGATCACGGTGACGGCGAAACCGCAGGCACCGGATATGAACGGGGTGAGCTTGCGCATGACCTTAATCCTTTGTGGCGTGCGCCGTCAGGCGGCGGCGTCGGCCATCGCTTCAGGGCCGGCAGTGGCCGCCGCAGGGTCCATCCACATCACTTCCCAGATATGGCCGTCGGGATCGGCGAAGCTGCGGCTGTACATGAAACCGAAATCCTGGCTTGGCGTAGCATCGGCCTTGCCGCCGGCCGCGCTCGCCCTGTCGACCACCGCATCGACGCTGGCGCGGCTGTCCTCGGAAATGCAGATCAGCATGCCGACCGCGTCATGCGCATCGGCGATCTTCCGCCTGGGAACGAATTGGGCGAACTTTTCATGGCTCAGCAGCATTGCGTGGATCGTGTCGGAAAACACCATACACGATGCGGTCGGGTCGCTGAACATCAGATTCTGCTCCGCGCCGATCGACTTGTAGAAGTCGGTCGATTTCGCGACGTCGGTCACCGGCAGGTTCACGAAAATCATCTTGGCCATCGGTCTTGTCCTTTTTTTGGGTAGGATGGGTTAGGGTTCAGGGTTGCAGGTCGACGGCCGCCTTCATGCTGCCATCCATCAGAAAGGGCACCGAGTTGTGCTCCTGGACAATCCGCCAGCTGTCATCGGCGCGGCGCAGGACGATCGTCGTCCGGTACCAGAAATCCTTGCCTTCATTGGCGCCGGACATGCTGCTCAAGCCGTGCGCGACGGCCAGATCGCCATCGATCATGATCCGCGGATCGTGCAGCACAATCGTCGGAATGGTTGCCCAGTCCGCCATCCATTGCCGCAACGTGTCGGCGTTCCGCGCCGCGTCGCCGGAAAAGGCGAGCGGCGGTTGCAAGTCGTAAGCGACGATGTCGCTAGCGCTGACCGCGACCGCCGCTTCGGCGTCGCCGCGCCGGACACTGGCGCTGCGCCCGTCGATCACGGTGCGGATCGCCTTTGTGTCGTTGGTCATTGTCTCGTCCCTTCCGGCTGTTTTGCGACTCGATGTTGCATCTGATGCCAGTATGAGTTATTAAAAGCAACCATGAAGTTAGAAAAAGTAACTGATTCGATAAAAGCGGCTGAAAAGCGTTGGTACGACGATGCCTGCGGTACCGCCCTGGCGATGGAACTGGTCGGCGAGCGCTGGTCCCTGTTGATCGTGCGTGAGCTTATGTTCGGTCCGCGACGCTTTGGTGAATTGCGCGCCGGCCTGCCCGGAATCAGCGCCAATGTGCTGACTCAGCGGCTCGAGGGCATGGAGGGTGCGGGGATAGTCGAACGGCATAAACTGCCGCCGCCGGCATCGGTACAGGTCTATGGCCTGACCCCCTGGGGTTACCAGAGCGAGGGCGCGATCAAGGAACTGGGACGCTGGGCGGTGCGCTCGCCCGCGCACGATTCGACGCTGCCGCTGAGCGCGGCGTCGATCATGATGTCGTTTCGCACCATGTATGCGCCTGATCGGGCGACCGGCCTGGCCGCGACGATCGGCTTCCGGTTCGGCGCGGAGACATTCGTGGCGGAGCTTGTCGCGGACGGCATTCCGATCCGACGCGCCGATCCGTCGGATGCCGATCTGATCTTGTCGACCACGCCGATGATGCTGGCGGCGACAGTTTATGGCGGACTGCCGATCGCCGATGCCGAGGCGGCGGGCATGTTGACGGTGACGGGCGACCGGGCGCTACTCGACCGGTTCGTGACACTGTTCCCGTTGCCTCCGAAAAATTCCCCGCCCCCCAAGGAGTGAAGGCAATGGCAACCAAGCCGAACCGCATCGCGATCGAGAATGTCATCCAGCCGGGCAAGACGTACAATGTCGATGCCGAGAAATTCGCCGCGATGCGCGATGCCATGCTCGCCAGCCTGCCGACAAGCCTGCAGGGGATGACCGTTCCCGCATTGAAGGCGGCGGTGCTGCCGCGTCTGCTCGACTCGCTGTTTCCGGGTGGCGACAAGGCCGGCTAGTGGATCAAGGCGGTCCAGCTCGACCAGGAAGCAAAGCGGGTGATTGCGCGGGCCGACGGCTCGCCGGTGCGGCTTTATCGGCTTTAAGTGTCGAGAAGTTGATCCAGAAGTGTTGAGTGTTGGGGCGCGCTTGTCCTAAGGGCTTGGGCCAGACGTGAGGCGATCCATGACCGACATCCCCAATACCCAGCCCGACAGCCGTGAGACGACGATCATGGAGGCGCCGGACAAGATGATCAGCGTCCGTGATGTGTTCGGCATCGATTCGGACATGCAGGTCCCCGCATTCAGCGAGGCCGACGAGCGCGTGCCCGATCTCGATCCGGCCTATGTCTTCGACGCGGATACCACGCTCGCAATCTGTGCCGGCTTCGCGCACAACCGCCGCGTCATGGTGCAGGGTTATCACGGCACCGGCAAATCGACTCATATCGAACAGGTCGCGGCGCGCCTGAAATGGCCGTGCATCCGCATCAACCTCGACGCGCATATCAGCCGTATCGACCTGGTCGGGCGCGACGCGATCGTGCTCAAGGACGGCAAGCAGATCACCGAATTCCGCGAAGGCCTGCTGCCCTGGGCGCTGCAGACGCCGACCGCTTTGGTGTTCGACGAATATGATGCCGGCCGTCCCGACGTGATGTTCGTGATCCAGCGGGTGCTGGAGACCGAGGGCAAGCTGACCCTGCTCGACCAGAACCGCGTGATCCGGCCCAACCCCTGGTTCCGCCTCTTCTCGACCGCCAACACGGTCGGCCTTGGTGATACCAGCGGGCTCTATCACGGCACGCAGCAGATCAACCAGGGACAGATGGACCGCTGGAACATCGTCGTCACGCTCAACTATCTGCCCGCCGCGGTCGAGGCGCAGATCGTGCTCGCCAAGTCGGGTGAGTATGACAAGCCCGAGGGAAAGAAGGCGGTCGAGGATATGGTCCGCGTCGCCGACCTGACCCGGCGCGGCTTCATGAATGGCGATATCTCGACCGTGATGAGCCCGCGCACTGTCATCACCTGGGCGCAGAATGCGCTGATCTTCGGCGATGTCGGCTTCGCCTTTCGCCTGTCGTTTCTCAACAAGTGCGACGAGACGGAACGTGCGCTGGTGGCGGAATATTATCAGCGCGTGTTCGGTAAGGATTTGCCCGAGAGCGTTGTCGGCAAGGCTTGATTGTTGCGCTATATGGACTAGGTTAGCTAAGTCCATATGGAGTTGCGGTGATGAATGCGCCGACCAAGCCTGCCATCGTCAACGTCCACGACGCGAAGACCCATTTGTCCAAGCTGCTCGACCGCGCGCATGCCGGTGAGGAGATCATCCTTGCCAAGGCCGGTAAACCTTATGCGCGGCTGGTGCCGATGACCGACACGCCAAAGCTGCGTCGGCAACCCGGTGGACTGGTTATCACAGCGCCGATCCCCGATTCTGTGTGGTTCGATCCCTTGCCCGAGGAGGAGCTCGAACTCTGGGAAGGCAAACCGCTGGATAAACACCGGCTGTGAGCCGCTATCTCCTCGATACGCACGGTTTAATCTGGTGGTGGACCAATCCCGATCGGCTGGGGCCAGCGGGACGTGAACTTATCGCCGCCGGCGACCATGCAATCGTCGTGAGCGTAGCGAGCGTCTGGGAGATCGCGATCAAGACGCAGTCGGGCAAATTGGCTGAAATCGAAAATTTCGAGCGCGATTATAAGCCATTGATGGAATCGAACGGCTTCGAATCATTGGCGGTGGCCGACGACCATGCCATGCGCGCCGGTTTCCTCCCGGGTGCACACCGCGATCCATTCGATCGCCTGCTTGCCGCGCAGGCGTTGATCGAAGGCATGTCGGTAATCACCCGCGATCCCGAATTCGCTGCATTCGGCTGCGATGTGATCTGGTAGCAGGGCGCGATGCTTATCCTACCGATTCGATTGCTTCCTCGTGCGGGAATGCTTGCCGCCGCGGTCCTCCTAATTGCCGCGGCCGATTACAAGATCGGCGCGCCGCCGCTGCGTATGCTGCCGTCGCTGACCCCGGCGGGCGAGCAGAAGGTGATGCCGGGCACGATCGTCGCGATGAGCGTCCTAGGCCGGCCCGATGCGGCGATCCTGGTCACGCCAATCGCGCTCGATCAGTCGGGCGAGAAGCGTGCGTTCGGGCGCGGCTCAGTGGTTGCGGCGGCCAGCGTGCCGGGCTTGCCCGGCGATCCGCAGCGAGTGTTTTGCGAGGAGGGCAGGGAAGGGGCGATCGGCAAGGTGATGACCGGCCAGATGCTGTTCGGGCTGGTCGGCGCGCTGCGTCCGACCAAGCTCGACACGCGTTATTGCCTGATCGACGCCGATGGTGATTCGTGGTTCGACCATGCGTTCCTGGTCGGCGCCAAGGGCAAGAGTAAATTGCCCTTCGCCATTCCCAAGGCGGAATATGGCCTGATCGAAGGGTTGCCGCTCGGCGGCGAGAGCGTAGTCCGGCTGCGCTATGTCGGCAGCGGCGGCGAGAAAGGCAGTGTGTCGTTCGATCTCGAGGCATCGGGCTTTGGGCGCATGCGCGCGCTGCCCGGCGCGCGCCACACGGTGTCGACCGTTAAGCTTCCTGCGCACGACATCATCGCGGGTGCGGTGATCACTTTACTTGCCTACGACGCGAAATCGGGCGAGGCGACGGTGATCATGAACCGCGATCTTGCGCCCGGGCATATCGTCCTGCCAGAGCTGAGCCAATGACGACCGAAACCCCCCTCGACCAGTTCAAGGCCGTGCTTGGCGGCGCGTCGCGTGCGCTTGCCGACGAGCCCGAGATCGAACTGGCCTTCACCGCCGACGCGCCGACCCAGTCGGGCAAGCATATCAAGGTACCGATGCCGGCGCGCACCTTGCCGGCCGATCAGGTGGCGGAGGCGCGCGGCTTCGCCGATGGCTTCGCGCTTCGGCTCAAGCACCATGATGCGGCGCTTCACGCCCGCATCGCGCCGGGCGACGCGGTGGCACGCGCGGTGTTCGACGCGGTCGAAGGCGCGCGCGTCGAAGCGCTTGGGGCGCGCGGCTATGCCGGCATCGCCGCCAATCTGGCGACTGCGCTCGACATGAAGCTGCGCGCCGACCCGATCACCCGCGCGCGCAACCGCGAGGAAGTGCCGCTGTCGACGGCGCTCGGGCTGATGGTGCGCGAACGGCTGACGGGCGCGCAGGCGCCCGCCGCAAGCGCGATGGGCATGGCGCTGATCCGCGACTGGATCGAGGACAAGGCCGGGCACGATCTCGATTCATTGGCGCTGGCGATCGACGACCAGCGCGCCTTTGCGACGCTGGCGACGCGCTTGCTCGAGGATCTCGAACTGATCGAGGGAGACATGATCCCCGACGATAGCGAAGAGGGTGGCAGCGACGACGAAGGCACCGACGACCAGCAATCCGACGAGGGCGACGAAGGCGAGAGCGAGGGCGAGGAAGGTCAGGGCGAGATTGAGGCGCGCGGCCAGGACCGCGACGCCGAATCGCAGGATGGCGAATCGACCGAGCAGGGCGACGATCAGTATGACGACATGGACGGCGAGCCGGGCGACGAGGGCGAGGAGGGCATGCTCCCAGTCCGTCCCAATCGCCCGCTGCATGATTTCGGCGCGCAGTTCGACTATAAGGCCTGGACCACCGCCTATGACGAAGTGATTGCCGCGACCGAGCTGTGCGACGCCGACGAACTGGCGCGGCTGCGCTCCTATCTCGACCAGCAGCTCGTCCATCTCCAGGGCGTGGTGACCAAGCTCGCCAACCGGTTGCAGCGCCGGTTGATGGCGCAGCAAAACCGCTCATGGGATTTCGATCAGGAAGAAGGTATTCTCGATGCCGCCCGGCTGGCGCGGATCGTGGTTAACCCGATGCTCTCGCTGAGCTACAAGATCGAGCGCGAAACCGACTTCCGCGATACCGTCGTAACGCTGCTGATCGACAATAGCGGCTCGATGCGCGGACGCCCGATCTCGATCGCCGCGATCAGCGCCGACATCCTCGCGCGCACGCTGGAGCGCTGCGGGGTCAAGACCGAGATCCTCGGCTTCACCACCCGTGCGTGGAAGGGCGGGCAGGCGCGCGAGACCTGGCTTGCCGCCGGGCGTCCACCGCAGCCGGGCCGGCTCAACGATATCCGCCACATCGTCTTCAAAAAGGCCGATGAGCCATGGCGTCGTGCCAAGGCGTCGCTCGGGCTGATGATGCGCGAAGGATTGCTCAAGGAGAATATCGACGGCGAGGCGTTGCTCTGGGCGCATGGGCGGCTGATCGGGCGGCCCGAGGAGCGCAAGGTCATGATGGTCATCTCGGACGGCGCGCCGGTCGACGATTCGACGCTTAGCGTCAATTCGGGCAGCTATCTCGAGCGACATTTGCGCCAGGTGATCGGCTGGATCGAGACCAAGTCACCGGTCGAGCTGGTCGCGATCGGCATCGGCCATGACGTGACGCGTTATTACCAGCGCGCGGTGACGATCATGGATGCCGACCAGCTCGGCGGCACGATCATCGAACAGCTCGCGGCGCTGTTCGATACCGAGTGATAAAGGAGATGCCCCTAAATCCTTCCCCGGGAACCGGGGGAGGAATTAGGTGATTACCACCCCGCCGGCCGGCTTTCAGGGGCCGCTGAAACGTTCGGTGACCATCGCCGGCCACCAGACCTCGGTCAGCCTCGAACCAATTTTCTGGGCCGCGCTGGAGTCGGCGGCCAATGCCCGCGCCCTGCCGCTCAACGCGCTGATCGCCGAGATCGACGCGCTGCGCATCACGGCGGATGATCCGCCAAATCTCGCAAGCGCGTTGCGAACCTGGCTTTTCCAATTTTCTAGTGAGAATTACTCTCAATAGCGTTGACAATGAGAGTGACTCGCAATAGCCGGCCCCTGACTTTCAAGGGGATCACCGTCATGCGCCGTTCAGGCATAGTCTCGCGCGCTACCGTCGCGCCCGCGTTCCTTGCGCTTTCGTGCTTCGGTGCCTTCATGACCGCGCCCGCGATGGCCAAGGACGGGCCCGACGCGGCGCCCGCCGAGGAAGCGGATGACGCGCAGCGCCGGGATGACGACATCTTGGTAACGGACCGTCGTGATCAACCCGACGCCTCGCCCAAGGACGTCGCGCCGCGGATCGATACGCCGCGCTCGGTGGTCATGCTGCCGCGCGACGTGATCGACGAAACCGGCTCGGCCAGCCTGGCCGATGCGCTGCGTACAGTGCCCGGCATCACCTTCGGCGCGGCCGAGGGCGGCAACCCGATCGGCGACCGCCCTTTCATCCGCGGCTTTGACAGCCAGGGCAGCACCTATGTCGATGGCGTGCGGGATTTCGCCGCGCAGACGCGCGAGGTCTTCGCGGTCGATTCGATCCAGATCGTGCGCGGGTCGGATTCGACGCTCGGCGGCCGCGGCAGTGCGGGCGGGTCGATCAACATCCTGTCGAAACTGCCACGTCGGCAGGATTTCGTGAATGCCGCGATCAGCTACGGCACCGACGATTACAAGCGCGCGACGATCGATGTGAACCACAAAATCAGCGACACGGTCGCCTTCCGCATCGAGGGCATGTGGCACGATCAGGACGTCGCCGGCCGCAACGCGATCTGGCAAAAGCGCTGGGGCGTCGCGCCGTCGGTCACCATCGGTCTCGGCACGCCGACCCGGCTAACTGCGTCCTATTATTATCTCGAAAGTCACGAGCTGCCCGACAGTGGCATCCCGTTCCTTTACACCATCGCCAACGCGCCGCTCGGCAGCAGTTACTCCGAGCCCGCGCTCGGCACCATCACCACCGCCGGCGGGCGCACCGGCACGGTCGATCGTTCGACCTTTTACGGCCTGAAGAATCGCGACTTCCGCGATGCGACCACGCAACAGGCGACCATCCGGATCGAGCATGATTTCGGCAATGTGACGCTGCGCAACACGTCGCGCTTCACGCATAACGATCAGGCCTATATCTTCCTGCTGCCCGACGACAGCCAGGGCAATGTCTTCGGCACTGCGGCGACCAACCCGACCACCGGTGCAGCCGGTGCGCGGGGTGACGTACTGACCGGCGGCTATGTCTGGACGCGCGCCAACACGCGCTATGGCTATACCAAGAGCATCGTCAATCAGACCGACCTGTACGGCGATTTCGACACGGGCGGGATCAAGCACAGCTTCTCGGTCGGCGCCGAATTCTCCTGGGAAGAGGCGCGGCGCGGCGCGTTCGTGACGCGTGGTTTCGTTAACGCGACGGGATCAGAACTTCTCTCCACCGGATCGACCATCTCGCCGCGCTGCAACGCCGCGTCGATCGCGCGGTTCTATTGTGTCGATCTGTTCAATCCGAATAATGACGCGAACTGGGTCAATTACGCCAACGACACGTCGAACGTCGCAGCACCGATCGTGCGCAATCTGCCGATCGCCGAGACGCAGAACGATGCCAGCACGCAAAGCGTCTATGGCTTCGATTCGATCACGCTCGCCGAACCGTTGATTCTCAACATCGGCCTGCGTTACGACCGCTTCCATACCCAGGTCCGCCCTGGCCAGGCGGTGACCGCGACCAGCGTGGTCGAGTTCGAGCGCACTGACGAGATTTTCAACTATCAGGTCGGCCTGGTGTTCAAACCGACCAAGAACACCAGCCTTTATGCCAGCTATGCGACTGCCGCGACGCCGCCTAACTCGCTGCTTGGCGAAGGGCAGGAGCCCAATGCACTGCCGACGACACCCGCTGCCGCACTCCTCACGCCGCTTGATGCGCTCCGGGTCGAAAAGACCAGGTCGGCCGAAGTCGGCGCCAAGGCCGACCTGTTCGAAGGCAAGCTCAATCTGAGCCTCGCCGCATTCCAGACCGATACCGACAATGCCCGCGTCACCGGACCCAACAACACGATCGAATTTATCGGCAAGCGCCGCATCCGCGGTGTCGAGTTCGGCGTCAACGGTACGATCCTGCCTGGCTGGACGGTATTCGGCGGCTATACCTATCTTGACCCTAAGATCATCGATGGCGGGTTCACGGTGCTGACCGCCCCTGCGATCACGCAAACTGTCGGTGACGTGACGACGATCATCCAGCCGGCAAAGACAACGCAGGTCGTGTCGGTCAACACCGGCAAGCAGGCACCGCAGACCGCCAAGCACAGCGCGACAATCTGGAGCAGCGTGGTGCTCGGCAAATTGTCGTTCGGCGGTGGCGCTTTCTACACCAGCCGCGTGTTCGGCGGGTATCAGGACAACCGCGCGGCGGTCCAGACCAACGCTGGTGTGGTCACGGTCAATCCGGCGAGCCGCATCATCTCGCGCACCGTGCCGGGTTATGTCCGCTTCGATGCTCGAGTGGCCTATAAGTTCACCGACAAGTTGCAACTCGCGGTTAATGTGCAGAACCTGACCGACAAGACCTATTTCAACCAGGTCTATACCTCACATTATGCCGCGATCGCCCCCGGCCGCTCGGCCTTTGCGACCCTGAGCGTCGGCTTCTGAAGGCGACCTCCGCCCCGGTCGGCTTGAGCGACTTTGCTCGACACGGCCGGAGCGGAATGGTTAGCTGAGCATATGGACCGCGCGACTCTCGACACACTGACGCCCGACGATATCGCCGCGCGCCTCTCCGCCCCGCTGGAGGAGCGCGCGGTATTTATGCGTCAGGCGGCCGAGGCGGGCGTGGCCGAGGCGCAGGCGGTCTATGGTCAAATGCTGCTCGACGGTGCCGGCGTGACGGCCGACCCGCGCGACGCGCTCGGCTGGTTTACCAAGGCAGCGGCGCAACATCATGTGATGGGGCTCAACATGGTCGGGCGCTGCTACGATCTCGGCTGGGGCACCGCGCCGGACAAGCGCCGCGCCGCGGAATGTTACCGCGTCGCGGCCGAACAGGGCCTCGACTGGGCGATGTACAATTACGCGACATTGCTCGCGCTCGGCGATGGCGTGGCGGAGGATAAGGCGATGGCACTCGGCTGGCTGCAAAAGGCCGCCGCTATGGGCAACGCCAAGGCGATCAATTTCGTCGGCAGCTTCCATGAGGATGGCTGGGTGGTCGAACGCGATCTGGGTCTGGCCGCCGGTTATTATGCCCGCGCGGCGCAAGGCGGCGATTTTCGCGGTCAGTTCAACCATGCGCGCCTGCTCGGTACGGCGGGCCGGATCGACGAGGCGCTGGGCTGGCTCGGCCGGGTCGGCGAAATCGCTACGCCGGCTTTTATCGACAAGGCTGCGGTCTGGCTCGCCGCCTCGCATACCGCCGGCTTCCCGACGCGCGGCGTTGCGGCATTGCGGAACGGCGTAAAATGATGATCGCCATTCCCGATGTGCTGAGCGCCGGGCAAATAGTCGAACTGCGCGCGCTGATCGACGCCGCCGATTGGATCGATGGCAATGCGACCTCCGGCGCGCAATCCGCCCTGGCCAAGCGCAATCAGCAATTGCCTGAGGAATCGGACGCCGCGAAGCGCGCCGGTAATATGATGCTCGACGCGCTCGCCGCGTCGCCCTTGTTTGTCGCGGCGGCCCTCCCGCTCAAGGTCTTCCCGCCCCTGTTCAACCGTTATGCCGGCGGCCAGGAATTCGGCCTGCATGTCGATAATGCGATCCGCATCCGGCGCGGCAGCGATTTTCGTATCCGCAGCGACCTGTCGGCCACACTCTTCCTCGAACCGCCCGAGGATTATGACGGTGGTGAACTGGTGATCGAGGATCAGTTCGGCCAGCAATCGGTCAAGCTGCCCGCCGGCCATATGCTGCTTTATCCGGCATCGAGCCTGCACAAGGTCGAGCCGGTGACGCGCGGCACGCGCACCGCGTCCTTTTTCTGGATACAGTCGATGGTGCGCGACGATGGCGCGCGGCGCATCCTGTTCGACCTCGACCAGGCGGTGCAGTCGGTCGCCGCTGCGCAAGGTCTGGGCGATGCGGCGGTGATCCAGCTTACCGGAGTCTATCACAATCTGCTGCGCCGCTGGGCCGAGGCGTGAGCGAGCGATGATGCGCCGTGCCTGCCTTGTCCTGTTGCTGGCATCGCTGTCGGCACCGGTCGCGATCGCGCAATCGACCGATGCCTTTGCCGGTGTGCCCGACATCACCTACGCTTATTATGATGTGGCGGGGATCACCGCCAGCGATCTGCGTCTGGCGATCGACGAGGTCAGGCCGACAGATCCGCATGACGGCAAAAAGGTCGATGCGCTGAGCAACTGGGGCATGACCTGGAGTCAGAAGGGCGACGGCAAGGGCGGCTGCGATCTCGCCTCGATCACATTGTCTTTTTCGGCCACCGTGGTGATGCCGCGCCTGACCGCGCCGGCCTCGCTGTCGCCCGAACTGCGGGCGCGCTGGCAAATTTATATCGCGGCGCTGGAAAAGCATGAGGCCGGCCATCTTCGTTATGCGTACGACCATCACGACGAGGTGCTGACGGCGATCAGGGGCGCGACCTGCGCAACGATCGACGCAGCAGCCACGGCGGCGATCGAAAAGATCGACCAATATAACATCGAATATGATCGCCAGACGCGCCACGGCGAAACGCAGGGCGCGGTCTTTCCCTGAGCTATTGGTGATTACGCTCGGGGGAAGTATCGCCGCGCATGACCTGTCGATGGCGGGGCGATCCATTCAGCTGCCACGATGGTCCACGGCCCGCGCGTATCGCTGCAAAAAGAGCATGCCAGAAATGAGCGATGTCCACCTCGGCCCCCTCGAAACCGGTCAGCGCATCGTCATACATGTCGGGGCGCTGGTGCCGTCGCTCGCGCTCGCCGCCGGTGGCCTGGGGGCGGGCTTTGCCGCGCGCAGTGAACTCGATCTGCCCGGCTGGCCGTTCGCGCTCGCCCTCGGCCTGGTCGCGCTATGGTCGTTGCTGATCGCGCCGCGCCGGCGCTGGGCCGCATGGGGCTGGGCCTTGCAGGAGGATGAACTCCACGTCGCGCATGGCGTCTGGACGACGGTCCATACGGTCGTACCGCTCGCCCGGGTGCAGCATATCGACGTGGCACAGGGGCCGCTGGAACGGGCGCTTGGTCTTGCGCGCCTCGTTCTCCATACCGCGGGCACGGCGCACGCGACCGTGACGCTGCCGGGCGTAACGCGCGAGACCGCCGAAAGCCTGCGCGATACTATTCGCGGCCATATCAGGGCCGAACAATGGTGAGTGAGGCCGGGCTCGATGGCGGTCCCAGGCGACTCCATCCGGCAACCATGCTGGTGTCGGTCGCACGCGGTGCTCCCTCGACGTTTCTCGGCCTTCCGGCACTCCTGGCGGTGGTGGGCAAGATGGACCTTCTTCTGGTGCTCGGGGCGGCGGCTGCCGTCTTTCTGGCCACGGCTGTGCTGCGCTGGATCGCGTGGCGACGGTTCACTTACCTGCTGACCGACGACGCGGTGGTCATCGAGAGCGGCGTGCTCAGCCGCAATCGCCGGACCATCCCCTATGAGCGCATGGCGGATGTCGGCATCGAACAACGCCCGCTGCAACGACTGTTCGGGCTGGCGACGTTGACACTGGAGACCGGCGGGGCAGGGCAGGATGAGGGCAAGCTCGATAGCGTGTCGATGGCTGAGGCCGAACGGCTTCGTGCTGTATTGCATCGACAACGGGCAGGCGCTGTCGTGTCGGAAGCGCCGGAGAATCAGGCGGACCCCGTTCCGGCCCCGATAGCTTCGCTGCTGTTCGCGATGGACGCCGGGCGCGTCCTGCTTTCCGGCCTGTTCAACTTCTCGCTCGTGTGGATCGCGGTCGCACTGGGCGCGGTCCAGTTTCTCGCGCCTGCGCTCGGCATCGACGACGAAACCTTTTGGCGCGCCGCCGCCGATCGTACCGACAGAATTGGTGCCGCGCAGACCGGCTCCTGGGTTGCGGCCATCGCGACCGGCGCGATGCTGGTCCTTGTGCTCGGTGTGGTTGCGGGGCTGATCCGGACGACGCTACGCGACTATGGTTTCTCCTTGTCCGACGATGGCGGGCGCCTGCGCCGGGTGCGTGGCCTGTTGACGCGGAGCGAAACGGTCATCGCGCTGCCGCGGATTCAGCTCGCGGCGATCGACTCGGGTCCGCTCCGGCGCTGGCTGGGCTGGCAGCGGTTGCGCGGGCAGCTGCTCGGCGGGGAGGGTGCAACCGGCCGTCAGGATCTCGCGCCGCTCGCCCGGGCCGACGAGCTCGACCGCTTGCTGGATGCCCTCCGGCTGCCCCGGATCGACCCGGTCGATATGACGCAAGTGTCTCACCGGCACGTCTGGCGGACCATGTTGCGCAGCGTCGCACTGCCTGCCCTGGTGATCGCGGCGGCCGCATTTTGGAAACTGGAGGCCCTGTTCGCCTTGCCACTTCTCCTGCCGACGCTCGCTATCGCGCTGCTGCGCAGGAAGTATCACCGCTATGCGCTGGACGGTGACTTGCTCCAGGTTCAGCGTGGCGTCGTCGCGCGCACGCTCTGGGTAGTGCCGATCGCGCGTATCCAGTCGATCACGCTCAGCCGCGGCTGGATCCAGCGCCGGCTCGGCCTGGCTAGCGTGTGCATCGACACGGCAGGCGCCGGCATCTTCGCCGGCCCCGACATTCACGATTTGAGAGAGAGCGCCGCAGCCGCGCTGGTTGCGGACCTGACCCGGCGCCTGGACGTCCGGCGGATTGCCCCGGAGCGCGACGCGAGCGCCGGCTGATCGCCCACCCTAACTCATGTGATGGCGCGACCTATCCGAACAAGCGTGCCACTGGGGTCGCTCACCGCGAACTCATACGTGCCCCAGGGCTTGAGGTGCGGCGTGCCTTTCTCGATGATCAGGTCGCGAACGCGGTCGGCGACCGCATCGACATCATCGACATACAGATACAGGCCAAAGGGATTGTCCTCGACCTTTGCCGGCCATCCCGCGCACTTGGTCAGGTGCAGATGCCAGCCCCGGCCATCGGCAAGGATGCGATAGTCGCCATAATCGCTTTCCACCTGAAAGCCGAGCTTTCGGTAAAAGGCTTCGCTGACATCCAGATCGTCGCTCGGCACGATGGCGGTCGCCCGATGGGTCTCGGTCATTCTGTCCCTTCCTCAGTGGTCCAATGGCGTCCAAATCCGGCGCTCAGGACGCTGGACACTCTGTTTCATGCGTCACCGCATCGCGACGGACAAGGACCGGCGGGACTCCGTTTCCGGACGATCATGCCAAAAACTCCGGCATTGGTCAGCCGATAGTCGCTCATCGGCGGCGCGAATCGTGTATTCTTGCCGGATGAGGCAGGGATCCGAGGATGATGGGGACCAGGATCGGCGAGTGCGCCGGACACGGACGGCGATTATCGGCGCCTTTACCCGCCTGCTCTTTACGCGGCGCTACGAGACGATCCGTACCGCGCACCTGATTGCCGAAGCCGATATCGGCCGCTCGACCTTTTACGAACATTTCCGCAACAAGGACGATGTGCTGGTCGCGGTCATCGATCCGATTTTCGGACCATTGGCGGATGCCGCTACTGGCCGCGGCAACATGGCGCGCCTGCGCATGATGCTCGACCATATGTGGCAACAGCGCGCATTGGCCCGGGTCATCTTTGATCCCGACCGCTTGCCCAAGCTGCAGCGCAGGCTCGCCGCGATGATCGACGAGCGGCTGGAGGGAGTGTCAGCCACCATGCCGCATGCGTTGATCGCGACTGCGGCGGCGGCAGGGCAACTGGCGATGCTCCGCATGTGGCTGGTCGGCGAGGTCGCCTGTCCGGTCACGGTGTTCGCGCGGCATCTCACGGACAATGCTTCGGTCGTCACGTCTCAGTTGGCGCCGCCGTGCAGCTCATAGGCCTGGCACGCCATTCATCACTGCTGCACGGCTTGCGGCAAGGGATCGAAGCCCCACGCTTTACCGATCCAGCGCTTGGTTTCTATTGGCCGGTGGGCGTCTTGTTCGCCACGATCTGCTTCGCGATCGGTTATCCGGGGCGGCTAAATCAGGATTCGCTGTACAGCGTCATCACCATGACCTCGCCCGGCGAGCTCGGCAACTGGCACTCCGCGACCCTGGGCTGGCTATGGAGCTTGCCCGGACCGCTGCTGGGACAGCCGGCGGGCGGGCTGCTGATCCAATCGATTTTGTTTGGGCTCTTCGCCGGTTTCCTGCCGCGCACCTTGCCGACCATGAGAGGACGGCTGACGCTTGCGCTGGAATTGCTCTTTCGTCTCACACTGGCCGGAAGCTTTGGTTATCTCGGCAAGGACATTGTGACCGTCGCGACACTGCTGATCGCGGTGCAATTGATCCGTTATGGGCTGCACGTGCGGCTTGGCTATGCACATTATATCGCGCTCGCGCTGCTCGTCTTGTTCATGCTGTTGATCAAGGCGCCGAACTTCCTGACCTTCGTCCTGTGCATCGCCATGCTCCTGCCATTCGCCGTGCGATCGCCGAAGATTTATGGTGCCGTCGTCGCCGTGGCGCTGCTGATGGGTCTGCTCGCCGTCCCGTTGAACCGCGTGGTCGATCGCGCCCTGTTCCATGCCAAGGATATGCATCCCGACAAGCAATTGGTCATTTTCGACCTTGCCGCGATCTCGCTGCGAACGGGAACGAACGCGTTCGCAAAGGTCCCCGGTTGGCCCGCCGCAAAACTGCCGCCGATCGGGAAATGCTTCATGCCCAATATGTGGGATCCGTTCGCGCCATGGGGGCCATGTGCCGGTTATTCGGCCGCCTACGACCCGCTGGACGGGCCGCTGACGCGTCGATGGGCGACCGAAATCGTGTCGCACCCGATCGCCTATGCTCAGCATCGGCTGACCTATGCCGGTTATCTGTTACGGTCGCAGGATCATGCGACCTGGGGGATCGCAGGGGTGGCAGTCAACGATACCGCCTCGCCCATCGGCGCGCTCGAAATGAGCGAGATGATGACGCGGCTGCGGGCGAACCGTCCGGTCCAGCTATGGCAGACCCGCCCTGCCGACCAGCCGTTCCAGTGGCTCGAAACGGGCCTGTTGAGATATCCCAAAGTACAATCCGTCGCCATGATTGGATCGCTGGCGATCCTGCTGTTGTGCGGGCTCAGGCGGCGCGAGGGCATCCGGCTCGGCGCGTTGCTCCCGGCCGGCCTCGCCTTGGGGAATTTCGGCATGCTGGTCGTGTTCGGCGTCGCCGATCCGGTGCGTTACCTCCTGCCGACCATCTGCCTGTTCTACGTGGCGCTACTCGCCCTGCTCGTGCCGGGGTCGGATCCAGTCTGACGATAGCGGGAGAGTCGTCATTCGAGCATCGCGGTTAAAGCCGGCGACAGATATTCCTGGTGGTCTTCACCCTTGTGCACCACGATCCGCGCCGCCAGGCCTTCGCGCGTCGCCAGCGCGATTCCCGCTTCCGGGCCGAGCACGGTCAGAGCGGTCGCCCAGGCGTCGGCGATCATGCATTCGGCATGGACGACACTTGCCGACACCACATCGTTGACCACCGGCCGGCGCGTGCGTGGGTCGATCGTGTGGGCATAGCGCCTGCCCTCGGCGTCGAAGAACCGGCGGTAATCGCCCGACGTGGCGACCGCGATACCATGCAGCGCGACACGGAGCGGCGTGAGCCGCGCGCCCGGCGGCGCTTCGAGATCGACCCACCAGGGTTGGCCATCGGGTTTCACGCCTTCGGCACGCAGTTCGCCGCCAATCTCGACCAGGAAGTCGTGCGCCCCGATCGAACGCAAGGCGCGGACCAGCGCATCGACACCGAAGCCCTTGGCGATTCCCGACAGGTCGATCCGGACATCGGCAGTGCGGCGCACGCGATTGCCCTGCCGCTCGATCGCCGGCCAGCCGGACGCTGCCTCTTCCAACGCACTCGCAGCGGGCGGCGCGGTGCAGCGGCCGGCGGGGCCGAAGCCCCATAGGTCGACCAGCGTGCCGGCGGCGGGATCGAACGCGCCGTCGCTCGTCCGGGCGATCGCCAGCCCGGCATCGAGAACATAAGCGAGATCGGCGCGCAGACTCCGCCATGTGCCGACCGGTGCGCGGTTGATGCGCGAAAGCAGCGAGTCCGGCTCCCAGTCGCTCATCTCGGCGATGACGCCGCGCAACGCGTCTTCGATTGCCGTCTTAAGCTCAAGCGGCCGACGCGACGAGACGATTCGCGCCGACCAGGTCGTGCCCATCGTCGCGCCCGACAGCGCGGCGATCGCGGCAGTCGGATCGCGCCGCCGAAACGCATCGACCGACACGTCGGGGATGGCGATCCGGGGCTCAATGACGCCGTTCGGTCGGGGCGCGTAGATGTTCAGGGGTGAAGGACCTCGAGCACGGCGGTGTAGCTCATGCGCTTTTCCGCCTTGGGGATGGCGACGCTCGGCGCGGTGGTGGTGGCGTTGATCCAGTACATGCCCGCCGCCGGCCAGCTGATCGCGACCTGACCCTGTGCGTCGGCGGTGAAGGTTTTCTCGTCGACCGATCCGCGATAACGGCTGCCCCCGGCGATCACGGTCACGACCAGCTTCGCGGCCGGCTTGCCGTCGGCGGTGAATTTGAACGTCGCCGGCTCGCCAGCGACCAGATCGTTGGGATGAGTCACCGGCACTAGTTCGAGCCCGACCCCGGTCGGCTTCAATGCCGTTTCGGTCGGCGCGCCCGCAGTGACGAACACTTCGTTGCGGTTGACCGTCTCGCTCAGCTTGACGTCGGTCGCGCCGGCCGGAATCGCGGTCGCGAGCTGATCCGGCCTGGTCCCGCGCGGCAGGCGCTGTTCCTTGCCGTCGACCTTGAAGCTGCCCATCACGCCGCCATTCTGCACGACCAGCTTATAGGTGCCCTTTTGCACCATGTGCAGGTCGAAGGTCGCGCGGTACTGGCCGATATTGACATGCTCGACCTTGCCCGGCGTGCCGTCGGGCTGAACCACAGCCGGCTCAACGCGGAGCGGCTGATGGTCGGGGAAGAACAAATCGCTCGACGCGGCGGCATCGAAGGTGATCCAGTCGTCGTCGCCCGAAACGATGGTGGTCGACGGCAGCACCCAGAGGCGGTGCGCCTGCAGCGGGGCGGCGATCGCGGCGGAGCCGAGCGCGACGGCGAGGAGTTTGGCGCGGAGCGATGTCATGGTCGAAAATCCCCTGTTGAAGCTTATGGCTTGAAGGTGGCGGAAACGGCGCCTAGTTCGGTCGTGCCGGTGCCCTTGGCGGTCTGGCCGGGCTTGGGCGGCCAGGTGAAGGGCAGGCGCACGGCTTCGCGTCCGCCGACTTCGCGCGCCGCTTCGACCACCAGCGTATATTGGCCTGGCTTGAGCGCGCCGAGCCTGGCGGCATTGAAGCTCAGTTTCTGCACGCCGGGCGCACGCGTGGCGCCGGAGGTGCCGTCGCTGACATATTGGCCGGAACGACCCGAGGCACGCCACCAGCTGCGCACCTCGTTGAGCCATTTGCGGCCTTCGTTCTTGGCCTTGGCAACGTCGTACCAAACCGACAGCGTCCTGGCGGGTGTGCCCGGCGTCTCGATCCACACCGCGACATAGGGCTTGTGATATTCGGCGACCGACAAACGCGGCACGGTGATCGAGACCTCGACCGACTGTGCCGTGGCCGGGCCGGCGGCGATCAAGCCGGCAGCGGTACCGGAGAGGATGATGTGGTGGCGAAGCTGCATGGATTGCTCCCTGATAGGAAGACGGCGATCGCCGTCGGGCTTAATGGATGAAGATGATGGCGATGAGCGCCGGGATGGCGAAGCCGAGCGCGACCAGCGGCCAGGTGATCGGGCGCTTGGCGGCGTGGAGTTGCAGCAGGATCAGCCCGGTCAGCGCAAAGACCAGGCAGGCAAAGGCGAACACATCGATGAACCATTTCCACGCGGCACCCGAATTGCGGCCCTTGTGGAGATCGTTGAGATAGGAAACCCAGCCACGATTGGTGAATTCCGACGTCACCGCGCCGGTCGCGCGCGCGATTGTCACCCAGCCATCACCGCCCGGGCGGGGCAGCGGCAGATAGACTTCATCGGCCGACCATTCCGCATCGCCGCCCGCGCCGACCGCGAAATTCTGCTCGACCCAGCGCGCGACCGGGGTGGGCAGCGGCTTCTTTGCATCGCGGGCGTCGTTCGGGGCGATCTGCGGCAGCAACGGTGCGGGAAGCTGCGCGGCGCGTTCCCTGAACACCGGCCTGGCCTCGATATCGGCGGCATGGTTGAGCGTGAAACCGGTGATCGCGAACAGCAACAGGCCGATCAGGCTGACGGCCGAACTGATCCAATGCCAAGTGTGCAGCTGTTTAAGCCAAAAGGTCTTGCGCCGTGGCTTCTGCCGCGCGGCCGGGCTGGTCATTGGTGGAGGCGCATCCCGACTCGTGTCTTGAGAATGAGTCGCGATAACGCGAACGATTCGCAATTGCAAATGGGATATCCTCCCCGTGCCGGGGAGGAGCAGCACCTTACCGCCCCAGCAATACCCGCGCTTGCCCGGCGATCTGCGCCAGCATTGCCGCATTCGGCGCGGGCGCGTTGCGCGCGCGGTCGACCACCGCCTTGAACTGCGACACGCGCTGCGCGTTGATCGTCAGCCAGCTCTCGACCAGCGCCTGCGGATCGCGCTCGCTGCGGCCGAGAAAGTCGAGCCGCAATTGCTGGAAATCGCGCGCCAGGCCGGCGATCAGCAGCCGTTCCCAGGGGTCGCTCGGGCTGATTCGCGCGGCATTGGTCTGTGCCCAATCCAGGCCGAGCGCCTGGCCGAGCCGGGTAAAGGCTTGTGTCAACACCGTCTCGTCGAGCTTGAGCCGGTTGCCGAGATCGGCCAGGCCGACCGCGCCGTCGAGCTCGAACAGCCGCACGACCTTCTGCACCAGCTTCTTCGGCGCGCCGGCTTCTTCGAGCCGGCCAGCGATCCGCGCGCTCTGCGCATTGGCTTCGTCACGGAGCAGTGACTTGTGCTGCTTGTCGAGCTGCCCGATGCCTTTGGCGATCCGCGCGAGCACCTCGCCCGGGCCGGTGCCGGGATGGGTGATGCGCAGCAGGTCGGCGATCTGCGCCCGCGTCGCGACCGCGACTTCGTCGAACAGAGCGATGCGCGCGATTTCGGGCATCGCCGCGGTCTCGATCTCCTTCCACAGTGCGGGCAGGTCGAACAACCGCTCCGCGACGACGAACATGGCCGCGATGTCGCTCATCGCGGCGCCTTCCTCCTCGGCGAGTTCGAAAGGATATAGCACGCCCATCCGGTTGATGATGCGGTTGGCGAGCTTGGTCGCGACGATCTCGCCACGCAGCCTATGGCTGTCGATCGCCGCGCCGAACTTCTTGCGCATTGCCGCCGGGAAGGCGGCATGAAGATCGGGCGCCAGTTCGGGGTCGGTGCCGAGATTGCCGTTCTCGATCGCAGCCTGCAGCGCAAGCTTGGCAGTCGCGAGCAGTACGGCGAGCTCGGGCCGGGTCAGCCCGTGATGCTCCTGCACGCGGCGCAACAGCTCGTCGTTCGACGCCAGCCCCTCGACCACGCGGTCGAGCCGGCCATCGGCCTCGAAGATCTCGATCACGCGGACATAGGAGGGCAGCGCCTGCGCGCCGTCCTGCTCCATCACCGAAAGCGCCAGCGTCTGCAGCCGGTTATCCTCAAGCACGAGATGCGCGACATCGTCGGTCATGCTTGCAAGCAACACGTTACGCTTTTCGTAAGCGAGGCGCCCCTCGATCATCTCGCGGTTGAGCGCGATCTTGATATTGACCTCGTTATCCGAACAATCGACGCCGGCTGAATTGTCGATGAAGTCGGTATTGATCCGGCCGCCACGAGCAGCAAAGGCGATCCGTCCCGCCTGCGTCACGCCGAGATTGGCGCCTTCGCCGATCGCGGTGGCGCGGATATCCTCGGCATTGATGCGCAGCCGGTCATTGGCCGGGTCGCCGACCTGGATATTATTCTCCGCCGCCGCCTTCACATAGGTGCCGATGCCGCCGAACCAGATCAGGTCGACCGGGCTTTTCAGGATTTCCGAGATCAGCGCCGCCGGCTCGATCTCATCCATATTGAGGCCGAGCGCGGCGCGGATTTGTTTCGACAGCTTGATCGTCTTGTCGGTGCGCGGATAGACGCCCCCCCCCTTGGATATCAGCTTGGCGTCGTAATCCGCCCAACTCGACCGTGGCAGCACGAACATGCGGTTGCGCTCTTCCCAGCTCGCCGCCGGATCGGGATCGGGATCGAGGAAGATGTGGCGATGGTCGAACGCGGCGATGATCTTCAACGTCTTCGACAACAGCATGCCGTTGCCGAACACATCGCCCGACATGTCGCCGCAGCCGACCACGGTGATCGGATCGCTCTGCACATCGACGCCACGCTCGGCGAAGTGGCGCTGCACCGATAGCCATGCGCCCTTGGCGGTGATGCCCATCGCCTTGTGATCATAACCGACCGAGCCGCCACTGGCGAACGCGTCGCCGAGCCAGAAATTATGCTCCAGCGCGATCGCGTTGGCGACGTCGGAGAAGGTCGCGGTGCCCTTGTCGGCGGCGACCACGAAATAGGGATCTTCGCCGTCATGGATGACGACCGATTTCGGATGGACGACCTGATTCTCGACGATGTTGTCGGTGATCGACAGCAGCGAGCGGATGAACACGCGGTAGCTCTCGGTACCTTCGGCGAGCCAGGCGTCGCGGTTCGAGGACGGCGGCAATTGCTTGGGATAGAAGCCGCCCTTCGCACCGGTCGGCACGATCACCGCGTTCTTGACGCGCTGTGCCTTCATCAGGCCGAGAATCTCGGTGCGGAAATCGTCACGCCGGTCGGACCAGCGCAGGCCGCCGCGCGCGACCGGGCCGGCGCGCAGATGGATACCCTCGACGCGGGGG
The DNA here is from genome assembly GCF_054057355.1 of Sphingomonas sp. UYAg733. Taxonomy (NCBI): domain Bacteria; kingdom Pseudomonadati; phylum Pseudomonadota; class Alphaproteobacteria; order Sphingomonadales; family Sphingomonadaceae; genus Sphingomonas; species Sphingomonas sp. UYAg733. Next base: position 39,579 of record NZ_JBSRZE010000007.1, read on the forward strand.
CTATAGACCCAGATCTCGCGCCACGGCACCGGCGCGGGCAGGCCGGGGACGAGCGCGCTGTCGAGCTTGAACGCCAGCGCGACTTTCCCGGCCGGCGCGAATGCGTTGGTGCGCAGCGTCGCGGCAATCACGCTGCGCAAGGCGCGCAGGATACGGTCGTCGTCGATCGCCGACACGGCATCGAGTCCCCGCTCGATCGCGCCGTCGGTGGCATCAATCGCGGCGGAAGCCTTGGCGGTCCGCGCCGGATCATGCGCCGCCGCGAAGCGATCGATCAGCGCGGCGGCGACTTTCGGCGCGCGGCGCAGCGCATCGACCACGGTGACCAGGCCATAGGTCATGCCGGCCTGGCGCAAATAGCGGAACCAGGCGCGGAACAGTATGACCGCGCCGGGCGCCATGCCGGCATCGACGATCAACCGGTTGATCGCGTCATTCTCCGCCTTGTTCTCGAGCACCGCGGCGATCGCATTTTCGAGGATCACTGGATCGGTGCCGAACGCGTCGCGTGCCGACTGGGCACCCATTTCGATAAGGAAATCGTGCACGAACGCCTGACCTTCATCGGCCAGCGCGGTCGGCACTTCCTCGATCACGCGGAAGCCGAAATTTTCCAGCACCGGCACCGCATCCGACAAGGCAAGCGCGCCGCCAAGGCGATAGATTTTGAGCCGCGTCGTGCCCTGCGCGCCGCGATAGAGCCGGACCGAGCGATCGTCGGGCGTCTCGAGCCGCGACAGGCGCAGGATGTCGCGCGCTGCCTCTTCCGGCGGGTTGGCGGTGCGATAACCTTGCGGGAAACAGGCGGCGTAGCGCAGCGCCATGCGCGCTGCGCGTGCCGGCTCGACGCTGTCGGTCAGGCCGTTGTCGGACAGCGCCGCTTCGATCGCCGGCACCCAGCCGCGCACCATTCGGCCGAGCCGCGCGTCGAGCGGTGCGGCGTCGGGCATCTTGCCGTCGCCGCGCAGGTCGATCGTGAAGCGCATCATCGCGACCACGCCGTCCTCCATCGCGATCGACCAGTTGAGCAGGCTGCCGTTGGCCGCCTCGGCCAGCATGTCGCCGATCGCGATGCGCCGCGCGGTGGTCAGATCGTCGCGCGGCAGCCATACGAACGCGAACAAATGCCGGCCAAGCGTCGAGCGCACCAGCACCAGCTTGGGCCGCGGTCGATCGGCCAGTGACATCGCGGTCAGCGCCAGTTCCTCGAGCTGGTCGGTGTCGAATGCGGTGACCAGATCGTGCGGCAGCGCGGCGAGCGCATGGGTCAGCGCCTTGCCGGTATGGCCGCGCGGGTCGAAACCGAATTTTGCCTCCAGCGCGGCGAGCCGCGCGCGCAGCACCGGCACCTCCTGCGGCGGCGCGCCGAGCGCGGCGCTGGTCCATAGTCCGGCATGGATCGACAGGCCGACCACCTTCTTGCCCGACTTGACCGGGACCAGCACCAGGTCGAGCGGTACATGACGGTGCACACCCGAGATCAGGTTGGACTTGAGCAGCAGCGGTGCCCCGCCATTTTCGCCGCCGCCGCCCTTCTCGAACCATTTGACCGCGAGCAGGCGCGAGGCATCGGCAAGGATCGGCACATCGTGCGCGTGACGGCTGAGCCCAAGCTGCGCATCGCATTTGCCGTCGCTGTGCCAGGTTTCATGGCCGAGCAGCGTCATGTTGCCGTCGAGCAACCATTGCAGCAACGCCGCGCCTTCGCTCCCCATCTCATTCTGCCCGAGCTGCGCGATATCCCCGGAGAGCGCGCTCTGCAGCGCTGGCCAGTCGGCAACCGCCGAACGGACGTCGCGCAAATTTCGTTCGAGGGCGGTCATCAACTCGCGACGTTCGCGCGCATCGGCACGCTCCATCTCGATATAGATCATCGATTCTGCGCTGCCATCTTCGGCGACCTTGCCAAGCACGCCGCCCGCGTCGCGCGTGACGCACACGACGGGATGGATGATTCGGTCGATGACGATATTGTGTGCACCGATCGTCGCGGCGATCGAATCGACCAGGAAAGGCATATCGTCATTGACGATGGCAAGCCGCATGCGGCGGCGCGGGTCGGTACCGGCCATTGCCTCGAGCGAAAGCACCGCTACGCCGGGCGCGCGGGTCTCCGCGGTGGCCGCCATGAACTCCGCGGCGGCGGCTCGTTCGGCCTTGCCGAACCCATGAAGTTCGCCCGGAAGCGCGCCTTTGGTGAGCCGGACGGCGAGCGCATCCGACAGCGATTTGAGCATAGTCTTGACCATGCGGTGACCTATGCGCCGGTCGCGTTTCGACCTCAACCCTTGTGGCAGTGCACAACGAACACTTAGATTCTCCCCGGCACGGGGAGGGGGACCGCCCGCTTCTTCAGCGGGTGGTGGAGGGGGTGAGCCGGCAGCGAAACGTCCGGGAATCTAACCCGGCAGGGAGTATAACCTCAACCCGCAACTTGCCGCATCGCGCGCTGCGTCAGCGCATCGCCGCCGCCGATCGCCGCGACGATATCCAGCGTATCACCCGCCCCGGCGCGCGCCAGCAACACGACATACTCACCCGCCGCGCTATGCGTATCGATCGATACGCTGGCCAGCGTCGGGCGCTCGCGCAAGGCATCGGCCGGGTCGGCGACGGGCCTGGCGGTCGGCTGGCGCAGCGCGCGCTCGGCCTTGACCACGCCTTTGATCCCGCCGTCGAATCCGTCGAGGAACGCGCCAAGGCGGCCGGTCGCGACACCGGTCCGGCGTGCGTGCGACAACACGGTGGCGAATTCGGTCAGCCGCGTCTTGTCGTAATCACTGCCGAACACCAGCTTGACGATCGGCGTCATCGGCGCGCGCAACTGGACGGCGATGCCGGCGGTGTGGAGCAGCGCCTGGTAACCAGCCGGGTCGGCATCGGCGCAGGCAGCGAAATCATGCGCGCGGCCAAGCGCACGGTACAGCGTGGAGCGGCTCCGTGTATCATGCGCGCGTACCGCGGCGGCGGTCTGCTGCGCGAGCATCAACTGGTCGGACAGGCTGGCGCCGATCACCAGCGCATTGTCGTCATCGGCGTCGCTGGGCTCGTCATCCAGGCCGGCACTCGGGCCATCGGCCCAGACCGCGGCGGAGGCCGGCGTACGGGGCTTGCTGCGAACCGATTCGGCGACTTCGGCATCGAGCTTCGCCTGGGTCTCGGCGTCGACCAGCTCTTTCCAGTTGATCACGCCATAGATGAAATCGATCGCATCCTCGTCGGAGGAGAAGGGCATCAATATGCCGCGATACATTGTGTTGTGCCCGCGCGTGGCGACGAATTCGGCCTCGAAGCCGATCGGCGCGCGGTTGGCGATGATCTGCAGATAATGGTCGGTCAGGCGTGACAGTAATGAACGGCCCGGCACCTGAGAGATCAGCGTGACCGACGAATCGAGGCCGCACTCCTCACGCAACGCACCGCCAAGAAAGGCGATCGTCGGATCCTCGATCCCGCGTGAGAAATCGAGCAGCACGCTATGCGGCCCGAAATCGGCGATGCTTGCCGGGTCGAGATCCTCGATCGACGGATAGGCACGGCCCTGGAGCAACGAGACCCAGTGATTATAGGCGCGGACATGCATCCGGCGCTCGTCGCTGCCAATGTCGATCGCGGGCTCGCCGCCGCCCGCGTAGGCGTCGCGCTCATCCATGCCGATCCGATCCTCGTCGAAGCCGCGAACATTATCCATTACGCAAAAGACCCTTACCGGACATACAGGCATCCATTACCGGCCGTTGTGCACCGCGCGTGGTAAACGATGCGTAAAGGCATTGCTGGCTAAACGAGTTGCGCGTGGGGCGCTTGTCAGGTCCGGGTGGACCTGCTAACCGCCGCCGCCTTGCCAAGGCTCGTTGCGGGCCCGGTCGGTATGCCGCTTTAGCTCAGTTGGTAGAGCATCGCATTCGTAATGCGGGGGTCACAGGTTCGAGTCCTGTAAGCGGCACCATTTTCAGGATCGGCAGAAAACTGCCAATTTCCGGCACCCCCATAGAGGACTCCTGAGAACTGGGGCCCCGCTCCGGGTGCTGCGGTTGGCCGTTTTACGTCTGCTTCGCGCCCTAGAGACGCGGTCGTTGAAGCCCGTTCTTGCCGAACCCGTAAGCGGTCATTGTGATGCGGGTTTCTGACACTCCCCGCCCGCAGAAAACCGTAGATGAGCGACGGTGTCAAAACCGACCGGTTTTGACCACCGATAGGCGATGCGCCAAAGATGCTTTGTGCAGCATCCTTCGGTTTCATTCCTGAGGAAATCGTCATTGCCAATGCCACTACTCACTGGTCGGGCACACGTGGATGCAGCTTCAGGCAAGGACATAGCGCAACAGAACGGTGTCTTCTCCGACGCGATCGCTTGCGACGAGGCGAAGCGGCGGGCCGGGAGCGGCGAAGAAGGGCTTGCCGCTGCCAAGCACGACGGGAAGGACGTAAAGTCGATACTCATCGATCAGGCCAAGCTCAGTCAGGCTCCCGGCCAGCTCTGGCCCTGCGACCCCGATTTCGCCATCTTGGCCGACTTTCAGTGCTTTAACGAATTCTTCGAGGTCACCGTCAACTAGAGTGGCGTTCGGTCCGACCGACTTCAGGGTTTGTGAGACAACCCATTTTGGGCAATCCCGCCAGGTCGCCCCAAATTCAAGCCCGACATCGTCCTGGCCCGGCTCATCCTCGTCCCAGTAGCGCATAATCTCGTATATGCGCCGCCCGTAGAGACAGCCGGAGAGGGTTCGCACGTGTTCGTTGAAGTGTCGATGGAGTGCCTCGTCCGGGGCCCCTAGCCCCGGCCCACCTTCCGGGCCAGAGACATAGCCGTCGAGAGACTGCATCATTCCGTAGACGAGATTTGCCATGGTTTCGTTCCTTTTGGTGGCAAGAAAGATCAAGCGGCTTCACGCTCCGGTGGCGGCGGCGGCCGAACTCGGCAACTCACTTCTGCGCCTCGAAGAGCTGGAAGATGGTCAAAGCCAGCACCGCAACCCCGACGCCGGTGATCGCGAACGCTGCTGGGTAGCCGGAGGTGGCCGCCAGTACGCCGACTGCGAAGCCGCCGAGACCAAGTCCGGCGTCGTAGGCCGCGTTCCAGAGAGCGCTGGCGCCATCGACCTGGCGCGCGGTCGTGCGCGCCAGCAACCGCGCGAGGCTGGCGGTTTGCAGGACCCCGAATGCGACGCCGCTGAGCACCATTGCTGCAATTACGGCGATGTCACCCCGAAATGCGAGGAGGAGGGTCGCGAAGGCGGTTAGGGCAATGCCGGCAACCATCGCTCCCTGCGGACCCCGGTGGTCGACGAACCGTCCCGATCCCCAGCGAGCGACCGCGGACGTCAAACCCTGAAGCAGCAGCGCCAGCATTATCGTTCCCGTGCTCAACTCTCGATGAGCTAATGGCAGGAACGTGACGGCCGCGCCGATCGCTATCGCACCGAAGGCGAGCGAGGCTGTCGGCCAGGCGGCGTCCCGCAGCGCAGGCAGGCGGTTCGTGCCGCAGACGCCCTCCGGGATTACGCTGCCACGCGGAAGAAGCGCGATGCAGATGGTGCCGGCCAGCGCCAGCAGGGCCGCGGCAAGCTCAATGGGCCACGGTCCCCATTGAGGCAGAGCCCACGGTCCAATGGGAATGCACAGGATGGCGGGGGTCGCTGAAGCCACGCCATAAATTCCCATGGCCTCCGCCCGCCGTGCCGGCGGCGCGATCCTGGCTGCAAGCCCGCCAGCTGCGACTAGCAGCACGCCAACTCCCAACCCGCGAACTGCGCAACTGAGCAGCACTATGAAGCTGCTGTCCGACAGGCTGCAGAGCGAAGGCGCGGCCAAGGCGAGCAGGGCGAATGTAAGAGCAGGACCCCGGCCGATCCGTCCCATGATGCGCACAGCGTAAAGTTCGCCCACGATCGTTGTTGCCATAAGCGTACTTGTGGCCAGCCCGGCGGCGAAGTCTCCGCCTAGGGTAGCGATATGGGCGGGCACCGCTGAGAGCAGCAGATAGTAGCTACTCATCGCCGCCATGATCAGTGCGCAAAGCGCAAGCATGGCGGGTGTGAGGATGGCCTCGCAAGCCGCTTCGCGCGCTGGAGTTCGTAGGGCTGTCATGGACGATACTCCTGCTAGACTGCTGACCCAGGTAATACCGTGCTACTGGACCAGAGATAATGACCACATTCAGGCCCAAAACGATGACCAGTTCGCCTTCCGATCTGCCGATCTCCCTGGCTAAAGACGCTGCCGACAGCCTGAGGCTGCAATTGCGTAGGTCGTTGCTCGGGTTGATCCGGTCAGGCGCACTGCGTCGCGGTGTCCGCCTGCCATCCACGCGGGCGCTCGCTAAACAACTCGGCGTTTCGCGTCCGATCGTCGTGGATGCTTACGGCCAGCTGACAGCTGAAGGCTATCTTGCGTCGCGACGGGGAGTCCGACCGATTGTGATCGTCGATCCCAGCGGCACGCCTGCCTTCGAGGGCCCGGACGAACCGGTCACCGATCCCATTCGCCTCGACCACCGTCCCGCCATGCCCGATGTTGGCATGTTTCCCCGAAACGACTGGATCCGGGCGATTCGGACGGTGCTTCATAGGCTTCCGGCCAGCGATCTTGGCTATGGCGATCCGCGCGGAAGCCCTGTTCTGCGCCAGGCACTGGCCGACTATCTAGGGCGGGTGCGCGGGGTGATCGCCAACCCGTCCAGCATCTTTGTCACCAGTGGTTTCGCAGAAGGGCGAGCGCTGACCTGCGCTGTTTTCCACGCGCGGGGCGCGCGATGCCTGGCAGTTGAAGACCCGAGTTACAGCGACTGGACGGCAGTGGACAGGGCCGGACTCCGCCGGTTGTCGATACCGGTCGATGGGGATGGCATGCAGGTCGAGGATCTCGGTGGGTCCGGAGCCGATGCGGTGTTGGTCACACCGTCTCACCAATTTCCGATCGGCGGCGTCCTGAGTGCCGAGCGACGGCAGTACCTGGTGCAATGGCTACGCGACGGCGATCGCCTGGCGCTTGAGGACGATTACGACGCCGAGTTCCGATACGATCAAGCGCCGGTTGGGGCGCTCCAGGGGCTCGCCCCTGACAAAATCATCTATGCAGGCACCGCCAGCAAGACCCTGGCGCCCGCGCTCCGACTTGCATGGCTCGTCGTTCCCCCTTCACTTGTCGACACTATGAATTCGGAACTGCGCCGATGGAGCGAAGGGCCGCCGCGGATTGATCAGGACGCCCTCGCGGAACTGATCGGATCGGGCGCCTACGACCGGCACCTGCGCAGGATGCGGCGAGTATACCGCGATCGGCGTAATCACCTGCTCACACGCCTCCGCATGGCTATGCCGGGACTCGAGGTGGAAGGTGCAGCAGCCGGCCTTCACCTAACTCTAAGGTTGCCGGATGCAGTGGATGCGGATGGGGAAGCCGCGATTCTTGCTGCGTTGCTGCGTCGCGGGTTCGCGACGGATGGTCTAAGCCGATACAGTGCGACCGCAGCCGGCCCGCGACGATTGTTCCTGGGCTATGGCAGGATATCGGAGAGTGGCATTGACCTCAGCGTCAAGGTGCTGAGCGAGGTTGTAGCGGACTGGCAGATAGCCAACCCCGCAGGGCGACAAGCACCCCAGGTTCGTTCCTGAACCGCCGGGCGCTAAATCGTGGCGATGGCTGTGGGGCGATCATAGGCGATCATTGAACGAGCTCTCGGGGAATTTGGACGGATCCCGGGGCGGATGGATCGGATTTCCGCTCTCCGCCACGAGGTATCGGTTGAACTCAGCTCGGCAGCGACACCTTCGGCTGCTCGCGTGCCGCGCCGCTTACCATCCACGCCCGGACGTTTGCTCGGTGTCACAACCGAACGGTTGTGACACCGTCAAGAGGCCGCTTTTTGAGAGGTCACGCCCAAAGCCGACAGGCAGCAACCGGCCTAACTTCAGCCGCGTGGCACTGAGATTATCCAACGATCTGAGTGCCCATCTTTGTCCCCTGTGGGGCACCAGTCCTTTGAGAAGGAAATCCGAAACTTGCTGCGGAAGGGCCTTGGGCAAGGTGCTCGTTTGGGTCCTGCTTGGGGCACTTTGGGTAGGAAAACGGGCTCGGCCCACTTTTATCCCCGCCTCTAAACGTCAATGACCGTGATCAGGGCGGCATCCCGGCCGATCTCAGGGTGTAAAGATTGTTGATTTGGGGCCTGTGGCCGACGGGCTGGGCGGGGATCGCCGACCTAGTCGTTTCGATGACAGCCGCTTCTCCCAAAATATGCTTCAACGGGCCCCTAGGTTCATCACAGGAGTCGGGTCAGTGTCGCTCAACCCAGTACAGCAGTCCGCCTATAACGACATCAAGAGCAAGCTCGACAATGGCGGCTGGTTCAACACCGTCACCCATGACGAAGTCAACGATGTCGCCGCGAAGCTCAAGGGGCTGAGCGCGACCGATGCCGACGCGGTCATCGACGAAATGCAGCGCAGCGGCGAACTCGATCGCTTCGCGTCCGAGGCGGTTGATGGGTCGTGGTTCGGCAATGGCGGTTATACCGACAATGAGCGCCGCGACATGTTCACCGATCTTGCGGGAAAGCTCGATGGCGACAGTCTGGCCAAGGTGAGCAATGCGTTCGCCAAGGCGTCGGGCGGGGAAGATGGTTATAACCGGGTCGGCGAACTTGCCGACGCCGTCGCGTCGCATGCGTCATCTGCGGCCAAGGTCGACTATGTGAAGGCACTTGCCGCTCAGTCCACCGACGGCAAGGGACTGGATGGCATCACTCTTGGCGGATCCTGGTCACGTGAAGTGGACGCGGAAGCCTCGGCGATCGGCAAGGTGATCGGATCGATGCGCGGCGCCCAGGCGGAGGCGGCGTTCGGCGCGCTCAATCAGGATCAGCTGCGCGCGGTGATGAATACGGGCATCGATCAGAATAACCAATACTCGCAGGGCGGTGTCATCACCAGCTTCGACGCCAAGGGCTTCCAGTCGGTGATGGACGCGGCGGCCAGCACCGCTAACCCGGATCTCAAGGCGCGAATCTTCGACGCTGGCGCCGATGCGCTTCGCACCGTGCGCGACACGCAAGGCGTCGGGATCGGCCAGAATTCGCCGGATCGGGGCGAAACTCTCTCCACCATCACCGATTCGATGACCAGGCTGCTCGACAGTGACACCGCCGGCATCACCCGCGAACTGACCTACAATACCGAAACGCAGGATGGTTCCGATCTCGCCGCCTATGCCCAGGTGATGATCGCCGACGGCAAGGAAGCGAAGCTCGGCGAGCAAATGGCACGGATTCAGTTCGGGAACGACTTGCAAGGTGATCCGATCGCGCGACTAAATCAGACGACGACCGTCAACGGCCAGGAACGGCGCGAGAATGCCGGTACGCTTGGTTATTTCACCGGCGCGATCTACGCTGGCGCCGCTGCGCATTCCAAGGACGTGAAGGCGCAGCAGGAGGTGGTGACGGCGGTGTTGAAATCGGTTCTTACCGTGGTCGACAAGGCGGGCGTGGGCGGCAAGGCGGTCGGCACTGCGGCGAGCGTCGGCAAGGAATGGGTGCAGTTCGCGGTGCGCGCGGCGATCGCCGATCCGGGTGCGACCGCGGCGCAGAAGCTGGAGCGCGCCGCTTTGCCGCAGGACCCGCAGACCGGTGAACTGGGCGTTGGCGATCCGGTCGCCGATGCCTTCAACACCACGCTGAGCCGCGTGCAGCGCACCGCCGAACCATGATCGATCGCGGCCCTCCGTCACGGTTCGGATGGCGCTGGTCCGTGTCATTTTCCGCAGCGCTGACGCTCGCGGCATGCAATCAGAAGGAGCCGGTCATCATGACTCTGCCGGACCCGCCTGCACCGATCGTCCGGCCCGCAGAATATGCGTTCGGCGATCAGGTGGCGAGCGCCGAGGAACATCTCGTCGGCCAAATCGATCAGGCCCTGCGTGCACGCTTCGGCAAACCGGCCGAAACGCATCTCACCGCGCCGGCCGGGACCGACTTCGCGGCGGTGCGCCACTGGTATGGCGAGCGCGCCCAGCGCTGGCAGCCATTGCCCGACGTCGAAGGCGCGGCCAGGGCCGGCGGCGGGCACGGTTTCGGTTTCACGCATGGCGACCAGGCTTTTGTCATGATCTGGCTCACGCGCCATGCATCGGCTGGTGCAAATCCCGTCACGATCCTTCGCTACGGAAAGGACCGCTAAAGCGGTCCGCCACCATCCGTTCGGCCCGAGTTCATCTATCGGGTGAGCCGTAATTGCTCACGTGGCGGTGTGGTTTTGGTAGCGATTTTTGGTTGCGGTTTGTGTGGGGATGTGAGTCAACCTGCATGTGACGCACGAAGAGGCCCTCGCCACCAAGGACGCGTTGATCGCGGCTCTGCTGAAGCAGAATGCATCGCTGTTGGCGCGGATATCGGTGCTTGAGGCAAAGCTTGGTTTACCACCCAAGGGGCCTGACAATTCGAGCCTGCCGCGATCGAGCGGCATGAAGGCGTCTGGGTCCTTGAAGGCGAAGCGCAAGAAGAAGCCGCATGCCGGGTCGCACCGTGCGTTGCATCCCAACCCGACCCGGCACTGCGAGGTATTGGCGGAGACCTGTCCGGGATGCGGAGCGGACGTGTCGGGTGTCGAGCAAAGCCCGTGTGCGGTCTACGACCGGATAGAAATCCCGAAGATCGAGCCGGATGTGACCCGGGTAGTACTGCACGGCGGAACTTGCCCATGCTGTGCCGGGCGCTTCAAGGCAGCGGCGCCGGCAGGGCTCGAACCCGGCTCGCCGTTCGGGCCGGAACTGCGCGCTTATGCGATCTATCTGCGCTCGGTACAGGGCACCCCCCTGGCTCGGCTGCGCTGCTTGTTCAAGGATCTGTTCGGGCTGTCGATCAGCGAGGGCGCGTTGGTCAATATCCTGCGCGCGGCGCGCGGCGCCTTTACCGGGCAGGCCGGCCGCCTCACGGCCGATCTGAAGCGCGGCACGGTCATCGCGTCCGATGAAACCGGCCTCCGAGTGGGCAAGAAGAACCGCTGGCTATGGGTGTTCCATCATGGGCCCACCGCTCTGTTCCTTGCCGATCAGAGCCGCGCCAAGGCGGTGGTCGAAGGCTTTCTCGGCGACTGGCGGCCCGATTACTGGATATCCGACCGCTATGGCGGCCAAAGGGGCTGGTCCCGCAAGGGACATCAGTTCTGCCTGGCCCATCTGATCCGCGACACGCGCTATCATATCGACGCTGGCGACACCGTCATCGCCCCAGCCTTCATGAGCCTGCTCAAGCGCGCCTGTGCTGTTGGCCGACGGCGAGACCAGTTAAACGATGCCCAACTCGAGACCCATCGCCGCAAGTTGGTCAGCAAGATGAGCCTCATCCTGACGCTGACCCCGCTCTGCGAGGCCGGCCGCAAGATGATCAAGATCATCCAAAAGCTGCGCCACAACCTGTTCGTCTTCGTCACAAACCGACAGGTCAGCGCCACCAACAACGGCTCCGAACGCGCCCTGCGGCCCTGTGCTGTTTACCGAAAGATCACCAACGGGTTCCGAAGTCACTGGGCCGCCACTCTCTACGCCGATATCCGATCCGCCGTCGAAACCGGACGACGCAGAAACATCCGTGCCATCGATGCCATCCGCCTCTCACTCGCAGGCGAAACCCTCACCGCAATCGCTTGAACTCAATCCCCTAAACCCAAACAATGGCAATCAGTGGGGGTGAGCAATTACGGTGAGCCGCTTATCGTAATTCAACAATCTGATATATAATAATATTATCGCGGTAACGTCTTGCCGAGAAATGTCACATACCGGTGTGACATATCTCTGGCCGGTCATCCCCGCGATCCTGTCGGCGGCGGCGATTCAACCACGGCACAGAATCTGGGAAGTCATCCCTTGCCGGACTTAAACCGGCTTGCTCTTTCTTATTGTCGGAACAGCATTGCCACGGCGCAACGAGCGCACGGACTCGACCATTGTCAGATCCCCGTCTGATGTAACGCTCGATGCTCCAAGCCCGCGGTCGCGGCCGCCGAGCCTCCGCCTCAGTATGTCCCATGCGCATTGGTCGGATACCACCAGGAGAAGCGGATTTTCAGGTCGGTCGTCGAAAAGACGACATTGCCGCGATTGCGCTCATAACCCATTGCCGCGCGCCCGTTGAGCCTTCCCGACCACCATCCGCTGTTCGATCGCCCTTCGAATATGATCCGCCGATTCCCTGCGAGGAACGTCATGCGATGCACGCCCGGTGCGCGCACCTGATCGACCAGCACGCAGAGATTGTCGGGCGCATCGTTGATCGCGCAGCGGACGCGTTCACGCACGCTCTGCGCTTCGGCGATCCCCAGGGGTGTACCCAGCGCCGCCAGCCCGACCAGAGCCGATATCGCCCGCCATGATTTCCGGGATCGCCGCATCGTCATTCTCCTTCGTTAACTCGTGATGGCCGGCACGCCAGTCCGGTTCAAACGCACGAGCCTGCAAATCGGGATAGTCGGATCGATTATGGTCCCGGAAGCAGTTTTCGGCCGATAGTCCTTGCAGATTGAGGACAGGAGTTCGTGCCGTGCAGCCCATTCGCCAGGCCCCGCCACCGCCACCGCCGCCGCCGAGCCAACTTGCGCTGCTGCCGGTCCGCGGACCGGCGCTGCCCGGTATCCAGCCGACCTCATCCTATCGCAGTGATTGGGCGACGCAGCCCGCTGGCCCCCAACCGATCGCCGGCCGGCCCACCCCGCCGCCTGAGGCGCAGGAAGGTATCGGCTCCTTCTTCACCGGCGCGGTCGCAGGCAATTTCAGCGATAATCACACTTGGTCGGCGACCGCCGGGCAGGTCGCGATGGGTTTCGTGCCGATTGCAGGGCAGATCGCCGATGTTCGCGACACCGCTGCCTCGATCGGTCAGATCGCACGAGGAGAAAGCAGCGGCTGGCTCAATCTCGGCGCATCCCTGATCGGTTTCGTGCCGGGCATCGGCGACGCCGCAAAGGCCGCACTTCGCGGTGGCGGCAATGCCGCTCAGACGGGTGCAGATGTCGCGCGGCCGGCCGCGCGGACTGCCGACGATGCAGTCGCGCCGGCAACCGCCCGCACGCTCGCCGCGCCGCCGGCACTTCAGCCCGCGCTGCGCGCCGACCCGCCGCCGCCAGGCGGGCCCGCCCCCGCATTGGCCAATGCGGCCGATGCGGGACCGACGCTGATGGAGCGCGCCGAACTGGCGGGCGATGTGTACAAGACCGGTGCCAAGGATAGCCCGATCTCGCCACCGGCGGGTTTCCGCACCGCGAGCACCGGTGAAATCAAGGCGCTTGGCGTCGATGCCAATCTGCTCGGCAAGGCAGACGAAAAGGGGTTTTTCGCGCGGGTCTACGCCCATGACAGCCCGTCCGGCACCTCCTACACGGTCGCTTTCCGGGGCACTAACCCGAGCTCGATGAAGGACATCGCCGCCGATGCCAAGCAGGCATTCGGTGCCGATTCCGTCCATTATGCGCGCGCGCTCGAGATCGGCCGCCAGCTGCAGAATTCGGGAGCGGAAGTCACGCTGGTCGGTCATTCGCTCGGCGGGGGGCTTGCCGCCGAGGCGGCAATCGCGTCGGGTCGCGATGCGACGACCTTCAATGCAGCAGGCCTGCACGGATCGACCATCGCCAAAGCGGAAGCTGCCGCTGCGGGCAGGGCGCCGGGCGACGTCGACAATTACCGCGTCGATGGCGAAGCGCTGACCATGTTGCAGGAAAACCCGGGCGCGCGCGGCATCGTCGGCGCGCTCGCCGGCGGCGCGACCGGCGCGGGCATCGGGTCGATCATCCCGGGGCTGGGCACGATCGCCGGCGGCATTGGCGGCGCGATCGGCGGCGGTGTCGGCGCGGCCAGGCTCGACTTGCCCAAGGCGTTCGGCAATCAGCACACCATGCCCTACGTGAAGCCGGAGGGCGCGTCCTGGTGGCAGGGCAATCCGGTCAACCGGCACATGATCGATGCGGTCCTGGCCAGCACGGCGCGTTACACCGGCGGCTAAGCGGTTGACGCGTCCGTCCCGGTGGGTCGATGCTGGCGTATGACCTTGAGGATCTCATGATGACGGGCGATGCGCGGTTCGATCGTTTCGTCGGTGGCGCGGCGCTTCCGACGCGGAAAGATGTGGTCGGGAATTTGCGGATCGGCTCGTCGGCTCAGGCACTTTCCGAAGCATTGTTCGACGGCGATCTGGACGCCGCTCAGCGCTATCTGGCGCGCGATCCCGCTTTGGCGTCGTTCAGGATCGGCGACACCTACGACATGTTGTGCGTCGCGCTCGCGACCGCGTCGACCGATGCGCTCGACTTGCTGATCGCGCATGGCGCGCGGGTCGAGGGGCCGGCGCTGGCTTTGGCCATGATGGCGGACGACCCGGCCTTTGCGATGCGGCTGCTTCAATCCGGGGCAAAGGCGACCCCGGCCGATAGCCCGCTCGGCCCGATGCGCGCGGCGATCGCGGCGAATTCGGTCGGCGCCGTCAGGCTGTTGCTCGACTTCGGCGCGGACCTCCGGGCGGCGGGTCCGACCGGTACCCGTGCCCTGCAGGTTGCGCTTGACATGGAGCGCTTTCGGATCGCCGAACTGCTGCTCGATCGTGGCGCCGACCCTTGGGCGATCGATGCGAGCGGGGCCAATCTGGGGACGTCGGTCACGACCGCGATGTTCACCGCCGTGTCCGAGGAGGAGGCGAGCCAGGCCCGGCTGGCGCAGCGCGCGCTGGCGCTCGGCTGGCCCAATCCCGCGCTGACACCCGGCCAGATCCGCGAGGCGGCACTGAGCGGAAACTGGCCGCCGCCCGGGATAAAGGCCGCGCCAATGCCTGCCGACATTCTCGCGCTACTCGTCGCCCGCGCCAAGGGGACCGCGACGATCCAGTAGCGATGGCGATTTCAGGCGGATTGTCTCGCGTCAGGCGTCCTCGATGGCCAGTGCGCCCAGTGTGACGCCAGCCTCTTCCAGATGAGCACCCAGGCCCTGCAAGCGATCGCCATAGGCGCGACCGCCGTCGCCGACCTGCAACGCGATATCCAGCGCGCCGGCGGCGTTACGCACCAGCCGGGCGCCCGTAGCAGGCCATGCATTCGCGCCGAAGAGGACTTGCACCTCGCGCGCGCCTTTGCCGTTCTCGCGCGTCCACAGGTCGGCGAGCATCTGCGCAAAGGCACTCGCGTCGATATGCGGGGCGGGCATTGCCGGCATCGCCAGCGGAACGATCGGTACGCCCTGGGCCGGCGCGCCAAAACCCTGGCCATGCTGATCCTGCGACTCCCGCTCGCGCACGATCAGATCGGCATCGCGCGCTTTGGCATCGACCGCCGCGGTGAAACTCTCCCGCTCGCCATGTGCACCAAGCTTAGCCTCCTTACCCGCTTTGCCGTGTGATTCGGGCGGCAATCCCATCGTCTTGCGCGCCGCGGCAAAGGCATCCGACATCGCCTTTGCGTCGGCCGGTTGGGTGCGAGCCAGGCCGGGCTGCGGACGCGAATCTAGCGTCCGGCTGGGTTGACTACGGGTGGCACTGTTGACGCTGGTCATCGTATCCTCCTCGATTCATCGACTTCTTCCGCGTTACGGTCTTCATTGGCCCGCGCGACTGCCGTGCGTGCCGCGGCCGCATGCTCCGCAAGAATATCATGGCGAGCCCGGGCAAGGATCATCGTCTTGCGCCGCGCCGCCTCGGCCGCGACGCAGAGCCGCTCGGCTTCCAGCGCGTCGTTCAACGCGCTGCGTGCCACCGACTGGGCGAACCGCATGCGATCGACCACGGCTAACAGCCTTTCCGCTTCGTTGGGATCGTCGGCCAGCCGGTCACGCGACGTAAGATACGCGTCTTGCGCATCGTTCGAGGACGCGTCGGCGTGCGCCCGCGCTTGCTCCGCGCGCTGCGTTTCCAGGCGCGCGACGGCGAGCGCGGATGCGGCGCTGTTCATGCGAACCTCTCGCAGCCGCACCAGCATTGCGGCCTGCCGTCTGGCTTCCGCGCTCATCCGCCGATCCCCCGCAGCCGGATCAACGCGCTATCCCACGCTTCGGGCACCGCTGCGTCCTGGCGAAGCAATGCCTCGATCTCCGGTTTGGCGGCAATTGCGCGGTCGGCGACCGGATCCGCGCCGGCACGATATTCGCCGACCTGCACCAGGAATTCGATCTCGGCATGTTTCGCCATCAGCGCCCGTACCTGCGTCGCCGCGGCGCGGTGCGGCGCGTCGGCTAGCCGCGGGAAGAGGCGGCTGAGGCTCGCCAGGATATCGATCGCGGGGTAATGTCCCGCCGACCCTAGCTTGCGCGACAGGACGATATGCCCGTCGAGGATCGAGCGGACTTCCTCGCCGATCGGATCGCCGCCCTCCTCATCCTCGACCAGCACCGTATAGATTGCGGTGATCGACCCGGTCTCGTCATTGCCGGCGCGCTCGAACAACCGCGGCAGTTCGGCAAACACCGAAGGAGGAAAGCCGCGCCGCACCGCCGGCTCGCCCGCCGCCAGCCCGATCTCGCGGAGCGCGCGCGCGAAGCGCGTGACCGAATCCATCAGCAACAGCACGCTTTTGCCTTCGGCCCGGAAACCTTCGGCGATGGCGGTCGCATGATGCGCCGCGCGGACCCGTTCCATCGCCGCACGGTCCGACGTCGCGCAAATGATGACCGAGCGCGCCAGACCTTCCACACCGAGGCTGTCTTCGATGAACTCGCGCACCTCGCGCCCGCGCTCGCCGATCAGCGCGATGACGATCACATCGGCCCGAGCGAAGCGCGCCATCATGGCGAGCAAGGTCGACTTGCCGCCGCCAGCGGCCGCGAAGACCCCGACGCGCTGCCCCGTGCCAATCGTCAGCAGCGTGTCGATCGCGCGAATGCCGGTGACCAGGGGCGTATCGATCAGCGCGCGCGCCATCGGCAGCGGCGCGGGCATGTGCAGCGAACGGCGCGGCAGGTCGGCCGACAGGTCGCCCTTGCCGTCGATCGGCCGCCCACGGCCATCGAGCACACGTCCGAGCAGCGCCGCGCCCACCTGCACCCGATCGTCGCCCGGGCGCACGATGACTTCGGCATCGACGGACAGGCCGCGGACATCGGCCAATGGAGTCAGAATCGTCGCATTTCCGGCGATTCCGACGACCTCGACCGGCACGATATGTCCCGTCGCCGGTTCGATCACTTCGCACGACTCACCGATCCGCGCGGTGATTCCCGTGACCTTCAGCGTCGTGCCGAGAATCTCGACGATCCGGCCCCTGCGCTCGACCGTGGTCGTGCGGTGCAACCCGTCGAGCAGGGTTTCGACCGTGCGGCTGGGCGCTTCAGTCGCCATCGGCCGCCTCTCCGGGGCAATGGTCGCGCCAGGCATGCTCGATCGCGCGCAACTGCACCTCGAGACCCGCGCGCATTTGTCCCAGCGCGGTTTCGATGATGCAATCGGTGTCGGCCAGCGCGGCGTCGCCTTCGACCAAAATTCCCGCGCGTCCATCGAATCTGGCCCGGACGATATCGAGCATAGCCGGCGCGACCCGCACGGTCGCACCGTCGTCGGGCGCGATCGTCGCGGTCGCGCGTTCGGCGAGCCCGGCGACCAGCTCGGCCGCGCCGACATCGCCCGCGATCCGTCGCACCACGGCCAGCGCGAGCTGCGCGATCTCGGCCTGCCGCTCGCGACGTATTTCGCCGTCGCGCATCGCAAGGCGCAGCCACTCGGCGCGAACGTCATCATCGCCGGCGCGAAGACCTTCCGCCCGGCCGGCGTCGAATCCCTCTGCCCGGGCCGCGGCGACCGCTTCCTCGGTCGCGCTGCGCAGCGCGACCGCTCCCGACAGCAGCGCCGTCACGTCCCGAAACCGGTCGATGTCCCCGGCCGACACGACCGGATCGTCGGTCGCTGCGGTATTAAACGCATCGGCGTGAAGGATGACGTAGCTCATGCTGCCTCCGCCGCCAGTGCCGCGTCCAGCCAGGAGGCAACTAACGCGGGATCGTGTGCAGGACGGTACGTTACGTCGTCCAGCGGCGCCCAACCGAGATAGCCGTGCAATGCGGGGCTCAGCTGACTCCGCAGCAAGGCGAACCCGCGCGCTTCGATCCGCTCCGGCGCATGCGGAACATCGTCGGCCCTTTCTGTCATATCGGCCGACTGGATCGCCCAATCGAGCATTTCTTCGCCCGCCAGCGTTGCGATTGCGCCGAGCCACCGACCATCGATCGAGCTGGCCAGCACCGGCGCGATCGACAGCAGTGCAAGGCGCAGCGCAAGACGGCGGTGCGCCTCGCGCGTTCCGCGCAGCCAGACCGGCACGGTGGCGAGGTCGCCGATCGTCGCCTGCCCCAGCGCAACGCCACCCACCCGCATCAACAGGGCATTGCCGCGCCGGTCATCCGGGGCGCCGGACAAAGCGGTCAGGTCGGCGCCGATCGAGGCAAGTGCGGCCCGCGCCGCCGCGGCGCTCATCGCTTGACCTCCGTGTTCGACAATATCTCGGTCCGGGCGTTGGCGGCGGCGCGACGCTGCAACCAGCGCCTGAACGCGGGATAACCAAGGCTGCCGAGCAACAACAGCATAAGGGCAGGCGCGATCGTAGCAAGGCCGGAATATGTCGACGCGCCGGCGGATTGGGCTTGCGCGACCGGCAACGGCTGGGCCGGGAAGGTCTCGACCGAGACATTCTCGTATTTCAGACCCTCGATCGAATTGACGACGAGCGCCTTGATCTTGCCGACCTGCCCCTGAATGTCGGTGCCGGGACGATATTTGATGAACACCGACGCGCCGGATGGCTTGGGTGCATCGGCAAGTGGCTGATCCTGCGGCAAGGCCAGGTGGACGCGCGCCTGAACCACTCCGTCGATTTCCGAGATCGTGTGCGACAATTCCTGGCTTAGCCCATAGATCAGCCGCGCTCGCTCCTCGGTCGGTGACGAGACGAAACCCTCTTTCTTGAACACCGTGCCCAGGGTGGCGAACTCCTCGCGCGGCAGGCCTTGCGCGTGCAGGATCTCCACTGCGCGCGCAAAATCGCCCTGGCCGGTCGACAAGGTCCAGCCCTTCTCGCCATTGTCGGCCTTGTCCGCGCTGATCCCGGCGCTTTGCAGCACCGCGATCATTTCATTGGCCTGTCCCTCGGTCAGCTTGCCATAGAGCTCCGCCCGCCCGCACGCGACGAGCAGAAGGGCAAGCCCGATCATCAGCGCGGGCCGCAGGCGCTTACTCCCCATGCGTCTGGTCCATGCATCCATCGTCTCTCTCCTTCGCCCGCCACCCCGCGCGGTTACGATTGCTGGCGGAACAGCTGCTGGATGCCGTCCGACGTCCGGTTGGCGATGTTCGAGGTCAACTGGCAGTGGAACATGAACTCATGGCACCGCATGGTGAGGTTCACGACCTCGCCCGGTGACATCTCCATCCCGCTGGCTTCCGCCGCCTTGGCATATTCCGATACCGATTTCGCCTCGCCGTTGACCTTCTCCAGCTGGTCGAACATCGCCTTTACCGACGGGTCGAGTGAAGGCGCCGTCACGAAGGGCGATCCGGCCCCTTGGCTCGCCGATGTCAGCGAGTCCTGGAACCCGTTGATATCGGCGGCCGAGGCGTTCGGCCCGGCCTGGAGTGTCTCGGTCGGCGGGGTCGGCGCCGCGCCCGCGGCAGCCGCCGCAATGGCTTCGATCGACATGATTTGTTCTCCTTAGCCTTTGCGCGCCATGGTCTCGAGCGCCTTGCCGACGCTGTCGATCGAGCTCGACGAACTGTTCGCCATGAAGCTCATGCGCATCGATTCCGCAGTCAGCTTGGTGATCTGCGACGGATTGTCGGAACCCTGCTCGCCGATAGCGTCAGACATCTGCTCGATCTTCGCCGCCTGCTTGTCGAGCGTCTGGCCCCAGGCTTCGGACAGCGCTTCGAACCAGGTTTCTGCTCCACTGCTCTTGCCCATGCGATTGCCGGTCATCGGGGTGGTGGCCATCATGCCGAGACTGCTGGTGATCGTCGAATTCGTCATTGTCTTCACTCCTTCTTCGCTTGGTGGGTAGGTCGTCGTGTCAAAATCTGAGGTTCGTCTGCCGGCCATTCTTCTCCAGCATCACCGTATCGCCGGTGATGCTGACCAGGCGGTGGCCGCTGGGCATGATCGCGCCGCCGAAGTAACGCGCGCCATCGACCGTCTGGATGTACGCGGGATCGCCGGCGACGACGGTCGAGATCTTCTTGGTGGCATCGGACACCGTCTTCAGCGCCACATCCTCGGGCGACGGCATGTCGTCACGCAGGACGAGGCGTTTGAGCCCGGGCACGTCGGTGCGCACCGCCTGGGTCAGCTTGGCCCGCCCCTCGGGGTCGAGCGGGATCGTGCGCAGCTCGATCGCCGCCAGCCCGATCGGCCGGGCGATCGCCTGCAAGCCACGAATCCGCGCGACATCGACGCTGGCATTGGCGAGTTCACCCATGGTCTGGACGTTGATGACGCCGCTGACCGCGCTAGCCTTCAGCACGTCTTGCGCCTTGACGCGCTGGCCCTCGTTCGCGACCACGCCAGTGACGCTGACCCCCGCCGGGCCATGATCGACCGCGTTCAATTGCGGCAGCCCCGCGAGCTCCAGCGCGTGATCGACCCGTTGCGCGGACGAGCCGCGCAATCCCAGCGCCTCAAGCGCGGGCGCAGCACTAGTCGCGGCGATCAGCAGCGCGCCGACACCGCCCAGGACGAGCAGCCGTCGCGGCGACAGCATTGCGCCGACGCCGTCGCCGGCCCGGCCGATTATCGTCATCGCCTGATCGGAAACGGTTGGCGGTGCTGGCGGCGGATGCGGCACGGCCTGGGCAAGGCCGCCGGCCTCACCCCAGCGCGCATTTTCGGGATCGCCCCAGGCGATCGCGACGCCGCCGAGCGAAAATGGGACATAGGCCGGAACGATAGCAGTTCCGCCGGCCTCGATCGTCGAGCCGAGCATCGTCGCACTTCCGGACAATATGGTGATCTGTGCGCCGCCGCCCTCATCCAGCGCCAGGTCGATCGCGATTCCCTTGGTCGCGGCATCGCGGATCACGACATCCTGCCAGAACTGATAGCCGATCGAGATCGTGCTGCCCGATGCCAGCGCACGTTCGGTGCCGGCCAGGCGACCATTGAGGATGCGCAGGACAGGGCTTGATGGGGGGGGGCTTGATGGGAGGGGGCTTGATGGATCGGAACCCGATCCGACAGGGCTGGGATCGGTCATTTCGTTCCTTCCCTCGGTAACGGCAGCGTGGCCATCGGGGTCAACGGCGTCGCCGGCGTGCTGGTCAGGACGGTGGTCGTGCCGACCCGCGATGTCAGCGTGGCGACGCGCGGCGTGATCAGGAACAGCCGCTCGGTATGGCCACGCCGCTTCGACTTGGATTTGAACAAATTGCCGAGCAGCGGAATGTCGCCGAGCAGCGGAATCTTGTATTCCGTGTCGGTATCTTCATCGATCGTCATCCCCCCGAGCAGCAGGCTTTCGCCATCGAGCACCATTGCCTGAGTCGCAACGCTTGCGCGGTCGACGATCGGAATTCCCTCGACCATCGATGTCGGGCTGATGCTGCCGTCCTCGATATTGACCATCACGCGGATGCGGGTCTGGTCGTGATCGCGGAACACGTGCGGATTGACACGCATCACGGTACCGGCAGTGACGTTGAACAGATCGACTTCCTCACGCCCGGCGACGCGGACGTAGAAGGTGCGGGTGCGGTCGAACACCGCTTCCACGTTGGACAGGGTCATCAACTGCGGGCGCGACACGACCCGCGCCACGCCCTTCGACTCAAGCGCGGTGATCCGACCGAGAAACTCGCGCTGGCTGCCGATGATTGTCGAGATCGTGCCGCCGATCCCTTGCGGCGTGATATTATCGACATTGCCGCGCCGCGACCCCGGTGTTGGCAATAGCCGCGTGTCGCTCGTGGTGCCGTTGCCGAACAGCGCACCGAACCCACCAGAGGAGAAACGCCAGTTGATGCCGAGGTCCCGTGCCTTGTCGGTATTGATGTCGATGATCGTCGCCTCGACCTCGACCAGCTGCGGTTCGACGTCCAGCGCGCGGATCAGTGAATCATAGGAGGCCATGCGCTCGGGCACATCGCGGACCACAACCGCGTTGAGATAGGGATTAGGCTCGATCCGCACGACATCCGAGGTCAGCGGTGCGCCGCCTTCGCCGCCGCCATAGCCCAGAACGTCCGACTGTCCGGGATACTGCCCCGGTGCGGGCATGCCGAGCAACGGCGTCTGCTGAATATTAGGCGAAACCGAATCGAGCCCCGTACCTTTCAGGCGGGGCTGGCTTTGCCGAACCAGCCGCGCGCCAAATTGCGTCGTACCGCCGAGGGCGCTGCCGCCGGGGCGCTGGTCGAGCACCAGGTTCTGCAGCATCGTCGCAAGACCCGGAATGCGCACTTCACGGCCACCCGCAGAGATCAGCGTGTCTTCCGCGCTGGCGTAGCGCAGATAGAAGACTCGAAATTCGAGCGGCATCGACCCGCTATAGGCGCGCGGGACCTGGCCCTGTCCGCCGGCAAAGCCTGGCGCGGGGGCGGCGGTACCGCCCTGCGACAGGGCGGTCACCTGTTCGATGAAGCGTGGCGTGCCGCTCGCGACGAGATTGCCGTCGCCAGCCGCGCGAACGATGTTGCGGGAATCGCCCAGTCTTTGCGCGCGAACCTGGCCGAGGACGCGCTGCGCGACGGCAGGGCCGACCGGCAGCGTCTGCACCGTCAGCTCATTCGCCGAATAGATGTACAGCGCGGCACCGTCATAATAGCCGACGAGATTGAACGCCTTGGAAATGTCGCGGAAAACCTTTTCGATCGGCCCGTTGAACGTACCGCTGACGGTACCGGTGAGGCCGTTACTGGGCACGACGGGGCGGCCCGCGCGACCGAAAAGATCGCGCAGAAAGGCACCGACCGGCTGGTCGCGAGCGACGATCGAAACCTGTTGGGCTTCGCTCTGGCGCGTCGCCGCGTCCTGCGCACAGGCCGGCATGGCCGATCCCACAGCCAGTGCGAACATCGCCGCATGCACAGCGGCGCGCTTGCCCAGGAGGTCAATCCCGTAAGTTTGGCGTTCGTCGATCATGACCTGCATCATTTCTCCCTTCATTCCGCCGCAAGGGCCGGTTTGGTTTCCTGGGTAACCGCGCGCGCGGGCAGGCCGATCTGGCCGACTACCTCGATCTGCGTGGTCGCCGAAAGTTCGTTGAATGCGAGCACCTTCAGGTCGAAAATGTCCGGTTCGATCAGGCGACGCATCGCCCGACGCACCTCGAACGACGTGACGATCGCCTGGGCCCGCGTGTCGTTCGCGGTCGCGACGATCGCGCGCACCAGATCGGCGGCGATTTCGGGTTGAACGGCGAGCCGCTCGATCCCGTCGACCATCCGCGTCGATTCGCGCACCATCGTCTCCAGCTCGGTCGTCACCATCAACGCGCGGAGCACGCCGGTGCCGGCAGTCGAATCGATCAGGTAACGTTTGAGCGAAATTCGGGTCAGGTCGGCGATTTGGGGCGCCTCGCGCTCCTGCGCCGCCGCCTCGGTCAAGCCCTCCAGCACGTCGCGCATATTGCGCAGCGGCACTTCTTCCTCCGCAAGGCGCCGCAGCACGTCGGCGATGCGCGCCGCCGGTACCGCGCGAACGGCTTCCTTGACGACCTCGGGATATTCGTCGCCGACGCGATTGAGCAGCGTGACCGCCTCCTGCACGCCAAGGAACCGCGCAAGGTTGCGGCGCAAGACCGCAAGTACACCGGCTTCGATCGCGGCGGGGGTCGCGCCGTCGCCGCCGCCGACCGGCACTTCGAAGGCGAGCAACTGCCAGCCCGGTTCGGCCGCGAGCGCAGGATAATGGATCGCGATCCGTGGCAGCGGCACGCCACTGCGATGCTGGAGCCGGTCGAGCATCGCCGCGAGCGTCTGCACCATCAAGCGCTCGTCATCGGGTGAAAGCTGCGGCCCCGCGATCTCGAGCAGCAGCGGCACGACCGGCTGCGGCGCGCTTGGTTCGGCGGTCAGCGCGAGCGGGCGTGGCGCTTCCTTGCCACGCGCGATGACGCGGCGCAGCGGTCCCGAATGGCGGATCATATACGGCTGAAGCCGGGGATGCAGCGCCGCCCCGGCGGTGAGCGAGCCCAAGCCGAGAACCAGGAACACCGCGACCGGGAAACCCGGCACCAGCGCTGCCAGAAAGCAGATCGCGCCGACGAAGATCAGCACGCGCGGATTGGCGATCAGCTGGCGATGGATCGCCTGGCCGAGATTGGCGTCGGTTTCCTCGTCGGTCGAACGAGTGACCATCAGGCCTGCCGCCATCGCGCCGAGCAGCGCCGGAATCTGTGCAACCAGTCCCTCGCCGATCGTCAGGATCGAGTATTTCGCGGTCGCATCGCCCAGCGTCATGCCCTGCTGCATCACACCGATCGCAAGGCCGCCGATCAGGTTGACGATTACAATCACGATCGACGCTATCGCGTCGCCCTTTACGAACTTCATCGCACCGTCGAGGCTGCCATGCAGCTTGCTTTCCAACTCAAGCGTCCGGCGGCGATGGCGCGCATCGTCCTTGTCGATCAGGCCGGAACGCAGGTCGCTGTCGATCGACAGCTGCTTGCCCGGCATCGAATCCAGGCTGAACCGCGCTGCCACTTCAGCCACGCGTTCGGCGCCCTTGGCGATCACGATGAATTGGACGATCGTGATGATCAGGAAGACGACAAGGCCCACGACGATGCTGCCGCCAGCGACCATCGTGCCGAAGGTCTGGATGATATGCCCGGCATGGCCCTGAGTCAGGATCATCCGCGTCGTCGCGATCGACAGCGCGAGCCGGAACAGCGTCGACACCAGCAGGATCGACGGGAAGGACGAGAAATCGAGTGGCCCGCGAATATAGAGCGTCGTCAGCAGCAGCAACATTCCGAACGTGATGTTGATACCGACCAGCGCGTCGATAAGCAGCGTCGGCATCGGCAGGATCATCAATGCGATGATCGCGACCATCCCGCCGACCAGAACAAGGTCGGCGATCCGTGACGAAATTCCCAGTTTCGGCACGACGTTGCTGCTGGCGAGGTAGCGCTCGACGCTCATCGCGGCTTACCGTGCAGCGCCGCGCGCGGCGGCATAACGGCCCATGACGGCCGCGACATAACCGCGTGTCTCGCGATAATGGGGAATTCCGCGCGCCTTGGCGACCGCGCCGGGGCCGGCATTATAAGCGGCGACCACCAGCGGCACATTGTTGCCAAGCCTGCCTTGCAATTGCTTCAGATAGGCCGCCCCCGTGCTGAGCGCGAGGACCGGGTCGTTGAGCATTGCGCGCGGATGGCGCACGCCAAGCCCGCGGGCGGTACCCGGCATTACCTGCATCAGGCCCAGCGCGCCCTTGTTGGAGATGGCGCCCGCCCGTCCGGCCGATTCGGTGTGAACGATCGACGCGAGCAGATGCGGATCGATGCGATAACGCTGCGCCACCGCCACCACCAGCGAATCGGTATGCGGACGCCCGGAAACCTGGACCGCACGCGCTGCCTTGGCGAGGCGTGCGCGGTAGCCCGGCATAGTCACCGATACAGTAGCAGGCATATCGGCGACCGTGGCTGCCCGATAGCCGGCCGCGCCGTCTCTGGGGCCGGAGGCATGTTTGCAGATCTGCACAGCTTCGGTGAAGCGGGCGCCGATCACCACGCCATCGCAGTCGGCAAATGCGGGTGTGGCGATTGCTGTTGCCGCGACTCCAGCCCCGACAAAAGATCGCCGCAGCCCGCGAATAATATTCTCTATCATCTTCCCGCTCCTTCTCTCTGTCCCTGATCAGGCACGTTGATTGGGCGTTCGATGTCGCGAGGGGGTCCTGCGAAACGGGTGAACTATTCCCGACTTTTCAAAGCTATGCCTTTCTTGTTACAGTTAGCACCCCTAAATCCTTCAACTCATCGCGAGTTTCGTACGACCTGTCCCGGTTAACAATCATTTCATCGTACAATAGATTTCGTTTCGGGTTCGAACTGAAGTCGGTAAACTGCCGATGATCGTCGAAATAAAACAGTACAACATCCAAATTGGTGACACTTTGAAGACAATAGCCTTGGCTGGTGGCGTTGACTTGCAAAGGGTCTTCTGAGAACCTTAAGGGAGTTTGGTACGCAAATGGGTCCTGCGATCGAACGGTGAGCGCTGTTTGCCGACGTGGCGTCGAGCATGTGCCTTTATTGGCGTGTGCCGGTGCAACGGGAGTACTACGTGGCGCAAAAAAATGATGGCGGCGACAAGACCGAACGGCCGACGCCAAAACGGCTGGCCGATGCGCGCAAGAAGGGCGATGTGGCGAAGTCGAAGGACGTCACCGCGACCGTGACGCTTCTGGTCTGGCTGATCGTCCTCATCTTCGGCGCGGGATTCGCCGCGACCCAAATCCTGGCCCTGTTCGACGAAGGTTTTGCGGCGGTTGCCAAAGGGGGCTCATTCGTCTCGGCCGCAGGCGCGCTTGGCGCCAGTGCGACTTTTGCGCTCATGACGATTACCGCCATTGCGCTGATTCCAGCCGCGATCGCCGGCGTCCTGTCCGAATTCCTGCAGGCGGGTGGCGTCTTCACCACCGAAAAGCTCAAGCCCGAACTCAGCAAGATGAATCCGGTCGAGGGCCTGAAGCGGATGTTCAGCATCGACAACCTAGTCGATCTTGCAAAGACCGTGGCCAAGGCGGTCCTGATCGTCTTCGTCGTCTGGCTCGTGCTGCGCGGGTCGCTCGCCGAGATCCTGGAAAAGACCGGTCCGACGCTGTTGCCGATCGGGGCAAGCGATGGCCGCTCGGCCGCGGCGGCGGTGCTGTCTTTTTCCGGCGGGCTGATCCGTACCACGCTGCTCTGGACCTTCGCGATCTTCCTGCTGATCGCGGTCGCCGACATGGCATGGCAACGCCACAGCTATATCAAGAAATTGCGCATGAGCATGCGCGACATCCGCGAAGAGGCGAAGAACAGTGAGGGCGACCCGCTGATCAAATCGAACCGTCGCCAGCTCCATGAGGAATGGGCGAACCAGAACGCGATTGGCGCGGCGCGCGGCGCCAGCGTGCTCGTGGTCAACCCGACCCACATCTCCATCGCACTCGACTATGATCCGGAGAGCTGCCCTGTGCCGGTGATGACCGCGCGGGGCGAAGGTCCGCTGGCCAAGGCCATGCGCCAGGCGGCCGAGGAAGCGGGCGTGCCGATTATCCGCCACGTCCCCGTGGCGCGCAAGCTCTACGAGGATGGCGGCATCGACGAGGTCATCCCGCGCGACATGTTCGATGCCATTGCCCAGATCGTCCTGTGGGCCGGCAAGATGCGCGAGCGCGGCGACCGTGCGGTCAACGACCTTGAGAGCGATGTGGAATTGGAGAGCGCATGATGGATTCGACGATCGGTACCGCCTTGTCGGGGCTTGTCGGCATGATCATCGCGCTCGCGATCGTGCTTGGCCTGGCCTGGATCTGCCTCAAGACGTTGCGCACCTGGCAGGACCGCGGAATGGGCATGCGCGACGGCGAGCCCGAACATCAACTGCGCTTTGTCCGCGCGCTTGCGGTCGGGCAGCGCGAACGGTTGTTGCTGGTCGAGGCCGAGGGTGAGCTGATGCTGATCGGCGTGGCCTCCGGATCGGTCAGGTTGCTCCGTAACTGGGGTGCCGGCGCAAAACTGCTGCGCAGCGACGATGCTGTGCTCGAAGCGGGGAACGAGCCATGAGTGAACGCATACGCCCGCTCGGCGATGCGTTGCGCGCGGTCGATCCGGTACGCGCGCGGCTCCAAACTGACCTGATCGGTGCGCTGAATCGCCGCGAGATTCGCGGCCTTAACACCGTCGCGCGACTCGCGTCCGAGCGCGATCGTCGTGCCGCCACCGCATGGATCCAGTTCAGCACGCGCAGCCATGTGATCGCGATCGCGCCGCTGTTGATCGATGGCACGCTGGCGCGCGTGTCGGGCAAACAAGGCAAGCCCGATGCGGTCGGCGCTGCCGCCAGCTTGTCGCGGATCGAACCGCTGATCGCCGCACTGGAACTGGTGCTCGGGGACGAACTCCATCCTGCGGGGCTGGAGAGCGAGGTCGATCGCGGCGCCGTCCTGATCCGGCTCGATGCCAGCACTCCGGCAGGTGAGATGCGCAATCGCCTGCTCATTGCAATCCCGGTTGGTCTCAAACTCGCGCCGCTTGAACTCCCCACGATCCTCCCCGCCGCGATCGCCGGCCTCAAGCTGCGCTGGACCGCGCGGCTTGTCGGACCTTCGATCTCCGTCCGTCGCCTCGACGCGCTGGGCGTCGGCGACCTCGTTCTTCTCGGGCTCGGACCGCATGTTGCGCGCCTGACCTTGCCGGGGCGCAACGACCGTCCCCGCGTCCGTATCGACCCAACCGAAAGGGTTCTGATCTTGCAGGAAAATCTCGAGCATAACGATGCCGGCATCGCCGCTGGCGGGGAACCCGCACCCTCTCATTCCTATGACGGCGGGATCGCCGACATTCGCGTTCAGACCATCATCGAGATCGTCGGCGCCAGCCTGACCGCGACTGACCTCGCCACCCTCAGCCAGGGAAGCGTGCTGCCGCTGCCGCCGAACAACGGCACGATCGCGGTGCGCGTGATCGCCGGCGACACCGTGATCGGCGACGGCGAACTGGTCGCGATCGGTCGGGGTTTCGGCGTGCTGATGACAACGATCCTGCAGAACCGGGAAGGCTGACGCTCATGGATCTATCGACCTTCACGCCGGGTTCGGCGCTCGTCGTCGTGGTCGCACTGGCGATCGCCCCTTTCTTCGCGGTGATGGTGACGAGCTTCACCAAGATCGTGGTTACGCTCAGCCTGTTGCGCAATGCGCTCGGCCTTCAGCAGGTGCCGCCGAACATCGTGCTCAACGGCCTGTCGCTCATTCTCACGCTCTACGTGATGTACCCGGTCGGCCAGCAGATGCAGGAGGCGATCCGCGCCAATCCGCAACAACAACAGATGCAGGCCGCAGAGGGCGGGCCCAATGGCGGTATGCTGTCGTCGACCAACACGATGCTCAATGCGGTCGAGGCGGGCAAGGAGCCGTTGCGCGCGTTCCTGATCAAGCACAGCGACCCGCGCGAACGCGTCTTCTTCCTGAAAACGGCACAGCGCGTCGGCGATCCTAAGCGCGCATTGGAGATGACCGATCGCGACTTCATCGTCGCCATCCCAGCGTTCGTGGTGAAGGAGCTGAGCCTCGCGTTTCAGATCGGCTTCCTGATCTTCCTGCCATTCCTCGTCATCGATCTCGTCATATCCAACATCCTGCTCGCGATGGGCATGATGATGCTCTCGCCGACGACGATCTCCTTGCCGTTCAAGCTGTTGTTGTTCGTGCTCGTCGATGGCTGGGTGAAGCTCGCCCACGGTCTTGTGCTGAGCTATGTTTGAGGGATTGATCGAAAATTCGCGAAAGAGCGAATTTAGGGCGGTGCCAGCCCGCTCCCCCACCCGGCCACCCATTCAGGATAGGTTGTGGGTGGCCGGGTGGGGGAGCGGGCTGGCATCGCCGAAATGCGCCTCGGCGCATTTTCAAACAGACTCTGAGGGGCGGCAACGATGAACGGCGATTTCGTCAGCCTCACCAATGATGCGCTGTGGCTTGTGCTGATTCTGTCGGCACCGCCGATCATCGTCGCGTCGGTCGCCGGCCTGCTCGTCGCGATCGTCCAGGCGGCGACGCAGATCCAGGAACAGACGCTGCAATATACGGTCAAATTCTTCGCGATCGTGATCACCCTGTTCGTGACCGCGGCCTTGCTCGCCTCGTCGCTCTATCGTTTTAGCGATCGTATCTTCACCGAATTCCCGGCGCTGATCCGGCGATGAGCGGCTGGGCCGATCAAATGCTGCTGCTCGGCGTCGGCACCGCGCGCACCGCAACCGCTTTCCTGATGCTACCGATCTTCGCCAGCGAGACGGTACCGGCGCTGGTGCGCAATTCGATCTTCATCTCGTTGGGTATCGTCAGCCTCGCGATACAACCGCCACTCGAACTGACTCAACTCGGCGCGACCGACTGGGTGCCGATCTTCGCCAAGGAGGCGTTCGTCGGGCTGCTCATCGGCTTCTTTTTCGGTTCGGTGCTCTGGGCGCTCGAGGCAGCCGGACAGATCATCGATACCAAGGTCGGCTCCAGCCTCGCGCAAGTGGTCGATCCGCTGTCCGGCCATCAGACCTCACTCAATGGTGCGTTTCTCGGCCGGCTCGCCAATATCGTCTTCATCTTTTCCGGCGGCCTGTCGTTGCTCGTCCAGGTCATCATGGAAAGCTATGCGCTGTGGCCGATCGCCTCGCCCGCGCCGGCGCTCGATCCGCGCGGGCTGATATTGTTTGAAGGCGAATTCGGACGGTTGATGGTCCTCGCTACGCTGTTCGCAGCGCCCGTGCTCACCGTCCTGTTCCTGATCGATCTCGCACTCGGCCTGATGAACCGCTTCGCTCAGCAGTTGAATGTCTTCACTTTGTCGCTGTCGATCAAATCGATCGCCGCGACCGCGATCATCCTGTTGTTGCTCGGGTCCTACATCGATGCGGTGATGCGCGATATCGTCAGCCGGCCGGGGGTGCTCATTGAATTGTTGCGTGGGCTTGGCGGGGTTTGAGCGAGACCGCGGCGATGACCGAGGACGAGCGCCTCGCGGCGATCGCCGAACTGCTGCGCAAGGCCGACGCGACGCCGGGTGCGGCCGCACCGATCGCGCTCGGCGAACACATCGTCGAGGCAGCGCGCGTGCCCAAGCGCCACCGTGAGGCGCTGCTCAAACTGACGCCGATGGAACTTACCTGCGTCCGCTTCCTCGGCTGGGGCCGATCGAACAGCGATATCGCATCCTTGCTGCTGATCTCCGAAAACACCGTCCGGGTCCATCTGTCCAACGTCGCCCGCAAGCTCGAACTCGACGGCATGCGCGAACTCGCCGCGCTTGCGGGGATGTTGTTCTACTCGGCCGACTGATGCGTCAGCCGAGCCCGCTCGGCCCCAGCCGCAACTGGGTCAGGTCGAACCCGAACGTCGCGCGCGCGCCGGCGTTCAGGTTGCTGCGCAATTGCCGCAACAATGCCGGTTTACCCTTGGCATTTTGCACCGCCTGGTCGGCGATCATTGCCTGCAACAGCATCGATTCGGCCATTTGCTGCTTTTCGGCGTTGCTCGTGCCGGCATAGCCGGGCGTGCTGCTGACCGCTCGCGCGAACTGGTCGCGCACCGCGCGGAAATCGCCCGGCTTGCTGTCGGTGCTGCCGCGTACGCCGTACCAGGCGGTCACCAGATAAAGCGCCATCGCATCGGGAACGCTGTTCGCGCGCAACCCGCTATGCGGCAGCTGCACGTTCATCTCCGCGATCAGGTCATGTTTGGCGAGCACGTCCTGCAGACCCTTGGCGCCCGCCGGGTCGACTTTCCGGATGCTCGCAACGAAGCGATCCATGTTGCGCTTTCGTACCGTTTTGTCGGGGCGAAAATTGAGCGCAGCGGGGTTGATCCGCGCCGGCCCGCGCGGTGTCGGGCGCAACATCTGCCGGAACCCGCCGCTGTTGCGAACGCTCGACACGCTGGACGAATCGCTGCCGCCCTGTGTCAGCGTATTGGTCAGCATTCCCATGTTGAATACGCCCTGCGCGGGCAGGCTCACCGGCAGCAGCGCGTACGCCGCTGCGGTGAGGCCAAGGAAAATACGGTTTCGCATCATCATCTCCCGTAACCATGTGCGCCATCGCACCAACGCATGAAGGGGGCCGGATATACCGACCCCCTCCTGTAATCAGGATGAATGTCCTGATCGAAGCGCCTTAGCCCTTGCGCGCCGAGTTCGCTTCCGCCTCGCCGATCGTCTTGATCGCGTTGGTCGCGGCGTTCATCAGAATACCGAATTCCTGGCTCTTGGCACCGAACTTTGCGGTCAGTGACGGCGTTTTGTCGGTGATCTGATCGGCCATCGAGCTCATCTCCCGGGCCATCTTGTCGAGCTTGCGGCCAAGCGCTTCGGCCAGCGCCATCAGCCAGCTCTGGCCCGAAGATTTGCCTTTGCCGCTGCGTGCGGACTTCGCGTCGTCGCCATCGGCCATACGCGAAACCATCTTGTCGAGCGCGTCCTGCAACTGCTGCGATGCATCGTCCCGGTCGGCCCGCGAAGCGTTGAACATCTCGCCAAAGCCCTCCGCTGCGTCTTGCATATTGCTAGCGGCGCCAGCGAAGTCGCCGTGCGAAGCAGCAAAGGCGCCCTGCGCCAGGTCGATCGATGACTGGGGCAGGCCGAGCATCTGGCCGATCTGCTGGATCGCCTGCTGGCCGATCGCCGAGGTCAGCTGACGTGCCGCCACAAAAGCCATGCCGCCAGGGCCAAGCGCCATCGGCGCGACCTGAGTGGCCAGGCGTGCGATGTTCAGGGGGTTGATGAAGCTCATGATAGTCTCCTCGCCATGTGCATCGGGCCGGAAGCGACCCCGCTAAAATC
Organism: Sphingomonas sp. UYAg733; assembly: GCF_054057355.1. Taxonomy (NCBI): domain Bacteria; kingdom Pseudomonadati; phylum Pseudomonadota; class Alphaproteobacteria; order Sphingomonadales; family Sphingomonadaceae; genus Sphingomonas; species Sphingomonas sp. UYAg733. Next base: position 72,072 of record NZ_JBSRZE010000007.1, read on the forward strand.
TGGCGGAAGGCCTGTCGGCCCGTCCGTCCCCATCGTTTCACCACATCGGCGGCCGCGATGCGCTCCGCGTTTCGACTAGATGACCTAGTCGAAGCGATTAGCCGCACCTGCGGGGCCGGCGAATAGTCGATGCGATTATGGCCCAGCGCATCCCGCGCGCGTACCTCTGCACGGGCGCAGCATAAGGAGAAGGCGCATGACCATTTCGATTGGCGCGAATACACCCCGTCTGGGCAAGCTCGCCGACGTGCAGATCGCCAGCCCGTCCGAAAAGCGCACCGACGACGCGTGCGCCGCGCAGAACAGCATGACCGAGACCTTGTCGCAGGGGATCGCGCGGCACCGCAGCGGTCTCGACCGGTTGCTCGATCAGCCGGGGCCGCTCGATCGCTTTGATCCTGCCCGGCCCGAAGACTAATCGTATCGATGATGGCGAATTCAGGTCCAAAGGCCCATCTCGTCGCTTCGTGGAGTAGGACGCAATCATGACGAGTATCGATCGCCTTTCCGGATCTTCGCCGCTTGCCGGGACCGCAGCAGCCACGGGCAGCGACGCAAGGTCGCTTGCCACCGGCGCGGTCGGCGAGATCGGCCACCGGGTTCTCGCCTGGGTGGATGCGAGCGCGCGCATGACATCGGCCGGCACCGGCGCATGGTCCGATGCGACGGGCCGCGCCAGCAGCTTCACGCCCGACAAAGGCGAGCTTCGCCGCGGTGGCGATGTCTATGACGTGCGCGGCATGGCGCGCGATATCGCCGGCGCAACCGGCGCGACACCCACGCAGGAAGGCGAGCTGCACCGAGCGCTGGAGGATTTCACGCGCGCATCGGTCGTTCAGCTCGCCGGCCTCGCCGGCGCATCGGGCGATCGCCAGATTGCGGGCGTCCGTTCGGCGCTCGACGTCGCGGCCGGCACCGACCTCGGTTCCGGGGTAGAGGGCGTGATCAATCGCCTCCAGGCCGCAACCGCACATCTTTCCGCGCTGAACGGATAGCCTGACGGAACGCCCCGACGGAACCGAATGCGAAGATATGCGATTCTAATCGCGTCACGGCCCAAGGAAATGATCATGCCCAAGCCGCTCGCATCAGCTTTCCTTGTCGCAGCAGCATTCTTGCCTGGGTTCGCCTCGGCACAGACCCGCGACGCCGCAATAGTCACATCCGGCAGCGAACAGGCCGTGAAGATCGGCAAGACAATCGTATCGCGGCCGTTCGGCGCTGAGCTGATCGATCGACTTGCCATCATCGGCACCTATCCGGCGGGCGGCGAACGCTTCTATCTTGTGCGTGGTCAAGGTGGGGGGGATTGCCCTACGCGCTACGTGGTCATCGTCACCCGCGGAGATGGCAATCCCCGGCCGACCGAGCCGTTCGGGACGTGCAGTACGAATGCGCGCGGGACAATCATCGGCGGGCAATTGCAGGTGACGATGGCCGGTGACGGGGCCGGCGAACCGCTGGTACGTTTCGCCTATGCCGACGGCGCGATGCATATGCTGGCCGGACGGCGCGGGGATCGTTCGCTCGCCGTCGCTCGTAACGCGCCGGTCGATACGTCGGTCTGCCGATCGCCCGCCGGCATCGATGCCGATGAACAGGCCGCGACCATTGCCGATTTCGAGCAGGGCTATCCCGAACAATATCGCAAGATTTCGTCCCTCAATCGCGCCGACATCGCGCCGGCCGACCTGCGATCGCTGGTCGTCGGACTTGCCTGCCTTGCGACATGGCCGGGTGCGCAGGAGGTCGTGCCGAAGCTGGCCACGCCGCTATTCGCGAGCAAACGCCACGGCGCTGCGGCATTCAGCACGCTCGACACGGTGAGCCGAGACGGCTTGTCGGGCGTCAACATGCGTGCCGCGACTCGCGTTTTCGGCGCCGAGATGAGTTATCGCGTCGCGCGGCGCGGCCCTCTCTAAGCGTTCCGATTAGCGACCGCGCGCGGCGGAGCGCCTAATGTCTTCCATCAACACGTGATGGAGCGAATCCGATGCCAGCCGTGAACCCAGTCCAGAGCAATCGCACTGCCCCCGGTGCCTCCGGCGACCAGGGCCATTTCGTCAAGACGGGTGAAAACCTGTCGCAGATCGCGCGCGAAAACGGCGTATCGCTTTCCGCGCTGGTCCGTGCCAATCCGCAGATCGTTCATCCGGATCTCATCCGACCCGGTCAGCACATAAACTTGCCATCGGGCGCGAGTGGCGCGGGTGGCGAGAGCTACCGGGTCGAACCGGGCGATACGTTATCGGCCATCGGCGAGCGGTTCGGCGTAAGCTGGCAAGCGATCGCGGCCGCCAACCATATCGCCAATCCCAATCTCATCCATCCCAACGATCAACTCGAAATCCCGGCCGCAGGTGCTGGCATGAGCACGGGCAATACCGGTGGCGTGGGAGGCGCGACGCCCGGCGGCTCGCCGGGGGGCGGGACCGGTAATGTCGCGCAGATCGCGGAGAAATATCTCGGTCAGGACGCATCGGCTCTGAAGGGCAATCGCGGCGACACGCTGCCGATGAACGCCAATGTTCCACCGGACGTGTGCTGTGCGAACTTCGTGTCCGCGGTGCTCACCGAAGCGGGCCAGCTGCCCGGCAATCTTCACACCGATTCGGTGGCGCAGCTGAACGACACGCTGCGCGCGCGGGGCTGGACCCCGGTATTGGCATCGGACGCGAAGCCCGGCGACGTGGTCATCATCCAGGGCGGCGGCGTGTCGCACACGGAGATCGTGTCGGGGCCGGGCAAGATGATCGGGTCGAACAATATCAACGCCGACGGCACCCAGGAAATTTCGCACAACAATCTCAGCTGGGCACTCCAGCATGGCGGCGTGATCCTGCGTGCGCCCGGTGGCACCAATAACGGGACAGCACCGGCCGGCGGCATTCAGGCACCGGGCGGCGCAACGCCAAGCGGCAGCGGTGACCAGAACGCGCGGATCGATCAGGCGATCGGCTATTTCGAAAGCCAGGGCTGGAGCCAGGCACAGGCGATCGGCATCGTCGCGAACCTCGACGCCGAAAGCGGGATGAGTCCCGGGATCGACCAGATCGGCGGCGGACCGGGCTATGGCCTCGCCCAATGGGAGGGCCCACGCCAGCGCGACTTCGCCGCCTGGGCCGGTCATGACATTCGCGGGTCGTCGTTCGCGGAACAGCTGCGCTTCGTGCAACATGAACTGACTCACAGCGAAAGCGGCGCGGGCAATGCCCTGCGTGGCGCGACCGACGCGCGCGGCGCGGCGCAGATCGTCACCCGGCAATATGAACGCCCCGCCGACACCAATGGCGAGGCTGCCCGTCGGGGAGACCGCGCGGCACAGATCGCCGCGAACCACTAGAATGGGATGATATAGGCTATTCGTCTCCGTCATCCCCGCTTTGCGGGGCCTGTGCCTAACACCTCGCGTCACCCGGACTTGTTCCGGGGTCCACCGAGCCGCAAGATCATAAGCTGTTGATTTCGAGGCACAGTGGAGCCTGGAACAAGTCCGGGGTGACGGTGAAACTCAGGTTCGTGCAGGCGTTTTGCGAAGATTCCGCCAAAGCGGAAATGACCATGGCGGGTTAGTCGGACGCCATCTTGCTCTAAATCAAAACAGGGCGGGCGGCGCGTCATAACGCGTCGCCCAATCGGCCCAGGCGACATCGGTCGGGCCGATCGCGTCGGCGACCACCACCCATAGATCGCCCTCGCGCCGCATCAATGCCGCATAGCGCCGCGACACCATGCCGTGTCGTGCGGCGTCGGCCTTGGGCGTCCCGGCATAATCGACCGGCGCGCCGCCGCGATCGGCCAATTGTGCCAGCAGGAATACCCAGTCCCCGATCCTGTTCAGCCGGTCGACCTGGAACAGGACGGGTTTGCCCAGCGCCTTGCTGACCGGCGCGCGCGCGACATCGAGCAAGGCCGTCCGTTCGGCGCCGACGACCGCAACGGGTTGTGCCGCAGTGGAGGCAATCATCGTCGCGATCTCCCAGAGCATGCCGGTTCTCCTGATATCATCGCATGATCTACGCGATGGCGTTCCGGTGTCGGCGCCTCGGGTCAGCCATGACCCGCAAGCGCCTCGATCTCGCGCCGCAGCGGCTCATGGGTGCTCGCCGCCTCGCCATCGATGCTCAGGTCGATCCGGCCGTCCTGGCCGGTGCGTGACCCGGCAAGGGTCATCTCCGCGCCATCCGCGCACTGGATCCGCAGCAACATGCGCATCTCGAAACGCGGCAGCGCCGCCGGCTCGAGCTTCAGGCCGCGCAACACCTGGTTAAGCTTCGCCAGGCGCGGATCGCCCTTGCCGATCTCCACAGCCGTGGAATGCTTGCCGATCGTCTCCGCGGTGATCGCGGCGCGCGTCATTACCGACTCGCCGACCAGGTTCAGCGTCGCCGCGCTAACATCGCACGCGGCCAGCTTATGTTGAGACATGCCTCTTCCTTTCGCCGCCTGGGAAACCGGCGCCAGCGACTGGATCGCGCCGATGCCGGCAACGAGCGCGGCGGTGGTTGCCGCGACTCTGAAGATCGTCACCCGTTTCATCGGGCGGATGATAGCCGCTCGTTCGGGCAAGACCAATGTCGTTGAGCTCGCATCAGAAAATGCCGTCGAGGATTTCCTTCACACGATCCACGATCTTCGCGATGATCGACGGGTCGGGTGGGGCGACCTCGCTATGGTCGGTGGAGGATTTCATCACCTCCAGCGAGCCATTGTGATCGGTGCGGGTCGGTTCGTGCAGATCGTGCGCGATGGTCGTTTCCGATCCCTGGATCACGCGCTGCTCTTCGGTATTATCATAACCGTCGCCGGTCGGCTGCGGGTTGGCAAGGCCATTCACCTCGTGATCGATCTCATGGATCAGGCCAAGCGCGGCGGACTGCGTTCCCGCGCCACCGGTCACGGTCAGGCCAGATCGCGGATCCCAGTCGATCACGCCGGTGCTCGGGTCATATTGGTCGCCGCCGTCATGGACGATATGGATCGTCGCGCCATCGGGCAAATCGTCGAGCAACTCGGTCGCGGTTTCCGAAACCGGATTGCCCTTGGCGTCGGTCTGCTGGAGATAGGCGAGCGTTTCCTTCAGATCCTTCAGGTCATGGGCGTTGGCGCCGGTGACATTGAAGTCGTCGACGGTCTTCACATCGTCATTAGCCGCCTTGTCGGCGGGGGCCGGGTCATTGGCGGCCGGCCCATGCGCCGGCGGTCCGCCGGCGCGATCCATGATCCGCGCCAGCGTGCCCTGCTCGACCGGCGACAATGTCGCGCCAGCATCCAGCCGCGCGTGCAACATCGCGCCCTCGTCGCCCGTATCGGTCGCCAGGTTGGTGCGCGTGTAAGCGTTGGCCTGTCCGGCGAAACCCGCGTTCGGCGAGAGATTGACGGTCGAGCCGTTCGAAATCGATGCAGCTTCCATGGGATCACCTCCGAACGATTACAATGCCTTCCAGACGGCAGGCCTGCCTATAATCGTTTCGAGTAGGCCGCCGCCTTACTCACCGCGTCGAGCTTATCGGCGCGCGCGATCGTGGATCCAAGCCAGCGATTGCTCGGGCGTGAGGCCACGCTCGGCCAAATAGCCGGTCAGGACCGGAGTCGCCGCGAATTCGACGGAATCGCCGCGAGGCGCGGGGTCGAGTCCTAAATAATTTGGGGCCTGTTTGGGCTCCAATCTGTGATTGCGGAGAAAAAATACTTCTATTGCAATCATTTATGATGTGAGCGCGAGTCCCGTTAGCATCCTTCCATTGCACGCTGAATAATACACCAGCAGATGCCGGAACCAAAAACCTGGAACAAAATGTGAATATTCGAAAAGCCAAATCGAGGCGATAAGTTCAAACCAGCTGGGCGACATCGTAATTGGTACGGCGTTATCAACGACCATGTCGGCGGGTATGGCAGCCCCGACGCGCTTCTCTTCGGCGGTCGGCAGCACCATGGTTTTCAGGCAGCCGATCGATGATCCGTCTCCGCTCCAAATTAACACGGCGGTGCGTGGTCGTGAGACGGTGGATCGAAATTGCCGCATCGCAACAGACGCGGTATGTTGCGATGCAACAAAAGGGGCGAGCCATCATGATCAAGCCATTGCGCAAAGCCGTCTTCCCGGTGGGGGGCCTCGGCACCCGCTTCCTGCCCGCGACCAAAGCTATGCCAAAGGAAATGCTGCCTGTCGTCGACCGGCCGCTGATCCAGTATGCCGTGGACGAGGCCCTGGAGGCCGGAATCGAGCAAATGATCTTTGTGACCGGCCGCGGCAAATCGGCGATCGAGGATCATTTTGACATCGCCTATGAACTCGAGGCAACGATGCGCGAGCGCGGCAAGTCGATGGATCTGCTCCATCAGACCCGGCTGAGGCCTGGCGCCGTCACATACGTCCGACAACAGGAACCGATGGGCCTTGGGCATGCTGTCTGGTGCGCTCGCGATATTGTCGGGAACGAACCGTTCGCGATCTTCCTCGCCGATGAATTGATGGCGGGATCTCCCGGTTGCATGAAGCAGATGGTCGATGCGTATCAAAAGATCGGTGGCAACATCGTCTGCGGCTATGAGGTGCCGGACGATGAAACCGATCGCTACGGTATCGTCGATCCGGGAATTGATAATGGCGCACTGGTCGAAGTGCGGGGACTGGTCGAGAAGCCGCGACGCGGCACCGCTCCATCCAATATGATGATTCCGGGCCGCTACATTCTCCAACCCGAGGTGATGCAGATATTGGAGACCCAGGAAAAGGGCGCAGGCGGCGAAATTCAACTCACCGACGCCATGGCGCAACTGATCGGTCGCCAACCTTTCCATGCATGGCGGTTTAACGGCGAGCGCCATGATTGCGGCGACAAGGCCGGATATGTCCAGGCGAATCTCGCCTTCGCGCTCGAACGCGCAGATATCGGGCCGCAGGTCAGCGCGTTCGCGCGGAAACTCTTCGGCGATCTCTCCTCGGCCGAGCCAGAGCTTCATTTGGTCGATGAGGTGATCACGGTCCAGCTGCGCGCGTGAGGCGCTCTCGCTATCAATTCAGCAATAAGGAAGTATCGTCATGCGGATCGTCATGATCGGATCGGGCTATGTCGGACTGGTGTCGGGCGCGTGTTTCGCGGATTTCGGGCATCAGATCGTGTGCGTCGACAAGGATGAGGCGAAGATCGACCGGCTCAGGCAAGGCGGAATCCCGATTTACGAACCGGGCCTCGATGAACTCGTCGCCCGCAATGTCGCCGCCGGACGGCTCGACTTTACCACCGATCTCAAGGGGCCGGTCGCTCAGGCCGATGTCGTGTTCATCGCAGTCGGCACCCCGGCGCGGCGCGGCGACGGTCATGCCGATCTGTCCTATGTCTATGCCGCGGCGCGCGAGATCGCGGCCGTACTCGACGGCTTTACCGTCATCGTCACCAAATCGACCGTGCCGGTCGGCACCGGTGATGAAGTCGAGCGCATCATCCGCGAGGTAAACCCCGACGCCGAATTCGCCGTCGTCTCCAACCCCGAGTTCCTGCGCGAGGGCGCGGCGATCGAGGACTTCAAACGTCCCGACCGGATTGTGATCGGCTTGGAGGACGAACGCGCCCGCCCGGTGATGGAGGAGGTCTATCGGCCGCTCTATCTCAATCAGGCGCCGATCCAGTTCACCGGGCGCCGCACCAGCGAGCTGATCAAATACGCCGCGAACGCATTTCTCGCGATGAAGATCACCTATATCAACGAAGTCGCCGAACTGTGCGAACAGGTCGGCGCCGACGTGCAGCAGGTCGCCCGCGGTATCGGTCTGGACAATCGCATCGGCGGCAAGTTCCTCCATGCCGGACCGGGTTATGGCGGCTCCTGCTTTCCCAAGGATACGCTCGCGCTGGTCAAGACCGCCGAAGATGCCGGCACGCCGATCCGGCTGATCGAGACGACCGTGGCGGTCAACGAAGCGCGCAAGCGTGCGATGGCGCGCAAGGTGATCACGGCCTGTGGCGGGTCGGTACGCGGCAAGACGATCGGTATCCTCGGCCTGACCTTCAAACCGAATACCGATGACATGCGCGACGCGCCATCGCTGTCGATCATTCAGGCGCTGCAGGATGCCGGTGCGGCGATCCGCGCGTTCGATCCGGAAGGCATGGCGGCGGCCCGCGTGATGTTGCGCGACGTGGAATTCGTCACATCGCCTTATGCCACGGCCGAGAACGCTGCCGCAGTGGTGATCGTTACCGAATGGGACGCGTTCCGCGCGCTCGATCTCGATCGGTTGCGGGCGGAGATGGCTGGCGATGCTTTGGTCGATCTGCGCAACATTTATCGCCCGGAGGTCGCCGAGCGTGCCGGTTTCAGCTATGTAAGCATCGGTCGGCCCGGGGCGCTTAAGGAAGAGCCGCTGAGTATCGCGGCGGAGTGAATTTGGTAATTGTTGCACAGTTGCAACGATTTACTTTGAATTGACTCGGCTTGCTGCAATACCCGGCTGACGTAATTCGTTTGTTTACCTTCCAATGCGACATGTAACCCATCAGGTATTCGGGGGGTTTCCATGTTTGCAGGCTATACACGTCCGATTTCGGCCGCGATGATCCTTTGCTCGCTCGCCGCGTGCCGCGTCGATTCGGACTCGTCGGCCCAATCGCCCGCCCCAGTGACCGTGGTGGCGGCAGGCGCGATGTCGACCGTGGCGGCGGCGGGCGCAATGCCGAAGGACAACGCCACCGCGTTGGCAGGTGCCCCGCCGGTCTCGCGCCTGATGCCGTCTGCGGCGACCCTTGCCGGTTTCGACTACGCTAATGGCACCAGGCTACCCGACAAGGCGTCGCTTTCGCTCGGCGTTGCTACCTTTAAACCGGGCGCAAGCATGGCCTATATACCGGTCACGCTCGATCGCGAGACTCCCAACACAGTCATCGCCCGCGTCATCACGGTCAACGGCACCGACACGACGCGGCTGATCTCGGGCAAGAACTACACCACCGTCGACACCGTGGTGATCTTCCGTCCCGGCGATCCGCTGCGCCGCACGGTCGCGGTGCCGATCCTGTCAGCAGCGAACGGCCAGCAATTCTCGACCAAGCTGCGCGAGGCGCCTTGGGGTGCCAGCCAGGGTACCGCGACCGCGACCATCACCGCCGCCAGCGACCAAGCTGCGACCACACCGGAGATCGGCCCCTTCCGCGCGCCACGGAACTATGCCGCGACCGGGAGCCTCCAGTACGACATGGTCAAGGGAAGCACGAAATGGTCGGATCAGGGCGGCACCAACATGTGGTCGACCTCGTTCCCGTTCGGCCGCACGCAGACCGCTAACGGCGAAACCGGCCTCTATGTCGATGGCTGGATCTATTCCGGCATCGAAGCACCGCTGCGTTATACCGATCAGGGACTGGTGATGCACAGCCAGGTGCTCCCCAATCCGATCAGCTATGGCGGGGTGAGCTACAAATACGGCTCGATCGTGCTCAACGCGCGCAATCTCGTCGCCGCGCAGATTGGCTATGGCCAGTATGAATGGATCGCGAAAATGCCCACGCGGCGCGGGTCATGGCCAGCCTTATGGCTGGTCGCCACGTCGGGCTGGCCGCCAGAAATCGATGTCTATGAGGGTTTCGGTTATCAGAGCTATTGGGATTTTGACCGCCATATCTCGGCGACGATCCATGGCGGCAGCAATGGCGTGCGCTCGTTCCAGCGCGGCACCAACATCCAGGCCGAACAGGCTTACGGCCTGAGCGGATTCACCCAGGGGTTCCATAGCTATGCGATCGATATCCAGCGCGACTACATTACCTGGTTTGTCGATGGCACGGAGACCTATCAGAGCGTCAACCCGTTCCAGGGGTTCCGCTGGTATCCGATCATGGATGTCGCGGTGAAAACCGACAGCGCCTATACCGACGGCACCGGCGATATGGTCGTCAGCCGGTTCCGCACCTATGTTTCGCCGTGAACCGGGTCCGCGCGCCTGCCATAGCTGGCGTTGCTGCCGCCGGCGAGCGCATAGATCCGCGCGCATGATTTGACCCATTGCCCGGCAACATCGACGCGTCGTGCACCGGGCCACAGGATCAGAGGCAGCGCGACGGTGCGCGCCGCAAGGATCGCCACCGCGCGACCGGCCAGGGCGGCACCCGACCCCGCGCCGACCGCCTGCTTGCGCTGAACCATCGTGTCGGTGATGCCGATCCGCCACATCCGGCGCATCACCCAGCCGAGCCTGGCGCGATCCGCCGGAACCCATTCCGCTACGCGCGCGGCTGGCGCCCACGCGAAGCGACAGCCGATCCGGTGAAGGCGGGTCAGGAAATCGAGATCCTCTCCGCCGCTGCTGCCGAAGCGCGGGTCGAACCATGGCCGGTCGAGCCGATCGAGCGCACGGCGCATGACCAGCAAATTGTTGCTTGCCCAGAGCATGCCGGTCGCACCCTCGGCGCGATTTTCCGGACGGAAGATGAGCGTCTCCCTGAACCAGCCCGGCCGGCGATCGGCGAAATAGGGATAGACCGGGCCGCCGACCACATCGGCGCCGGTGCGGCGCTGCACCGCGAGCAATTCGCCGAGCCATTCGGCCTCCGGCCATTCGTCGTCGTCGATCATCGCCAGGCAACGCATGTCGGGATGCGCCAGCGCGGCGTCGAGGATCGCATTGCGCACCGCGCACACGCCGGGTTCGGCAACCGCGATGATTTGGATCGGCAGAGGATAGCCGCCGGCGCGCATCGCCTCCGCCAGCGTCGCGCCGGCGCGCCCGGCGGGATCGTTGTCGGCAATCAGGATCGACGTGTCGTCGATTGCCTTCATCCGGGCCAGAGACGTCAGCAGCTGGCGCAGGCGTTCTGGCCGACGGAAGGTCGGTATCCCGATGATCGTGGTGGTCATTGGCGTGCCGCGCGGGGCGCGGGTGTGCGGCGTACGGCGGCGTGCTGCAGCCATTTGATCAGCCGGTGTCCACGAACCTCGATCAGATGGTAGCTTGCCCAGCTGATCAGCCAGGTCGCCAGCAGCATCGCGACGACGAACAACGCATCCCAGTGATTCACGCCATGGCGATGCGCAATGCTGGTGATCCGCGCGAACACGTCGCGCACCAGCGGATGCCACAGATAGATCGAATAGCTGATCACGCCGAGGTGGAAGCTGACCGGATTGGCCATGATCAGGCGCGCGGTCCGGCCATCGTAGGAACAGGCGATCACCAGCAACGGGAACAGCAGCACCACGGTGACATCGCCACCCGGGATGAACAGCGCGAGCGCGATCGCGGCGCAGCTGATCTCGACGCTGCCACCGCTGCCCATCCACCGCCTGCACCAGTCGCGCCGGGCAACACGATAGGCGATCACGCCGAGCGCGAAACCGGCGATACAGCGCAGCACGGGCAGGATGGTGTCGGCATCGTTGACGTCGAGCGGCCCGCGCGACCCGAGCCCCGAATTCGCCACGAGCAGCAGCAGCGCGACGGCGATCGCCGCCTGCACCCATACCCAGCGGGAAAAGGCCATGATCGCGATGAGTGGAAAGGACAGATAGGCAACCAGCTCGGTACTGACCGACCAGCTGTTGCCGGCCAGTGCCTGGGTTCCCCAACCCCAGGTCTGGACCATCAGCACATTTGCGACGACATTCGCCGTGGTCAGCGGCACGGGCTGCTCGCCCGAGACGTTGAGCAGGATACGGAGCATGAACACCAGCGCGACGACCAGGTGCAACGGCCAGACCCGTGCCACCCGGTTGATCAGGAAATCGCCGTAACTCGCCCGGCTGAAATGCTCCACGACGCGCTCGTAATAACCGATCGATATGACGAAGCCGCTGAGCACGAAAAACAAGTCGACGCACAGATAGGCACGAGAGAAGAGCGGCAATTCGAATGTCGCAAAGGTCGGGTTATGCGAGATGTGATAGAGCATCACCGCGACTGCGGCGACGCCGCGCAGACCGGTGAGCGACGAGATCCTCATGCAAAAAAGCTCCCGTTCGATAAGGTCGCATCGGCGCTCATGCGGCGCGCAGGGGCGCCATCGAACGACGCCGCCATCGCCGACCACAAGGGTTTGCGGCGCAGGTTCGTGTCGAGCGGCAGGCCGCGCGACGGCTGCCCGTCGGCCCAGCGATAATCGGGGTACGTCGACAGCCAGGAATAGCGATCGGACAGGCCCCAGGTTAGTACCGAATCGACCGCCGGACAGGCCAGCGCCACGTCGAGAAAGGCGCGTCCGACGGCGGCGACCTCCGCGTCGCGCTTGGCGATGTCGGGCGGACCGCCGCGATCGGCGATATCGAATTCGGTGATCGCAATGCGCAGGCCGAACCCGCGCACGCGCTCGAGGAAATCCGCGAACACGCGCTGATCGAATCCCTCGCGATAGGGTTTGAGATGACCCTGGATGCCGAGCGCATCGATCGGCACCTGACGCGTGGTCAGGCGATCGAGCAGGCGCAATATGGCATTGCGACGTTGTTCGCAGCGGCGCGAATTATGTTCCAGACCGAAATCGGTCAGAAACAGCCGTGCCTTGGGGTCGGCCCGGCGCGCGGTGCGAAATGCGACGTCGATATAGCGTTCGCCCATCGTCTGCAGCCAGACGCTCTTGTCGCGCATGCCGTCGGCGCGACCTTGACTGGGTTCGATCGCTTCGTTGACCACGTCCCATTCGCCGATCCGCCCGACATAGCGCCGCATCGCGACCGTGATGTAATCGTTGAGCAGCGCGACCCGTCCGCGCAGTGGCGCGTTGCGCAACGCGCCTTCGAGCCAGGGCGGATTGGCGGCATACCAGGCCAGCGTATGCCCGCGTGCCGCAATGCCGTGCCGCATTGCGAAATCGACGATCTTGTCGGCGCCTGTAAAATCGAAACGACCAGGGGCGGGCTGGGTAACGTAGCGCTTCAACTCATAATCCTGCACCACGACGCTGGATTCACGAACCACCGCAGCGATGAACGCCGGGTCCTTGGTGAGTTGGCTCGATTTGATCGCACAACCAAAGGAACGGCCACTTCGCCGGGCGCGCAGGGCAAGGCCCGCACTTGACCCTTTTTGAGCCATCGCAATCGTCGGCCACGTTGCTGCGACGCCGGCGAGGAAACCACGACGGTTCAAACCCGATATCCCCCGAACAGATTTGCAAGCGCGATCCAGCGATTGGCGGCACCGCGATAGAAGCGGTCGGGAATGACGATTTGCAGCAGCACGATCGCAGCCATGCGCGGACGGAACGCGCCGTGGCGCACAGCCGAGAGATAATAGCGCATTGCCCGACGCCGGTCTGTCGGCCAGGCGCTCTTGGCGGCGTGCCAGCCCATATACGCAGAAAAGGCGTGAGCGGAGATGTGCGGCTTCAGGTCCTTGAGCCAGGAAAGGCTGCCGATGCCGGTGCGCACCTGCGACAACCGGTCATCGGTGCGGCGATCGGCCCAGATCGTGCCGGGGCGTGGCGCCATCAGAAAACGCGCGCCGGCGAGTGACAGGCGCACCGCGAAATCGGTATCGTCGCCGAACCGCACATCCTCCCGGTAGCGGACGCGTGCGGCAAGGTCGCGGCTCAGCGCGACGCTGCTGGTCTGAATGAAGCCGCGATCGCACATGAGATAACGATCGACCGGTTCGTCGACACCGATCGCGCGGTAAGGCTTGATGAACTGGCGGCCATAGCCTCGGTCGACCACGACCTGGCCATAGGCGACGACGTCGTCACCCAGAACGACCAGTGGTAACAGATCCGCAAGATGATCGGGCAGGAACTGGTCGTCGGAATCGAGGAGCGCGATGAAGCGCCCGCGGGCATGCGCAACGCCGACATTGCGGGCTGCCGCAGCGCCCATATTGGGCTGCACGATCGTGCGTAATCTCGGATCGGCCAGGGCCGCTAGCGCTTCGGCCGTGCCGTCCGTGGACCCGTCATCGACGACAATCACTTCGATTTCGGCGATCGTCTGGCCGAGCGCCGAACGCGCTGCCATCACGACCGCATCGCGGCGCTGATAGGTGGGAATGACGACCGAAAACACCGGCGCGTCCGCCGTATCGGATATGCCGGCGCCTGCTGGCAACGACGCCGTCATTTGCGCACACCGCCGACCGGCTCGGCCCTGCCGAACCGTAGCACGAAACCGTTGACGAGCGACCGGTATAACGCCTTTGGCAGGAAAGAACGCAAGACCTGGCGCGCCACTACGCGAGGCGGCACGCCGCCGCGCGACCAGCCGAGAAACAGCTCGCGCATGGTGCCGAGCGGATGGACCGGCGCCATGTGATAGGCGAGAACCGTCGCCCCATAGCCGTGCCGCGCCCTGGCGGTCAGCATATGTCCGCACCGTTCGAGCCAGTCGAGCGACGTCTCATAACCTTTGACGTAGGAAGTCCGACCGACTTCACTCGAATCCAGCCAGATGGTCAGTGCCTGTTCGATCATCTCGAAACGCGCGCCCGCAACCTGCAGGCGCACGCTGAAATCAAGATCCTGCCCCTTCTTCAACGCCGGATCGAAGCGGACCCGCTGCGCCAGCAATGTCGGCACCACCATCGTCGATGTCTGCATGAACTGGTTGGCGCAGAAGAGATATTCGCCGACATCCTCATCTTCGCGAATGCCGCGTTCCGGTCGAATCCAGTAGCGGTTCACGCCGCGATCCACCCGCATCTGCGAATAGAGCACCGTCACCCCATCGTCAGGCAGCGCGGCCGCCATGATCGAGAGCTTGCCCGGCAGGAACTGATCATCGGAATCGAGAAAGGCGATATAGCGACCGCGTGCCGCCTCGATCCCGCGGTTGCGCGCGGCACCGCCTCCAGCATTGTCTTGATGGACATAGCGGATGCGAGAATCCCCGATCGCGGCGATGACTGGTTCGGGATTATCTTTCGAGCCGTCATCGACCACGATGATCTCGAAATCGTTGAAATCCTGCGCGAGCACCGAGTCGATGGTATGCGTAATCATAGCCGCTCGGTTGTAGAGCGGGATCACCACCGAAAATGTCGGTATCGGCGTCGATGCGGAGTCTTTCGGGATCATGCGCCATGCACCTTGCGATATTCCTCGTAACGTACCCCTGCGACGGCCGCGATCTTGCCGGCGGCCCGGTAGAGTTTCCCCAGTCGCTGGACCCGCGTGCCGTGGTCGAACGACAACGCGGCACCTGCCGTGCCGATCAGAAGGCCGGCCAATATGCGTGGCGCTTCCATCACCAGGGCACGAACGCGGCTGCTATGGTAGATCGCGATGCGCATATCGGTCATGCCCACGCGATAACCGCGCATCAGCAACCATTGCGCGCTGACCCTGCTCGCCGGGATCAGCTCGGTTACCACCGCCTCTTCGGACCAGCCGAAGCTGTAGCCGGCACGTTGCATGCGCGTGAAGAGCTGTTTGTCGGAGCCGCCCGTCAGAGCCATGCGCTCGTCGAACGGCCGATCCCCCATCGTCCGGAGCGCTGCGGCCTGGATCAGCACATTGGCGGTACTGTCTATCAGCGCCACCGGCCCTGACGCTCCGCGTGACTTGGGCTGGAGCAAAGGGTGACGCGCGGCCCAGCCAGCGACATCGCCGTCCATCTCCCGCAAGACAGCACCGCCTACTACATCCGCGCCGGTATCGCTCTGGCAAGCGATCAGTGCGTCGAGCCAGTCCGGTGAAGCGGCCTCGTCATCATCGAGCATCACCACCGCGTCGAGATCGGGCAACGTCAATGCTTGTTCCACCAACGCGTTGCGCACTTGGGGAATACCGCGTTCTCTGACGACCATGGCAATGATAGGCCAACGATATCCCTGGGAGGCCATTGCCTCCACCGTGGCAAGGCCCTGCTGCTTTTCGCCGTCATTGTCGGCGACGATGATCCTGATGCCGTGTGCCGTTCGCAGAATGGCAAGCGACTCCAGCGTTCTTCGTAGCCCTGCCGGGCGCTTGCACGTGGCAATGCAGATCGCGATTTCAGCCATGCACTGCTCCAGAGTTAGCGAAGGCAGGTCGGCGACCGGAGACGCTCGAGCTTGGCGTCGGCATTTTTTCCGACGCAAAGCGGCGTCGCCACACCGGTCGATCCGCGGCCTTGAACGACGCATGCGCGATTGCGAGCGTTGCCAGGAAGATCACCCAGACCTGGCGATCCTTGTCGAAGAAGGATGTTTCCAGCATGTTCTGGTAAAGCACGAAGCTCCAGATCGCGAACGACGTCGCCATCAGGGTACGGTTTGCCGCCGTCGCACCGGTCATGAACCACCATGCAGGCAGAATGACGAACGAGACGAGTAGCATGCCGAGACCCAGCGGACCGGTCGTAACGAGAATCTCCAGATAGCCATTGTGAGAATGGGCGGTCAGCATCTGGAACGCCTGATTCATATATAGGCGCGCGGGCGACAGGTCGCCGACCTGCCAGAAACCGCCGAATCCCGAGCCAAGATAGGGGTGCGCACGGAGATAGGCGAAATCGACCTCCCAGATCGACACGCGGCCGGTAAATGAAGTCGGATCGGCGAACAGTCGCTCGATCGCCGGCTGATAGGCGATATAGAGCGCGAGGAATCCAATCATGCCGAGGCCCAGCAGTAGCAACAGGATCGCACGTTTCGGGATGGTGTCGCTCATCAGCCGGTAGATCGAACTGACCAGCAGGATGACAAAGCACAGGGCAAGCGAGGTTTTGCTCTTGGTGCCGATCACGAAGACGAACGCCAGTAGGGCGAACAGCGCGAACCGCCATTTGCGCGTGTCGAAATAGGCATGCGCCGTTACGACGAAAGTCAGCGCCATTACTGCGCCGGCAATATTCTTGTGGAAGAAAAAGCCGCGCCAGGCGCCGACCAATGCCCGGTCGCTCTCGCTCGGCGGATGCACCGCCGCCGAGGTCAGTGGCAGCGAGATCCAGCAGATCAAAAGGCACGCGATGAGCGCCGTGCGCAGCACGCGATAGAGGCGGTCGGGGCCTATCAGGACCATTGAGGAAAAGGTGATGTAGATCACGATAAGCTGCTGCATCGTGCGCTTGAACGACACGAACGGGTCGACGCCCCAGCTACAGGTAATCAGGAACCACGCGAGCATCACCAGCAGCGGCCAATAGGTGAACCGATATTGCGACGGATAGCGCCGCACCAACTGCAGCGACGTTAGGATCAGCGCGAACCCGATAAAGAATGCCTGTTTGTAGAAATCCGACCCGTCGGTGTTTGCCGCCATCGCCACCAGTTCGTCCTGATTGCGCGAGGAAAACGGCTGCTGACCGATGAAAATCATCATCAGGAAGAGAAAGTAGAATGCCTGGGCGATCGGAATCAGAAGCCGCGCATCGTCAGGCGTCGACTTCGCTTCGTCGCCGAAGCTTTCGATCCGCCGATGCCAGTGCGCGATCCCCACGGCTTAATCTTTCCCGATTGCGGTTTGCCGCTGGGCGCGCTTGTCCAGCCGGTAGATGCCGAACATCATCACCAGTTGCGCCACGACGACACCAGCCATCGAGAATACCGGTGCGAAGGTGAGGGTGATCGCCGTCACGCCGGCCACGCCTACCACGCAGCTATAGGCGCTGGCCGCTGCCAGTGGGCGGAACAGGCGGCGTGCCTGCGCCAGTACGCTCATCGGTGCCTGGATACATTGAACGAGCGACAGGAGGGCGCAGAAACTCACCGCCACTGCCACTGTGCGCTGATCAAGCGTGGGGCTGATGATAAAACCTGGAAAGTGCCATAGCACCAGGGCGACCGCCGCAGCCGTTATGAGCCATATCGTCACGAGTGCCGCCATGAACATCCGCTCGGCCTGGATCGCGGCATGTTGATCGCCGCGGGCGACGGCTCGGGTCATGCGCGGTCGCTCGAGCTGAGTCAGCGCGGTGATGCAGACATTGACCGGTCGGAAGAACAGCATGCCGACAGCGATTGGTGCGAAAGCGCGGGGCCCCGCCATCAGCGTAACGATATAGCTGTGCGCATTGGACGTCGCCTCGGTCGTTATCACGCCGATCAGTGTCCAGGCCGACTGGTCGCGCCAGACCGGCCGATAGGCGGCAAAGGCACGACCGAGACCGCCTGGGGTGTGGCGCCGTACGAACGCCGTGCCAAACGGCAGCAGCCCGGCCAGGGCGGCGATGGCGACGACCAGGCCGACCCCCGGCAGAGTCACCCCCAGCATCAGACCGGCGGCCAGGCCAGCCAGGACCGTTACGGCATAGATCACGTCCGAACGTGCCGCACCCATCGGTTTGTGATGGGCATAGGCATTCGAGCGTCCGAACCAGCGCAGGAGCTGCAGCACCCCGGCGATGCCGAATGCCGCCGCCGCCAGCGGGCCGGCCATCACCCAGGCAATCGTCGCACAGATCACCCCCTGCGCGACCGATAGCAGGAGATTGATCGGAAAGAAGAAGTCCAGTGCCGCCGGACTCTCATCCTCAGTCTGATTGAACGCTATGGTATATGGCGTCGAGACCAGCGCATTGGACAGGCTGTAGCCGAACTGGATCACGACGAGCAGAAAGGCGAGCGTACCGATGCCGATTGCGTCGAGATGGTGGATCGATACGAGCTGGATGAGCAAATGGCTGATCGATACGCCTGCAGAGGAAACGCTCGCCAGGCCGAACCGGCCGAGACCAGGCCACCGGCCGGGCGCCGCGATGGTGGCCTGTCCCTCAATCACGGCGATGCTTCCAGATCAGCCACAGCGCATGGGGATTGGTCGTGAGGTATCGCCAGGCGAGGTGCCGTGGATTCGTCGCCATGCGGTGCAGCCATTCGAGGCCGCCCTGCTGCATCCAGCGCGGCGCGCGCGGATAATCGCCGGTCACATAGTTGAACAGGCCACCACAGGTGACGATCCAGCCGACTTTTAACCGATCCCGATTGCGCACGCAAAAAGCCTGCTCGCGCGGTTTGCCCGTGCCGACCCATAGCACGTCCGGGGCCGACGCGTTGATCTCGGCAATCACCTGCTCCTCTTCCTCGGGCCGCCAGAATCCGTTGCGGCGACCCGCCAGTTCGAGGCCCGGCGTTGTGCCGGTGATGAGGGTCGCGCACTGGACGTTCACCTCTTCCGTACCGCCGAGCAAATAATAGCGAACGCCCGCTGCGGCAGCACGCGGCAAGCTGTCGATGAACATATCGGTCGTACTCGACCGGTCGGCAATCGACGCCGCACCCAACCATCGCGACGCGGCCACGATCACCTGGCCATCCGCATGGACCAGATCAGCCTTGGCAAGATCGGATCGAAAATCCGGGTCGGATGCGTTCAGCGACAACCCGTGACCATTGCAATCGAACACCAGCCAAGCTTGCCGGTCCGAAATACGGCGGGCTGGTGCATCGACCAGCATGCGCTCGATAAGGGCATCGAGCGACAGCGTAGAGACGGGCACACCGCCGATGCGCACGATTTCTAATGGCGTGTCGGCCCGACCGGGTGCCGTCGCCGGCTCACCACGCTCGGCACCTTCGTTCAGGGCGTCCGCGCGTCTCGCCAGGCCATCGGTCGTCATGCGAGCACGGTTCCGGCGATCGGTACCTTGTTGCGGTCGAGATCATCGATGATGCGGCGCATATTGGCCACGGCCGTCGTGCCGCGCCGGGCGACGATCACGACCGCATCGAATCCCGCGAGCACGCTGCCGAACGGCGTATGCTCACCGGAGCGCTCGGCCAGATAGAATAGCATTGCCGCGTCGGGCAGCGGCCAGCCATTGGCCGTATCGACCAGCGGTCCGCGCTCGACCAGGCTGATCGCGCTGCCGCTCGCCTGTCCCGTCGTCATTAGCCATAGCTGGTCGATCGCGGTACGTGCGATCGGCAGCAGGCCCGCGCGGCCAGCCAGTTGCTCGGCCAGTCCCACTTGGTTGGGCATTCGGAACAGGCGATTGAGCGACGGCCGTTCGATATCCACATCGACGATCAGCATCTGGCCGTCCATCTGAGCGAAAATAACGGCCAGATTTGCGGCAAGAATGGCGCCCTCATCGCCGGCGTCGGCCGAAAGCACTGCGAGCCGCAGCCGGCTCGTATCGGCGCGGCCGCTACAGGTCGCAATCAGCCTGGCGCGGACTGCGCGGGCCTTGGCGGCATAGGGGTCGGCGGGATCGAACGCGGCAACCACCAGCGGATCGATACGCGTATCCTTTGGCGCGAGCAAAGGAAGGCCTGTCTGTTCCGCAAGGAGCGGATCAAGCGTGTCACCGTCGAGTTTTCCAAGTGCGATCGCGGCGTCACCGAATGATAATCCGGTTTGGCGCTGATACTCGGCGATCGCGTCGCGATCCTCTTCGGAGAGGCGGTCGCGAGCGAATTCTTCTGACGCTCGGCCGTCGAGCCCGCGCGATCGCGGAACCGACGTGGTCCTGCCAGCCTGTCCGGGGCCAATGCCCGCGGTGGAGCGTAATCTCATGCTGCCTCCTGCCGATTTGCGAACCATGACGTGCGCGATCGATGGATTGGTGACAGGTCCGCGATTACATCGACCTCGGTTGCTCGCTCGAGGCCGATCGCCGAGCGAACACGCGGCTTCAGGATTTCTGCGATGACGACGACCGCGATGCCCATCACCAGCCCCAGCGCCAGGCCTGCTACGAGCCAGAGCGGAATGTTGGGGCGTGCCGGAAACAACGGTACCGATGCTTCGTCGAGCAGGCCGGCATTGGGTTGCGATATCTGGCTCTTTAGCGCGGCTTCGTTGAAACGCTGGCGCACCGTGTCGTAGGTCTGCCGTGTGGCGTCGACATCGCGCTGCAGGACCATCAATTGATCCTGTACGCTCGACATACGGATCATCCGGCCTTCCTGCTGCGTCATGCGCGATTTCAGGTCGGCTTCGCGCCTTGATGCAGCGATGCTGTTTGCTGTCATCGACTGCGCCTGAGTATTCCGAGCAGAGGCCAGTTTCTTCTCCAGTTCGCGCTGCAATGCCAGTGCTGCCGTCATTTGCGGGTGATTGGGGCCAAGTGTCTTGGCTAGCTCCGACACATGGGCGGAGGCCTTGGCCACTTCTTCTTCAAGGCTCTGCACGACCACAGAACTGGCAACTTCAGACACCTGGGCTGAACCGGATTTCGACTGCGCAGTCGCCGCGTCGGCCTGGGCCTGGACGAGCTGCACCGACAGATTCTTGATCTTCTCGCCTTCGAGATCCATTCGGTCGACGCCGATGATGCCGTTGGCGCGTTGAAAATCGGACAGTCGTTTCTGCGCTATCTCATAGCGCTGCCGTACATCGGCTGTCCGAGAATCGAACCATTTCGCCGAGCCGCGAGCTGGCGACGCGCGCAGTTCGACCTGCTCGCGCATGTAGATTGCCGCCGCGAGGTTGGCGACGCGCGCCGCAGTGGCCGGATCTGGATCAAGAAACTGCAGTTGGAGAACGTTACTCTGACGCCCCGTGGTGACGGTCAGTCCGGACCGGACGCGCGCCGCGGCCTGTTGCAACCGGGCGTCGGGCGGCAGATCGGCCGGCGTCGCAGCGACGAAGCCAACTTCGCGCGCGATGGCATTGGTGACCTTGGCGCTGCGGATGACGTCGGTCTGGGTCGCGATAACGCTGTCGGTGTCGATCCGGGCTTGCTGCTGCTGATTATTGTCGGTCGGATCGGTTTGCGAGAGATCGAGCAGGAGCGAAGACGTCGCCAGATAGGTCCTTGGCTGGATCATGGCGCAGACCGCAACCAGCAGGAAAACGACGCCGCATATGCCTGCAAGCAGCAACCAGCGCGATTTCAGCGCTGCGATCATATCGCCGGCATTGATGGTCATATCCCAGCCACTCCCTGAAGCAGTGATCTCATCTCGGCACTGCGGTTCGAGGCGCCGGCCGATGGTCGGGTCGCCGCGTTTTTCGCCATCAGCACCAGGAACTGCGGTGCGAGCGAGTCTTCGAACTGATAATCCCGACCGCCGGGCATTTCGCCAAGTGTGGTCTTAAGTCTTGCAAGCGCGTCTGCGGCCGCCTGGCGTGCCATGTCCTCGGAGCCGAACAGATCAGCCCCGATCGCAGCCAGGCGATCGACCGAGACGACCGATAATTGCGCTGCGACTATGCCGGCAAGCGCGACCATGCGGCGTCCATCGTCATCCATGTCGAGCGCATTTGAGAAAACCTCATAAGTATTGCCGGCAACGTCGGCCCATTCGCTCATGCTGTTGGCAAGTCCGGCGGCCGCATCCGGTTCGGTGACCTCGTCTTGGCCGGCAGCGTCTGCTGCGAGGGCGGCGTGCATGCCGAACAGCCGTGCGTGATATGGCGAGCCCATTGCCGCCGTGACGATCGAGTCCATCGCGGCGTCGCTGATCGAGAGTCCCACCTGGTCGGCGCAGGCGTGCAACAGCGCGGCAAGTTCCACGCCGGCGATCGGCTTTACCTGCTGCGCCATCAGGTGGCGGCGTAGCGATGGATGAGCCGCAATCAATCCTTCGACATCGCTGGCGATACCGACCAGGACGATCTGGACCGGCGACAGAATGTCCGTCAGCAGCTTGAGCAGGGCGGCGACATCCTGCTTTACCTTGTCCGACCCGATCCGATCGAACTCGTCGATGATCAGCAAAGTACGGGGGCGGATCTCCGCGACGAGCAGGTTGGCGAATTGGGGTACGTCGAATCCGGACGCGCCGAGGCGGTCGGCATGTGCCCGGCCGCTATTGCCCATCGGCAGTTCGGCGAGAAAGGGCCGAAAGAGATCCTCGAACGAGGCGTCGCTGCTGGCCGAGGCATAGAGTGCGATACAGCCCGCTTCGTCGGCGAGATCGCCGAACACCCTGACGAGCGACGTTTTGCCCGAGCCGCGCGCGCCGAAGATGATCGCGTGCTTGTGCTGCCTCACAACCGCCTCGATCAACCGATCTAGTTCGGTATTGCGGCCGGCCAGGCCGTGCCGGTCGGTAACCGGCAGCGCGGCGTTGAAGGCGGAAAAAATCGCGCCGCGCCGCAGCACGCGCTGGGCTTGCGACGCTGCGCCCATCGCTAGTGGCGCAGCGGCATCCTCGCCATTGCCGGCCCGGACGGGCAGGGTAGTATCGTCGATAAGTCCGGGAATACGGCGCTGTGCTCCCCGTCCACCGGCCATCGAGGTAAACACGAAACGGATCAGCGCCGAAAGCGGCCCGGCTCTCCGAGCGCCAAAATGTTCTTCGGATGTCCGGTGAGCGGAGGAATAGCCGGGCATGATCAAAACAGCTTTTCGCGGATGATAAGCACGTCTTCGGGCTGGATCGGATCGTCCAGCATGACGTCCGCGAGTTCCTTGCCGCCCCGCCGCACTTTGATCCTCCGCGTCGACCCGGCGAGCGTCGGTCCGCCTGCCAGCGCCAGCACCTGACGGAATGTCTGCCCCGGAACATAGGTGAAGGCACCGGCCTGCTGGACCTGGCCGTAAACATAGACTTTCTCGGCGGGGGGCACGAACAGAATGTCCCCCGGCATCAGCTGGCGGTTGGCACCTGGGCCCATTTCCACCAATGAAATGCGTACCGCACCGCTGCCGTCGGCTGGTGTGAGGATTACCGCATTCGCACCATTGGCGGTCGCGCCCCCGGCCTTGGCCAGCATCGATGCCAAGGAATAGGGCCGGTCGAGTGGGTAATTGCCGGCTTGCGGTACGTTGCCGAGCACCGTTACGAACCGGCTGACGAACTGGCTCACCTCGACATTGATCGATGGATTGATGAGGTAGCCGCCCTTTGCATAAGCGGCGGAAAGGTCGGCGGCGAGCTGCGCCGTCGTCTTCCCCCGTGCCGGGACAGCGCCGAGAAACGCGAGGATGACCGTGCCGTCGGTTTTGACCCTGGTAGTCACAGACAGGTCAGCTTGATTGTAGACCGAAATCTTGATTTCGTCGTCCGGGCCGAGAAGGTAGCCGCCATTGACTTGGCTGGCGGGCACCGTCGGCGCAACTGGCCCGCTCGCCTGCGCGAGCGCGATGCCAGGCATCGCCGCGATCGGTAAAACAACCTGCCAGATGGCCTTTTTCACCGTCAGAGAAACTCGCGACATGCTCAAAACCTCGTGCTCGCGCCCAGCATCAGCCGGATACCGCGATAATTGGAGACACTGCTGTTGGTGCGCCGATCGTATCGGCTGGCGGTGAATTGCAGTTCGGTCCGCTCGCTCAACTTTCGCCGCAGCGCGGCACCGAACTCGTTCGTGCGGTCCGCTGTGTAGCTGAACGGCCGCAAAGCGGCGTCCTGTCGAAAGCGGCGGCGCTCAAGGTCGCCGAATACGCTGATCGCGGTCAGTTCGCTCAGGCCGATCTCCCCGGTCAGCCGATAACTCGAACGGATCGCAAATCCGCTGGCGATCAGACTGTCGTTTACGATCGCCCGTTCGGTGAAGCCGGTGATCTTGATCCGCGGGATGATCGACGTCGATGCGCTGACC
Source organism: Sphingomonas sp. UYAg733 (assembly GCF_054057355.1). Taxonomy (NCBI): domain Bacteria; kingdom Pseudomonadati; phylum Pseudomonadota; class Alphaproteobacteria; order Sphingomonadales; family Sphingomonadaceae; genus Sphingomonas; species Sphingomonas sp. UYAg733. The sequence continues at coordinate 96,407 of NZ_JBSRZE010000007.1, forward strand.
GCCCAACCCGGCCCGCGATAACGCCCGATCTTTGCCGAAGTGCTCGACACGTCAAGCCAGCGCAGATCGACGTCGATCGAGGTCAGCGGTGACACCGAGCGCTGGAAAGTCACCCCCGCCGCATTGCTTCTGTTGCTGATACCCAAGGCATCGCGCTCGCTCGTCACGTGCTCATAATAGAGGCTCGCCGCGCCGATGCTGGGGCGCCGATATCCCAGTCCGACACGATATGTGTCGCTCGTCTGGTCGGCATATTCGAAGGTATCGGCATTGCGGGTCGTGTCGCGGCGATATCGCGCCAAGGGATAGAGGCCGGCCGCGCGGTCGCAGATGAGATCGGCCGATATCGTGGAAAAATGCTGTAGATTCTCGGTGGCGCGATTGATGTCGCCATAATCCGCGCGCTGCTGGCGATATGACACGGCTGGTTTGATCGAGCAGGTCGTCCCAAATCGGAAAACGCCCGTCGCGCCTGCTTCGAGGCGGGGCTTGCTGCGCTGGGACTGTGAAATAAACTGGTCGTAGCCAAGCAGCGCGCGCAGATTGAGGTCGTGGCGCCCGATTGCCTTGCCGAACTGGAATTCCACCGACGGCGAGACGATTACGTCCCCGATCGGGTCTTCCACTCGCCTGTCGACGCGATAGATATTGTCTTCGTAACTCGTTTCGAGCGACGGCACGACCTGCAGTCCGAGCGTTTTGACGCGGTTTTCATCGTCATCCGCATGTGCCGGAGATGCCACCCCGGCGCAGGCAATCACACTACCTATGGCAACTGCCATGGCGGCGTGAGTGCGAGGCCTAACGTCTTTCGCAAGTGCAAAAGAATTACACCCAAACTTGGAAAATGCAGAGCTGCGCAAACGATTTTACCTCTATTGCATTGCAGCAATAAAGGCATGCTCGACCGTTTGCTATCATAAACACACAGCCGCTCAGGCGATTGGTCGCATCAATGGCACGGCTCGCTGCATCCCCTCGGGAACGACGCCGGCGCTTGAAATGGCGAAAGGAAGAAATAGGTCATATAAACGGCAGGATCTGGCCGCCCAAAGTCTGGGTTTCAGAAGGTCAAAACGCCGATTCCCAGCAATGCCGCCGCAAAGACCAATATGCCGGCCCAGCGAGAGACGAGCTGAATGCCGCGCTCGGCCACCCCATCGACGATTAAAAGCCTTGGTACACTCGGTCCGTCCACCGCGCCGGGCGGCCCGGCAGACACTCCGGCCCCTTTGCTCAATACGCCGTTTCTGTCCACCACCTGCAACCTTCCAGCTCACCCGATTGTCGCGGTTCTCCTGCACTACAGGTGGTTTACGGGGAGTTATCGGATAGGAACGGCTCGTCGCAAATTTGGCAATTCGCCGAAGATGGACCTTCGCAAGGGGCTGTCCTGTTCGCCTTGGCCTCAATAGGCGTTCTTGTGGACCACGACTTGAGCAGTGACGACCAGAATGGCGATGTCTCGCAAAAGGCTCCATCCGTGGAGATATTCGAGATCGGCCTCGAGCCTGTTTAGAATGTCGATACGGTGTTCGGTTGCACCCCGGAAGCCGCGGATCTGCGCCAGGCCGGTGATACCCGGCTTCAGGGCGTGGCGATGCCAATATTGTGGATCGACGCGCCAGAACAGTTCATCGCCCGCCGTCGATCCCAACGCATGGGGGCGAGGCCCCACCAGGCTCATCTCGCCGAGCAAAACGTTGATCAACTGGGGCAGCTCGTCGATGCTGGTCTTGCGGATGAACCGGCCGATTCGCGTTATTCGATCATCGTCGCGGCTGGCCGACCGGTTACCCGCCAGATCGCTCTGATCCACGCGCATGCTGCGGAATTTCAATATACTGAAGATGCGGTTGCCGCGCCCCATTCGATCCTGGCGGAAGAAAATCGGCCCGGGTGAATCGAGGCGGATGGCGATCGCCAGCGCGATCATCACCGGCAGCAACACTATCAGCACGGGCACGGTGATGGCGATGTCGAGCAAACGCTTCTTGGCGCGATTGGCAAGATTCAGGGGGCCTCGCGCCACGACCAGCGTCGCCGAGCCGCGATAGCTCTGGACGGCCAGCGGCGCGAGCGGTTCCATTTCCGGAACGATGATTTCACCGAGGATATTGGCGCCCTTCAGCATCTGTGCCCAGGCCGTCTTGCGCTCCGGCGGACAGGAAATGATCACTCGATCATAGTCGCGCAATATCGTGCCCAAACGGTGGAGCATGTAGGGATCGTCGAGATTGGCGGTGATCGCGGCCTTCTGCGCGTCGATCAGATCGATGCCGGCGCAGTCGGCAGGCGGCGTTCCGCCATCGAGGATCATCAGCTCCGCCATGAGATTGTCGCCGAACTTGCGACGGGCGGTTCGGGCGATCAGCACCCGCTGCGCAAGCAACAACGCGCTCCCCGACACGATCCCCGCCGACAGTGCCAGCCGGGACAGTTGACCGGTGGCCTTGAGCGAAAACACCACCAGGAAGAAGATTAGCAACGTGCCGGCGATCGCGGCGAGCGCGCTACGGCTGGTCGCTATACTTCCCGTCAGGCATTTCGGATGATAGGCCTGGTTGTTAAAGGCGACGATGACATACGCCAGCAGCGCCGCTGTCAGCGAAATCCAGATGTCCGGGAAAACAGTTCCCGGCGGCGCGACGCTAACGGCCACCGCGACCCCTGCCGCGATTGCAACGCAATCGGCAACGACAAGTCCCAGGCACAGCCAGATGCGGGCATTGCGATAGACCGTCGCAGCAGACGGGTGGCTGCTGGGATATCCGTGGATCGCTAGATCAATCTTCGACACGCGCTACCCCTTAGCCACATGCCCGGCATCTGCTGCGCCCACATGGTTCGAAGAAACCGGGCGCCGCCTCCAAGGTCTTGCTGCAATGCAGCAGAAACATAATGGCCGGTGTAGGGCAACCCTTCACCTCGTAAGATTACGAGCTTATGGGACGATCCGTGCCCGCAGAGAGACTCGCTGAGCGATGCTTATGCGCGACGGCTGCCGACTTCATCCATCGCACCGCGAAACAACATGGCTGCCGCCGAATCCGGTTAAGCTAGTAAGCCCTGACGATGAGCCAGATAACACCGCCGAGAGCGGCGAAAAAAACAACCGGACCGATTACGCGGGAAAACGCCTGAATGAACTGCTCGATGCGCTCTTCACGAAAACGCCATCGCGGGCGTACGCCAACCCGATCATCCCTGGCTTCGGATACGCCGATGGATATCGGGTTCGGCAATCGCTTCACAGCGCTCGAATCGCCGTCCGGCGGCCCCGAAATAGGTTGCCTCATCCTCTTTCCTCTCGGGGTTATAGCTGATTCAGCTACCCCCTTTGTCCGTCCTTATCGGACCATGGTAGGAAAAGAGCAACAAATGATAAGGTTGTGCCCGCATGACACATGATCCGGATGGTGGCTCTCGGTCAGGTTGTTCATGGTGTCCGCGCAAGCATTGTCCGGCAAACCGGGTCTCTGTCGATTCTGCAGCTGTTTCGTCGTTAACAGCGTCGCCACTGCTGATATTTAGCGCCTGACCCCCCTTGTTAAGGCATGGATTGCGGTCCGGCCTGACGCCGTGCCGAAATGGCGGAGTTTTTTCGCGTTGTTGCGTGCCGCAACGCTTGTTGCCCATGCCGTGGCGATGAAGTTTGCGGAATCGATGATCCGCCCGCAGTGGATCACCGCGTTGATCAACGTGCGGACCGGGCGGCATCGACCGACCCATTGCACGGACTGGTATTTGGCCCGTCACGCAAGTTCACCCATGGCCAGCGGCGCAGGGCGGCCTCGCTTCGGAATCGCCAGGCCGATCAAGCGCTTGCGCGCCCGGCCGGTGCCTATTCCAGGTCGTTCTCGCTGATCACGATCATCGCCGGATCGCTGTTGCGCGCCAGCGCGACGAGGCCGGCTTCGGCGATCGCGTCGCTGAACCGGTTGAACATATCGGCCGCGTCATCTTCCGGCGCGTCGCCGCTCAGCGCCTCGAGAACGGCATATTGCACACCGAACTCGAAATCGTCGCCATCCACCTCGGCGGTGAATTCGACCATAGCCTCGTCGACATTATCGAGCACGGTCGACATGTCGATATCCATCTTGTCCGCAGCCATCGGCAATTCCTTTACATGGGCACGGTTCGCGCTACCTGAGCCTATCGAGCGCGGGCGCGGCGTGGTCAAGTCGATTAGAACGCTTCTTCGTCAACCGAATCGATTGTTCGGATACGGCCCCTGCTGCTAAGGGGGCGGCATGACAATGATCGATACCTATCGCGCAAACGCGGCCGCCCAGCGCGACGCTGCGGAAAAGACCAACCTGCTCAACCGACGCGAGATGCACGAACGCTCGGCGCTGACCTGGGAAACCATGGCGATAAGTGCGGAGGAGACTGCCGGCCGCGCACTGGTCAATTTGGCCGCGAAAGCACAACGCGACTGAGGTGGGGATACCCTGCTGGTCGTGCATTTTCGACGAAAACCGGTTTCTCCGGTCCGTGTCACGATTGGCGCCGGTTCCACGTGGCTTTGCAAAATCTGCCGCTTAAGCAGGTTGCGATCGACTTTCAGGGTATGAACAAGAATCCAGGAAGGCGGCCCGGCCTAAGCGGAACGCCTGAGGACGGCTGGTTGAAAATATCGCCGTCTGTGTCCGCTTGCGGTATTTGGCGCGACCTGGATTTTAGGGGCGCGGTCTCCTATCCAAAACGCTGTTTAACATAGTCGGTCACCGATGGTCCCTGAAGCTCGGTGGTCGCATTTCCGCCGCGCACGAAAAAGCGCTGCGCGTTACCATCTTTCGCAAAGCTCGCCTTCGGCCGCTTGTCGCAACGAACCATCAGCACGCGATTGCCGTTGAGATCGTCAAAGTGCGGATGAATGTAAGGAAGGAATATATCGCCATCGGCGGCTATTACGCCGCTCGACGCAGCGTAAACCGATCGCCTTCCCCAGCAACATGGCCCAGTCGGACAAGCGCCGCCAGTGTGGCCGCGATGCGCGGCTCGACCTTTAGACCCTGCGCATAACGCCGCGCGACGTCGGCGCTGCTCAGCGATGCGCCGCCGCGCAATTCCGCCAGCACAGCCGCTGTCTGGCCGATCGCGTCGCGCGGAAAGGCCGGCTTTTTCGCTGCGGCTTCGGGCAGGATCGCTTCGATCTGCTCGGCCTCCGGCTTTTGCGCGAGGACCGTGACGCCCGCTTTTGGCAACTGATATTCGGGACGCAGCCAGCGGATCTTGCCGGCCTTTTCCTCGGCATGGCGTTCGGCGTTGAGTGCTACAAGCTTAGTGATAATCTCCTCGTCCGACAGTTTGCGCGGCCAGCCATAGGCTTCGGCGACGGCAGCATCGATCCGGTCATGCAGTTCGGCGATGATGTCGATGCGACCACGTCGGCGCTGGTCTTGTTCGGCATCGCAGAAGGGCTGCCCCTTCAATAGCTTATCGCGCAGATTATAGAGGCCTGTCAGCGTCAGGTCGGCGTGTTCGGCGAGCACCTCCTTGCGGGTGGCGTCGAGCTCCTCGGCAAGGTCGCCGATAATCGTGCGCTGCTCGGGGGTGGCGTCGGGGAAGGGGAACGGGTCGAAAGTCTTCGTTTTAGAATACCGAGAGTCGTTACCGATCCCCATCCATCCACCGGATCTCATCGCCCAGGTTACATGGATCCTTGATGATAGGATTCCGAGCTCAGGGCCGCCAGTTAGCCCAAAGTTTACGAGCATATTGTCAGGTCTGATGCTGCGATCGAGAAACTGGAATATGCGGAATTTGGCGGTCTCTGCTGTGGAAATGTAGCGTGGTATAGCTGCAAGAAAGCCGCGAAGAATCGTGTTGCGACGACCGAACAGCCACCAGTTTGCGCGCCTGTAATCTTCATTATTTTTGTCGCGCTCCGGTTTTACGCGCTGGAGCAATAGTTGGTAAACTTCAGGAAATCGGGTTCGGACCGATCGTTCATCCAAGCCGTCGAGATCTATCACCAACACGCCTCGCGGACGCGCAGTTAGATCGCGGCCATTGCGATATGGAAGAATGTACTGTTCAAGGCCGTCGCGACGTCCCAGCCCTAGATGCTCCGCCTCAATTGGAGACACGATAAATCCCGCCCCGTGGAGCTTGACACCGGGAGAGCATATCCATTCATTCGCTCGAAGGGGCGTCGCGCGGCTTATGTCAGCGCCGAGAGTCAAACTAGGATGAATCCGGCCTTGCAAGTCCCTGGTGACGACAACGGGAGCGTCAGTGTCCAGCCCGCTTTCGTGCGTCACCTCGTGCAGCACGCCTTCGCGCTTACCCGCTTCAGCCACCGTCATCGCGATCCGCACCGCAGCAGCATCCTTGGTCGCCTTCGTCCAAGGATGATCAGGAATAGCCATGGTCAAGCTGATTGAGATGCGCGCTTCCAACCTCGCCGAGATCACCCGGCGACTGAACTCCTGAGTAATCGAATTGGTAGTGACTAAGCCGAAGCGTTTGAGCCGCGTACCCTTCTCGGTCAGCCGTTCGGCGGCGCGATCCCACCAGTACATGACGAAATCGGCGGATTTGTTGATCTTCGGGTTCGCCTTCCACAGCGCTGTTGCATATCCGTCACCCAACCGCGAGCGGATATCCTTGCCGCCGATGAAAGGCGGATTGCCGACGATATAATCCGCTTGCGGCCAATCGGGACGGCGCGGATTGGGAAACTCGTCGAGCGTGCCATCATCGCGTATCCGCGCGGGATCATGCTTCAGCACGGCATCCATCGAGGTGATATTGCTTAGCCGTTCGAGGACCGGATCGGCGATGCTGCCGCCATTCCGCATCTGCCATTGCAGATAGCCAAGCCATAGCACGAGTTCGGCAATCGCTGCGGCACGCAGATTGAGTTCAAGACCCAGAAAATTGCGCGGATGAACCGTCGAGGTTTCCAGCGCCAGCGCTTCCTGGCCGCCAAGATCGGCGAGCACTTCCAGCACATCTCCTTCCAGCCGCTTCATCAGTTCGAGCGATACGTACAGGAAATTGCCCGTCCCGCAGGCGGGGTCGAGCACTTTCGTATTGGCCAGCTTTTCGTGGAAATCATGCACCGCCTTGATCGCGGCCTTGGGGTCGGCGGCGCGTTCGCGCTCGACGGTGCCGAGAACTTCGGTCTCCCATTCGCGTTGCAGCGGTTCGATGATCGTCGCGATGACCAGTCGTTCGACATAGGCGCGCGGCGTGTAATGCGCGCCGAGGCGCTTGCGCTCTTCCTTGTCGAGTGCCTGTTCGAGCAAGGTGCCGAAAATCGCGGGTTCGACTTCGGTCCACACATGCTTGGCGGCTTCGTACAATTCGCCGATTTCTTCCTTTTTTAGCGGAATGGCGGTGCGTTCGGCGAACAGCCCGCCGTTGAATTTGCGGACCTGCTTGCGCAGGATAGGCGAGAAGCCGCCAGTGTCCATGCTACGCCACAAATCCTCCAGCATCGGCGCGAAGCTGTCCGGATTGGTGCGCGCATCGGCCAGCACTTCGGTAAAGCTGCCGCATTCGAGCAGGCCCGTATCCTCCGCAAACATGGTGAACAAGCAACGCATCAGGAAATGGGCGACGGGCTCCGGCTGGTAACCGCGCTCCTCCAACAGTTTGCTGACGCTGGCGAGACGCTTGGCGATATCGCGTGTTACGGCGGCGGCGTGCTTGGCGGGGTCGAGGCTGTGCGGATCGAGCCACATCGCGCGCAGGCGAGCGCGGATGTTTTCATCCCGCAAATCATCCAGATAGATGCGATATCCGGAGCGATCGGGGAACTGACGGTAGTTTTTTCCTTGGCCCGAAAAGTCGGCAAAGATTTCGAACGCATGGCCGACATCGGCAACGATGATGAACGGTGGCCAGCCATGCTCGGTCGGCAACGCACGCGCATATTGTTCGGCCTGCTCGCGCGCGTTGCGCATCAGGACGTCCCAGCCGCGCTGAGCACTGCGTTTGCCGCGCACCTGCGTCTCGGAAAAGCCGGGTAGCGCAACCTGTTGAGCGGGGAGCGCCACCTCTTTTCTGCCGCCGCGTTCCCGGCTCTGTTTCGCCTCAAGGACAAAGGCGCCGCGCTTGTAGAGATCGATGCGACCATGGCCGGTCTTGCCGGCCTCATCCTTGAATGTGACGGCACGTTCGAAAACATAATCGTTGCGTTCGTGCGTGGCGTCCGCAGGGTTGGCCTGAGGAAGATCCAGCAACGTACAGAGCTCGGTGATGAACAGGACGTAATTCGCCCGTTCTGCTCCTCCCTCGTTAGCGCGCCAACGCGCGATAAACTTTTCGATCTCGGTCGAAGCTTCCATCGGCGGATTACTGTCTCACAATCCGCTGGGGCGCAATGCGAAGGTCCGAGATTCCCGAGAGAAGTATCCAGATGGGATCTACCTGTCTTTCCGCTCAACCCCAGCCAAATGCCGCTCGATAATGTCGCAATACCGAAACGCCTCATCCCGCCGGCGCTGGTAAATGAACATGCGTTGCGGGTATGGCGCGCTCGCCATGGCGCCGTCATGCCCATCGGCCAGGTCCTTCATCCTGGCGAGCGTCGCGCGCAGGCTGGTCAGTGTCGCGCGCTGGCCGGGCGCCGGCGGCGTTCGATACGTCACCATGACCGCTTCGGTGTCGATCATCACGTCTTCGGGCGGCGGCATTGGCTTGCCCGGCTGCACCTCCAGAATCTCGGCTTGTTCCAGCATTTCCAGCCATGCCGCGCGATATGCGCTCGCCACCGCCACGGTCCGCGCCCGGCTCGCTGCGCTTGGCGGCGGCGGCGCGGCGGCCGGCTCATGGCCCTCATCCGCAAACTTGCCCAGATGCCATTCGACCACCGCGCACATCGTCAGCATATCGTCGCGCTTGCCCTCCGCCATCTCCGCGAAGCGCGGTAATGGGGCACAGATTATATCGGCATTATATTCCGCCGCCTTCGCCTTCATTCCGGTCAGCGTGGCGCGCAAATTCTTCAACGTCGCGCGCCGCCCCGGCTCCGGTGGCTCGCGGTAAACCACCGTGCGCAAATCCGCATCGATAACCACATCGCCGGGCGGCGGCATCGGCGGCTCGATCCTGATCTTCATGCCCTCGGTCAGCTCGATCACTTCGGTCCACGCGTCGCAATATGCGCTTGCCTCCGCCACCGCCCGCGCCGGATTTCCGGTGATCTCGACCTTGGGCAAGGCCCGGCGCCCCGCCTCATCACCGTCCTCTTTGTCCGCCCCCTCGCTCCCGTCATCTTCGTCGCCCTCATCGCCGCCGTCACCATGCCAGCGCGCCTCGCTCGGCCCGCGCATTGCCGCCTGGCGCGCGTCGTCGGCCGCCTTCCGGTCGGCCCTCACCCCATGGAGAAACTGGTCGTGCCGCGCCATCGACCGCAGCGCGTCGTCGCGCGACCGCTCCGCTGCACTGCGCGTATCGGCGTGGATCTGCCAGGCGTAACGCGCCGGCAAATGCGCCGCGATCAGGTCGCGCATATCGACCAGCGCGAACCATTCGCACCACGCGATCGCCTTGTCATACCCGTCCGCCATCGCCTCGATCCCCGGCCGCCGCGCCGGCAGCTCCGCCTGTAAATCGGCATGGGTCGCGGCCAGCTGGTCCAGCGACAGCGTGTCGTCGGCTTGCGCCCCCGGCCAGTCTGCCGTGCCCCGCACGTGCCCGATCATCACCTCGTCCGGGTGCGGCACCGGTGTGGCCAGCTCGGCCGTCAACAGCGCCGCCTTGGTCAGCACCCTGGTCCACACCTCCTTATACTCGACCGCCGCCGCGTATCCGGGCACTGCGCTCGCCGGAACATGGGGCGTGTCCCATGCCGCGTGGCGTGATGACGCGGGTGCTGATGCCGCGCCAGCTCCCGCCGCGCGCGCCTCCGCCGCCTCCGACTGCATCACCAGCCGCGCCAGCGTCGCCATGGCCAGCCGGTTGCCCTGTGCCGCGCGCATCGCCACCGCGCGGAACGCCACCTGCATCGCCGGGATCTCGACATAGCGCCCGCCCGCCTTCACCCGCACCATGCGTTGCGTCTCCGCCATCAACATCCCGTGCAGGGAATCATTGGGCAGCTGCGGAACCACCTCCTCGGACCCCTTCACCTTGCGTTTCTTGCCGCCCGGATTGGCGCGATTGCCCTTTTGAAACTGATGCGCCTTGGGCGGCTTGCCGCGACCCACCGCATAGTCGTCCGGTGCCGCGACCTCAGCCGCCGCCGCCTCTGCTCCGGTCGCCTGTTCAAGTCCGGTGTGATTCAACTCGCTGTCTGATGCCGTCATGTCTGCCCTTCCGCGACGCTTCATGCGTGCGCGGTGAAAGCGCATTCGGCCAACCATGTGAATCGACGAGCTTATGATTTCCGTCCCGCCACCGTCCGATATTCCCGCAGAATGGCGGCAGACTTCCCGTTGCGACGCCCCGCTTTTCCCGCAGTTTTTCCCGCAGCTTCCCGCAAGGGTGCCCGAAAAACACGTCCTCGCAAAAACGTGCCCCAACTGCGCGAACCAGGGCCGCTTGCCGCGATGCCGATCGTTCCCCACATCCGACCCGCGCATCTCCGGAATTCGCTCCGGGCCTGACCTCGATGTCGGCAGGGCGAAAATCGGGGAAGCCGCTAGGGTGCAGGGCAGGTTAAGGACATTATGATCGTGAACGACAAGCGTGTGTGTTTCGACTTCGAGGTCGACTTTTCCAATGGCGGCGGGATTCAGGGGCAGGATTTCCGTCTCGACATCGACGGCGACGACATCGCCGACGAAGCGCTGGCCGCCTATATCATCGGCGATCTCCGCTTGCTCATGGTCGGGGAGGTCCGCATCCTGAACAAACGCATTATCGCGGAACGTCACAAACGCAACGCCGCGGCGATCGCGCCTTCCGAAGGGGTTGCGGGGCGTCGCATCGACCTCAGCCATACGATCGAGGATGGCATGGTGACGTACAAGGGGCTTCCCGCGCCGATCATGTGCGATCACCTGTCGCGCGAACGCTCCCGTACGCTTTATGCCGAGGGTACCGAATTTCAGATCGGCAAGATCGAACTGGTCGGCAACACCGGCACTTATCTCGACACCCCCTATCATCGCTACGCCGATGGGTATGACCTGTCCGCGCTCGACCTCGACCGCGTCAGCGCGGTGCCCGCCATCGTCGTGCGGGTAGAGGGCGGGGCGGCACGCGCGATCGACTGGACCGCATTTGCCGCAACGGCCGTCGCGGGCCGCGCCGTCCTGGTTCACACCGGCTGGGCCAGGCATTGGCGGACGGATCAATATTTCGAGGACCATCCCTTTCTGACCGCCGCCGCCGCCACCTATCTCCGGGACCAGGGCGCGCTGCTCGTCGGTATCGATTCGTTCAATATCGACGATGTTTCGGGCGGGGATCGACCGGTCCACTCGATCCTGCTCGCCGCCGGCATTCCCATCGTCGAACATATGACCAACCTCGACGCGCTGCCCAATGACGGTTTTCGTTTCTGGGCCGTGCCCCCGAAGATCAGCGAGATGGGCACGTTCCCGGTGCGCGCCCATGCGCAGCTTATGGGATAGGCGGGGCCATGCGCGCGGCTCCTTCGATCTTGCCGGTCGGATCATGGGTAACGTTCCGCGCCGGTCGACTCAGCACCCGGTTTCGCCCCGGTCAGCCGTTTGCGGGACGGCTGGCCGACCGGCCTTGCCAATCTGTTAACCATCCGCCGCTAAGACGTGAATCTTGTGAATCTAAAGGCTTCGACCAAATGTCTGCCACCGCCTTCACGCGCCAGCTTCCCAACCCCGGCGAGATCAGCAGCGCCGTCGATGTGGCCGCCAGGCTCAAATTTTTCGACTTCGACGCCGCCGATCTCAAGGTCGCGGCGCGTTTGTGGGACATTATCGAGCCGGAGGCGCCGCGCATCGCCACCCGGCACTGGGAACAATGGACCCGCCTGTGCGAAGGTCGTGAATCCTTTATCGGCCATGCGACGGACGAAGTGATCCGGCGCGGCGTCGATTATCTCCGCAATCGCTTCCGGCATCCCGACCGTGTTGCCTGGGTCGAATCCGCGGAGCGCACCGTTGCCGCCGCCATCGTCAAGGACATTCCGTTGACCGTCATCCTGTCCATGACCGGGGCCGGCGCGTCGGTCATGCTCGAAATCCTCGGCCGGCTCCACGAATGTTCGAAGGAAGAGCGCCACGAGATCAACGACGTTTTCACGCGGATGCGCTCGCTGGAATGCGATATCTACGCGACCCTTTATGCCGAATATATCGAATTCGGCGCGCGCGCTGAGCGCGACCGGCTGTCGGATGAATTCCGCACCGGGATCGCCGATGCGGTCGCCATCGCCTCACGCAAGGGGGAGGCGCTGAGCGAACAGGCGGCGCGCACGTCCAGCTCGGCGCGTGGCATGTTCGTCCAGACGTCCGAAGTCGCCAGCGCGGCGCAGCAATCGGCGGTCGTGATGCATGACGCGGCGTCGACCGCCACGGGCCTGATCCAGGCGATCTCCGAAACGCGCCGCGAAGTGATCAGCGCCGCCGACATTTCGACCCGCGCCGCGGGTCAGGCGAGCGCCGCGGTTCGCGTGTCGCAATTGCTTGGCGATCAGGTCAAATCGATCGGTTCGATCGTCGGCCTGATCCGCGATGTCGCCGGGCAGACCAATTTGCTCGCGCTCAACGCCACGATCGAGGCCGCCCGCGCCGGTGATGCGGGCCGTGGCTTTGCGATCGTCGCGCAGGAGGTGAAGAGCCTTGCCAGCCAGACCGCGCATGCGACCGACGAGATCGCGTTGAAGATATCGGCGATCCAGACCGCCGCGCGCGACGTGATGGTGGCAAGCGCTGGCGTAGAGGCAACCGTCGGGGAGGTTCTCGCCTCGGCCAGCCGGATCAGCCTGGTGATGGACGATCAGGCGAACACGGTGACCGCCATCACCGCGTCGGTCGATGAGACAGCGAACATCGCGGAAAATATATCGGACCTGATCTCGGCGATCCACGAGCGAACCGAGGTCGTCGCCTGCGAGATCGATGCGCTGGGCAACGGTTTCGGCGTCGTAACGATTCAGCTTGCCAGCCTTGAGGAACATGCCGAGGCCTTTGCCGACAAGGTTCTGTTACGCCGCTGAATCGCGTCGGTGCGCCATGACGGCCACCCCCTGATGGTGCGTGCCGACCCTTATTTGCTCTTGTCGGGAACCGCGATCGCTTTGCCCGCCCAGGCCTTGCGCAGCAAATGCGCGGCTTCTTTCGGGCGGCGATCGCGGGTGAACACGCCCTTATAGTTCATGCCGCTCACCCGCATGATACTCTCGGATGTCTTGAAGTCCGCGAACGCCCAGGGATGGGTGCCGATCACGAACGGGAAGCGGTCGGCGACGCGCAGATACAGGGCGATCAGTTCGGCCTGATATTCCTCGCTCCACATCTCGGCCGGCTCCGCATGCGCCCCGGCCGCGGCGTCGGCGCCGAATTCGGTCAGGAAGATCGGCTTGTCGCCGTGCCGCGCACGCAAGCCTTCGATCTCCTTGGCCAGCGCCACTTCGGCTTGCGGCAGGTCGCCCGACACCGCGTACCAGCCATTATAGCTGTTGGTGCAGATCACATCGCCCAGGCCCACCCAGTCGCTCGGCCCCCCCTGGACGCTGACCAGCGCGACAGGCCTGCTGCGGTCGAGCGATCGGACATGGTCGAACAGGCTGGCGAAGAACGGCGTGCCCTTCGCCGCAGAATCCGCCGGCGCGTCGTCCAGCGTGTGGAAGGGCTTGGTCAGCGGCTCGTTGGCGATCGACCACATGATCACCGACGGATGGTTGCGATCGCGCGCGATCAGGTCGGTCAGCACGCCGGTCAGATGCTTGCGCCGCGTCTCGATGACCTCACCCGAATCGGAAAGGATCAGGCTGACCGCGGGCGATTCGCTGATCACCAGGAAACCATATTCATCGGCCAGCATCAGCGCTTCCTCGGCATAGGGATAATGCGAGGTGCGGAAGCTGTTGGCGCCGATCCATTTGAGCAGTTCGAAATCGCGCACCAGCACGGCAAGATCCAGGCCACGGCCATGCAGGATGAAATCCTCATGCTTGCCGAAGCCCTTCAGGAACACCGGCTTGCCGTTGAGCAGCAATTCGCTGCCGCGTACCTCGACCGTGCGGATGCCGACCTTCATGATATATTCGTCGAGCGGCGCCTCCGCATCGCCGAGCGCGATCGACAGGCGGTAGAGGAACGGATCGTCCGGGCCCCAGAGCCGGGCGCCGGGCACGCGGATCGTCGCGGTCGCGCGACCGCCGCGCACCGCCGCCTCGACCGTCACCGCGGCCTTGCCGCCGCCGATCGTCAGCCGCGCCGGGCCGCTCCACCCGTCGCTGACCGCAAAGGCGACCTCGACCAAGCCGGTCGCGCCGGAGCGGGTCGTGGTGACGATGACGTCATGGACATGCGTCGCCGGCAGCGCGGCGAGCAGTACCGGGCGGTGCAGGCCGGAATAGGGGAAGAAGTCATAGGTCGTCTGCGGATAATGGATCGTGTGCATCCGGTATTTCGCCGGATCGGGAACGCCCGGCACACGGTCGATCGTCAGCTTGTTCTCGACCAGCACGACCAGTCGGTTGGGCCTGTCGGCCTGCGCGATACCACTTACATCGAAGGCGAAGGGCAAATGCCCGCCGATATGTTCGCCAAGCAAGCGTCCATTGAGCCATACCTTGGCGCGATAGACCGCCGAGCCGAAACGCAGCACCAGCCGCTTGCCCGCCCAAGCCGGATCGAGCCTGAACTCGGTCTCATACCAGGCGGTGCCGGTATAATGGCGGGCGTCGTCGAACAGGTCGTTCCAGCTGCACGGCACCGGGATCGACCGGGTCTCGCTCAGCCCGTTTGCCCAGCCCGCCGCCTCGCCCTGGTCTTTCGGATCGAGCCGGAAGCGCCACAGCCCCGACAGGTCGCGCGTCGCGCGGGTGCGGCTTTCATGCGGGTAGAGCAGGCTCGGCGCGCCGGTCGCGGGCAGGGGCTTTGGCTCGGTCATGCTTTGCGCGCGCGCGTCGAACGGCAGCGCCGCAGCGCCTGCCATTGTCGCCGCACCGACCATGCCCAGCGCTTCGCGCCTCGTCGGCGCCCGTCGATCCTCAGTCATTTCCGCTCCCGCCTTTTTGTTCTTGTCGTATCGATGATCTGGTCAGGCCACTGCGACATATCGCCTGCGTTGCGCCGCGACCCGCGCGCGCGCCTGCTCCAGTTCATGGACCTCGGTCGCCTCGAGCAGCGATTCGAGCACGCGGGTGAGATGCTCCTGCATCGCCGCGCGCGCCGCATCGGGCTGGCGTGAGCGCAGCGCGTTCAGCACTGCGGCATGTTCGTCGATCCGTGGCGTGACGCCGGCGGCATGCGCCTTGTCGCTCATCAGCTTGTATTGCGGCGATCGCGACCGGGCATCCCATAACATCTGTACCGCGGCGACCATCGCGCTGTTTTGCGTCGCGCGCGCGATCAGCATGTGGAAACGCCGATCGGCATCCTCGGACAGCGATACGTCATGGACGTTAGCCGCCTGCATCTCGGCGACCAGCCCGGCCAGTTCGGTCAGCTCCTCTTCGGTGATTCGCGTTGCCGCCAGCGCGCAGCTCTCGCCCTCCACCGCGCGGCGCGCCTCGAGCAGTTCGAACGGACCGATATCGGTCTCCGCCGCCTGACCACCGGCCGGTTGCAGCGCGACCACATAGACGCCCGACCCCATGCGCACCTCGACCAGGCCGTCGAGTTCGAGCGCGATGATCGCCTCGCGGATGGTCGGGCGCGACACGCCGAAATTATTGGCCAGATTGCGTTCGGATGGCAGTCGCTCGCCGATTTCGAATTCGCCCGCCGCGATGCGCCGGGATAAATCCTTCGCCACCCGCTCATACAGGCGTCCGCCTTCGGGTTTGTCTTCCATCGCGAGCCCTTTACATCTGGTAAGGCCAGTTTGCACAAAGGCTTAATCCGCGCAACCGTCGATTGTTACGATTTCTGTCAGGCCACCTATTGATTCTGGCCTGACCAATCTGTACCGAGGCTGCAGAAGTCGCCGTGACGCGGCCGTTCTGGAGGGAAGATTCATGAGGATATCGACACGCCGCGCGACCGTTGCTCGCTTGCTCGCGGGAACCATCGGCCTGATCGCCGCCTCGGCTGCGCAAGCCCAGGACGCCAGCGCTTCGCCCGCTGATGCGCAGGTTCAGGCCGACGCCACGACCGAAATCGCTGCACCGGCCGTTAGCGAAGGCGATATCATCGTCACCGCCCAGAAGCGCTCGCAGAATGTGCAGGATGTGCCGCTCGCGGTGCAAGTCGTCGGCGTGGAGCAGCTTCAGGCCGCAAGCGTCCGCGAATTCTCCGATCTCAACCGTGTCGCGCCGTCGCTGGTCGTGCGCCCCGCCGAAAATCCGGTCAACGCGTCGGTATCGATACGCGGTATCGGCACCTTCGCCTTCAGCATCGGGGTCGAGCCGAGCGTGGCGGTGCAGGTCGATGATGTGCCGATCTCGTTCCAGGCTCGCGCTTTCGCCGATCTATCGGACATTTCGCGGATCGAAGTGCTGCGCGGACCGCAAAGCACATTGTATGGCAAGTCGGCATCGGCCGGCCTGATCAACATCGTGACCCCTGGCCCAAGCGACAAGCTGACCGTGAAAGTCGGCGCGTTCGGCACGACCGATTCCGAATATGGCGGCAATGTCGTCGTCTCGGGACCGATCGGCAATACACTCGGCTTCCGCAGCACCGCCAATTACGACAAGTTCGACGGCAATGTCCGCAACCTGTTCAACGGCGACAAGGTCAACGGGCGGCGCATCTTCTCGACCCGCAACAAGCTTGTCTGGGATCCCACCAGCACGCTCAACGTGACTCTGGGGGTCGATTATATCGACGGTACGACGACCATCGGCCGCCCGTTCGCGCGGCTCGACCCCAATGCCTTGCTGCGTAACACGCCGGGCCTGACGCCCGCAGTGCACGCGCCGGGCGTGCGCGCCGGGTTGGACAACGACGATGTCGTCAACAACATCAATTCCGGCACGCAATATCACGATTTCGCGCAGTCGCTGCGCATCGTCGGCGATCTCGGCGGCCCGACCTTGATGCTGATCGCGTCGCACGATGCCTTTACGCTCCACGATCAGCTCGATCAGGACGAATCGGCGGTCGCGGCATTCGACAATCGCCAGACCGGTACGTTCAAATCGACCCAGTTCACGCAGGAAATCCGGCTGGTGTCGCCGGGCACCGACCGCTTCCGCTATACGCTCGGGCTGTTCTACGCGAATGTGGACTATTCGCGCGATTTCACCCGCGGGCCGGTCTATTCGCAGGCGCGCTGGTTCGCGACCTCGAAATCGGATGCCTATTCGGCGTTCGGGCAGCTCGAATTCGACATCCTGCCGCAAACCACGGTGATCGGCGGCATCCGTCGCGGGCATGAGGACATCGCCTATACCTTCCGCGATATCCGGAACGGCGGCGCCTTCTTCTCGGGCAATGCTGGTGATACCTACACCACCTACAAGGCGGGACTGCAGCAGAAGCTGGGCGACGACATCATGCTGTTCGGTACCTTCGCGACCGGACACAAGGGGCAATCCTATGATCTGGGCACCGGGTTCAATCGCAACCGCGCGCTGGCCGGGCCAGTGCGGCCGGAAACGTCCGACGATTACGAGATCGGCGCGCGCACCCAGTTCTTCGATCGGCGCGTCACTGTGAACCTGACGCTGTTCGATACCCGCTACAAGAATTTCCAGGCGCAGGGGATCGAGACCTTCTCAGACGGATCGGTCAATTATCGCCTGACCAATGTCGGCCGGCTGAAGACCCGCGGCATCGAACTCGAAACATCGGCACGGGTCTTTCCGGGGCTGACCATCGGGGCTTCGGGCACCTATCTCGACGCCGCGATCACCGAATTCCCCGATGCCCAATGCTATCCGGTCGCCATCGGCCTGTCGCCCGGCTGCGTTGCGGGAACGGGTGGCCGGCCGGCGAGCCAGAACCTTGCTGGCAAGCGTCCGCCACAGGCACCGGAATGGAAGCTGGCGGGTAGTTTCGATTTCTCGCACGACCTCGGCTCGCTGCCTTTCCAGGGCCTGATCCAGGGCAGCGCCACCTATCAAAGCAAGATCAACTATTCGCTCAACCAGGATCCGGAAACGGTCCAGCGCGGCTACACCATCGTCAATCTGTCGGCGGGTATTCGTGATCGGGATCGCGGCTATGAACTGGTCGCGTTCGTCAACAACCTGTTCGACAAACAATATTTCTCGAACATAACCGACTCGCGCGGCAATTATGGTGGCGCGACCGCGACGCAAAGCTATCTGCCGCGCGATTTCCGGCGCTATGCCGGTGTCCGCGCTTCCTATTCCTTCTGATCACGATTCCCGACACTGACGGAGGCCCATGCCAAAGATCACCAACGCCAGGGTCATCGTTACCTGCCCCGGACGCAATTTCGTCACGCTCAAGATCGAGACTGACGAGGGTGTGTCCGGGATCGGCGACGCGACGCTCAATGGCCGCGAACTCGCGGTCGCAAGCTACCTCGCCGATCATGTCGTACCGCTGCTGATCGGCCGCGATGCGCACCGGATCGAGGATATCTGGCAGTATCTCTACAAGGGTGCCTATTGGCGTCGCGGGCCGGTGACCATGACCGCGATCGCCGCAGTCGACATGGCGTTATGGGATATCAAGGGCAAGGTCGCGGGCCTGCCGGTCTATCAACTGCTTGGCGGCGCGGCACGCGACGGCGTGATGGTTTATGGCCATGCCAATGGCGCGAGCATCGAGGAAGCGGTCGATGCGGCGCTGGTCTATCAGTCCGAAGGTTATCGCGCGATCCGGCTCCAGGCTGGCGTGCCCGGCCTTGCCTCGACCTATGGCGTGTCGAAGGATCGTTATTTCTATGAACCCGCCGACGCCGATTTGCCGAGCGAGAATCTGTGGTCGACCGAGAAATATCTTCGCTCGGTCGCGCCGTTGTTTCAGCAGGCGCGCGACGCGCTTGGCTGGGACGTCCATCTGCTCCACGACGCGCATCACCGGCTGACCCCGATCGAAGCCGGGCGGCTGGGCAAGGATCTCGAGCCCTATCGGCCGTTCTGGCTCGAGGATGCGACCCAGGCGGAGAATCAGGACTCGTTTCGCCTGATCCGGCAGCACACGACGACGCCGCTCGCGGTCGGGGAGATCTTCAATTCGATCTGGGATTGCCGCGAGCTGATCGAGAACCAGCTGATCGATTATATCCGCGCGACCGTGGTCCATGCCGGCGGCCTGACTCATCTGCGCCGCATCGCCGCGCTCGCCGATCTGCATAATGTCCGCACTGGCTGTCACGGCGCGACCGACCTGTCGCCGGTGGCGATGGCGGCGGCGCTGCATTTCGACCTGTCGGTACCCAATTTCGGGGTACAGGAATATATGCGCCATACGCCGGAGACGGACGCGGTGTTTCCGCATGCCTATCGTTTCGACCGGGGCATGATGCACCCCGGCGACGCACCCGGGCTCGGCGTCGAGATCGACGAGGATCTGGCCGCGACATATGAGTATAAGCGCGCCTACCTGCCGGTGAACCGGTTGGAAGACGGCACCTTGTTCAGCTGGTGAGCCTGACCGAAACTCAAGCGGTCAAGCCGCACGGGCGAGTCCGCTGGGTCGTGTGCGCCCTGCTCTTCGCCGCGGTCGTGCTGTCCTATATCGACCGGCTGGTCCTGCCGACGCTGAAGCCCGACCTGACACATCGTTATGGCTGGACCGAGACTGGATATGCCGATCTCGCGATCTGGTTCCAGGCGGCCTATGGCATCGCCTATGTCGGGTTCGGGCGCTTCGTCGACAGGTTCGGCGCGCGGGTCGGCTATGTGGTCGCGGTCACACTGTGGACGATCGGCCATCTCGCGCATGTCCTGTTCACCTCGACCGCCGGCATGGCCTGGGCGCGAATCGTGCTGGCGATCGGTGAGGCCGGCACTTTTCCCGCAGCGCTTGCCGCGACCAGCGACTGGTTTCCGCGGCGTGAGCGTGCGCTGGCGATCGGCATCTTCAATGCGGGATCGAATGTCGGCGCGATCGTCACCCCGCTGATCGTACCGGTCATCGCGGTGACGATGGGCTGGCGCTGGGCGTTCGTCCTGACCGGCCTGCTCACGGTGATATGGCTCGCCGCATGGCTGTTCTTCTATCGCCGACCGCGCGAACACCCGCGCGTCACCGCCGAAGAGCTCGCCTGGATCGAGGCCGAGCCGGCGATCGTGCAGCGCGCGGTGCCGTGGCGCCGCGTACTCGCGCAACGCCAGAGCTGGGCCTATCTGCTCGCGCGCTTCCTGATCGACCCGGTGTGGTGGACTTTCCTGTTCTGGCTGCCGGATTTCTTCAACAAGCAATATGGCATCACCATGCTGGCATTCGGTCCGCCCCTGGTCGCGATCTATCTGCTCGCCGATATCGGTTCGATCGGTGGCGGCTGGCTGTCGTCGCGGCTGATCGGGCGGGGCGTCGGCGTCGGCCGCGCGCGCAAGCTGGCGATGCTCGCCGCCGCGCTGTGTGCCGTACCGATCGCCGGCGCGACTTATGTGCCAGGCATGTGGGGGGCGGTGGCGTTGATCGGTCTTGCCTGTGCCGGGCATCAGGGTTTTTCGGCCAATCTCTACGCACTGCCCGGCGATCTTTTCCCGCGCGGTACCGCAGGCACCGTGATCGGTCTCGGCGGCCTTGCCGGTGCGATGGGCGGCATGCTGATGGCGAAGTTCGCCGGCGTGATCCTGGAAACCGTCGGTAGTTACCAGCCGATCTTCGCGGTCGCCGCGTGCGCCTATCTGCTGGCATTGCTTGTCGTCCATCTGCTGGCCCCGCGCTACGAACCCGTCGCGCCGGAGCGGCTGGTGTGAACAGGCGGTGAGACTGTCGGCGACCATGCTCGACCGGCTGCCCGATGGCGTCGCCCGGCCGGCTTATGACCGCGCGGCGATCCGCACCGGGGTCGTCCATCTCGGCCTCGGTGCCTTTCACCGCGCGCATCAGGCGATCGTCTTCGACGATGCGCTCGCCGCCGGCGATCCGCGATGGGGGATTGCCGGCGTATCGATGCGCTCGCCCGAGATTCGCGACCGCCTGCGGCCGCAGGATTGGCTCTACGCTGTGGTCGAGCGAAATGGCGGGGCCGCGCGGCACCGCTTAGTCGGTGCGATCCGTGACGTGCTGGTCGCTCCCGAAGATCCTGCGCGGGTGATCGCCGCTCTCGCCGCCCCGGACACGCATGTCGTTACGCTGACCATAACCGAAAAGGGCTATTTGCCCGCGACCGGCACCGCACCCACCGCCGCCACGCTGATCGTCGCTGCGCTCGCTGCGCGGCGCGCGGCCGGCCTCGCGCCGTTCTCCACCGTGTCGTGCGACAATCTGTCGGACAATGGCGCCCGGCTGCGTGGTGCCGTGCTCGACGCGGCCGATGCGCGAGACCCCGGCCTGGCGCGCTGGATCGCCGAGACCGCAGCCTTCCCCGGCACGATGGTCGATCGGATCGTTCCCGCGACCACCGCCGACGACATCGCCGCTTTCGCGGCCGCTACTGGCATCGAGGATCAGGCGGTGGTCGTCACCGAACCCTATTTCCAATGGGTGATCGAAGATCGCTTTTGCGGCCCGCGCCCCGACTTCGTCGCGCTCGGCGTGCAACTGACCGATGATGTCGCGCCGTGGGAAGCGGCCAAGCTCCGCCTGCTCAACGGCGCACATTCAGCGATCGCCTATCTTGGAGGGTTGGCGGGGATCGACTTCGTCCACCAGTTCGTCGCGCGCGACAATGGCCGGTATCTGGTCGAGGCGCTGTGGGACGAGAGCCAGGCTTCGCTCACCCCGCCTTCCGGCCTGAATCTCGCGGCCTATCGTGCCGCGCTGATGGCCCGTTTCGGCAACCCGACGCTTGCCCATCGCACGCGCCAGATCGCCGCCGACGGCTCGCAGAAACTGCCGCAACGATTGCTCGCCCCGCTTGCCTGGCGCCGGGCGCGCGGTCTTTCGTCACCGGCACTGTCGCTGGCGGTCGCCGCGTGGATGCGCTGGCAGGGCGGGCGCGACGATGCCGACACCGCGATCACCGTCGATGATCCGCTGGCCGCACGCACCGCCACGGCGGTTGCTGGCGCAAACGACGCACGTGACCGGGTCGCCGCGCTGCTCGCGCTGGACACGATCTTCCCGGCATCACTCGCCGCAAATGCCCCGCTCCGCGACGAACTGGAACATTGGCTCGCTTTGCTCGAAGCAGGCGGGGCGCTAGCTGCGCTGGCGACGCTCCGCGAAGGGTGAGCGATACGGCTCGATCGACGTCGACACGCTGATTGGACGTGGCGCTAGCAGCCGAACCAGGAAAAGCGGTGGCTGTTACGGTTCGTGTCGCCATGGGAGGCCGGGCGAACCACCAAGCATCCAATTTTCGCGCAAGTGACGGGTCAAAATGCCGGCAATGATGCCCGCTGCAGTCCGAACGCATCGTTTCGTCCCCGGCGGTGGGCAATCGCGATGGAGCAAGGTGCCCGGATTGGCTAGACTCACGCCATCCGAAGCCGAGCGAGGCGATGACCATGTCCGATGACGATCTGCCCGACGACAGCAAGCTGACTCGCTCCAAACAGCGCTGGGCGAGCGAAGGCAAGTTCCTCACCGGCCATGTCACGCGCCCGGAATCGGAACGCTTGCCGCCCGGCCAGCATCTGGTGCGTGACTGGCCGGTGCTCGATTTGGGCAAGCAACCCGATATCGCGCGTGAACGCTGGCGGCTCAGGATCGGCGGCATGGTCGAACGCCCGGTCGATCTCGACTGGGCGGCGTTCATGGCGCTGCCTCAAACGACGCTGCGCACCGACATTCACTGCGTCACGACCTGGTCGCGCTATGACAATGACTGGACCGGCGTCGCGACCAGCGACCTGATCGACCTGGTGGGCCCGCGCGACGAAGCGGGGTTCCTGATGCTCCATGGCTATGACGGCTACACCACCAATGTCCCGCTCGCCGACTTCGCGTCCGAACACGCGCTGATCGCGCATGGCTGGCAAGGCAAACCGATCACCCGCGAGCATGGCGGTCCAGCACGCCTGATCATCCCGCACCTCTATTTCTGGAAGAGCGCGAAGTGGATCAAGGGCATCGACTTCCTTGGCGCGGACAAAGCCGGCTTTTGGGAGGTCAACGGTTATCACATGCGCGGCGATCCATGGGCGGAGCAGCGCTATTCGTGATCAGGTGATGGTGCATCCGCGTTCGAGCGGACAGGCAGCACCCGATCCCTGTGAAGTCCGACGCGCTGGATGGGGACGTCTAACTCGTAGCCTCGGTCCTTGCCGGTGCGGCACCCTCGCCATCGCCGTGCAGTGTCAGCAGCGATTCCATCAGACCTTCATCGGCGCTTGAACACACACCGAGCACCAGCGCTTCGTCATAGCCCGGCGCGGTCAGATAGGCGTGGCCCATGTTCGAATCGATATAGATCGATTCGCCCTTTTCGAGCACGACCGGATCGTAGAATTCGGTGTGGATCTCGATCCCGCCTTCGATAACGAAGATATATTCCTCGCCCGAATGATGGACCAGCTCGCCGAACTCGGCGACGCTCTTGGCGCGGATCTTGGTCAGCACGGGGATCATCCGTTTCCGGCGCAGTTCGGTGCACAGATAATAATAATCGTAATTGGGCGTTTCGACATGCACCGCGCGCGCCATGTCGCTGATGCTGCGTCGTGCGGTGACCGGCTGTTCCGCCGCGCTGGTCGATTCGGCGAACAGCTCGGACATGCGCAGGCCGAGCCGCTGGCTCAACTGCAGCAGCTTGTCATAGGTCAGGGTGAGGCGGTCATGCTCGATCTTCGACAGGGTCGAGACGGGGATGCCGCTCTTCGCGCTCATCTCCTTAAGCGTCCAGCCTTCACGATTACGCAGACCTCGAAGCAGCGCGCCGAGTGTGGGGTTGGTCGATGCCATGCGGTGCCAAATCTTCCCGGAGCCATATTGACAATTCTCTGATTAGGATCATCATGTCCCAATCAGAACATTTCGACCAAGGTAATGGTTCATCCGCAGCGAGGCAATCCCGACTGCAGGGGAAACCGGAAAAGAGGGACCTGGACATGCGATCGATCAAGTTATTCGCCGCGGCAGCCTTGCTGCTGATCGGGGGCGTTACCGCAGCGCAGCAGTCGGCGCCGCTGGCGCCGACGCTCGCACCGACCCTTGCCGGCAAGCCGGTGATTGCCGCTGCGACTCCCGCCGCGCCGCTTGGCGAAGGGCAGGCGCCATTGAACAAGCAGGATCTCGACGCGTGGCTCGACGGTTACATGCCCTATGCGCTGAAGACCGGCGACATTGCCGGCGCGGTAGTGGTCGTGGTCAAGGACGGCCAGATCGTCTCCAAGCGCGGCTTCGGCTATGCCGATATCGCCAAGCGCAAGCCGGTCGATCCCGATCTCACCCTGTTCCGTCCCGGTTCCGTGTCGAAGCTGCTCACCTGGACCGCGGTCATGCAGCAGGTCGAGGCGGGCAAGATCGACCTTGACGCCGACGTGAACAAATATCTCGATTTCACCATCCCGCCAAAGGACGGCAAGCCCGTCACCATGCGTGAGATCATGCAGCACACCACGGGCTTCGAGGAACATGGCAAGGACATCATGTTCTTCGATCCGAAGAACCTGAAGACGCTCGGCAATTATGTGAAGGAGGGGCTGCCGCACCGCATCTTCGCGCCGGGCAGCACGCCGGCTTATTCGAACTATGCGACCGCACTCGCCGGGTATATCGTCGAGCGGACCAGCGGTCTGTCGTTCGATGATTATGTCGATCAGCGCATCTTCAAGCCGCTCGGCATGGCTCATTCGAGCTTCCGCCAGCCTTTGCCCGCGCAACTCGCGCCGCTGATGGCGACGGGTTATCCGCAGGCCTCGGCCGATCCGATCAAATATGAGATCGTCGGTCCGGCACCGGCCGGCAGCCTGGCCTCTTCCGGCACCGACATGGCGCGGTTCATGGTCGCCCATCTCAATCAGGGCGCCGGGCTGATGAAGCCCGAGACCGCGCGGATCATGCATGATTCCCCACTTAACGTCGTGCCGCCGCTCAACCGCATGGAGCTCGGTTTCTTCGAAACCAACATCAACGGTCGCCAGGTCATCGCCCATCTCGGCGACACCACCGTCTTTCACACCTCGCTGCATCTATTCACAAAAGAAAATGTCGGCTTCTATGTTTCGTTCAACAGCGCCGGAAAGAACGGCGCGGTCGGCGCGCTGCGCGGTGCGATGTTCCAGGATTTCGCCGACCGCTATCTCCCGTCGATCGCACCCGCCGACGGCAAGGTCGACGCCAAGACCTCGGCCGAACATGCCAAGCTGATGGTCGGCCACTGGTTCAACAGCCGCCGCGACGAAACCAATTTCATGGCGATCGGCAATCTCATCGGGCAGGTCGCGATCAGCATCGACGGCAAGGGCAATCTCGTCGTGCCGCTGGCGCACGACCTTAACGGCGTGCCGATGAAATGGGTCGAGATCGCCCCGTTCGTATGGCGCCAGGTCGGCGGGCATGAGCGCCTCGCCGCCAAGGTCGTAGATGGCAAGGTCGTGCGCTGGAGCATCGACGGTGTCTCGCCGTTCATGGTCTTCGACCGCGCGCCCGCCTCGCAATCCTCCGCCTGGATCATGCCGCTGCTCTATGTCAGTCTCGGCATTCTCGCGCTGACCCTGCTGCAATGGCCGGTCGCCGCGTTGATCCGCCGTCGCTACAAGGCGCCGCTCGCGATCGAAGGACGTGCCCGTCAGGCCTATCGCGGCGTTCGTGCCGGCGCCGGACTGGTGCTGGTGATGCTGGTCGCCTGGATGATCGGCTTTTCGAAGCTGACCGGCGATATTGCCAACCTCACCGCGTCGTCGGACGGCATGTTGTGGTCGCTTCAGATCCTCGGCGCGATCGTCTTTGTCGGCGGAGTGCTGCTCGCCGGCTGGAACCTGTGGCTGACCTGGACGGGCAAGCGCGGCTGGTTCGGCAAGCTGTGGTCGGTGCTGGTGCTGATCGCGATGCTGACCGTGCTCTATGTGACATGGACCTTTGGCCTGCTCGCCATGACGGTGCTTTACTGATGGCCAGGATCAAGCTGTCGGTGGTCAGCGAAACCCTCCGGCTCGCCGCACCCTTTCGCATCTCGGGTTATGTATTCGACAGCTCGGACGTGATCATCGTCACCCTGGACGACGGCGATCACCAGGGGCGCGGCGAGGCGTCGGGGGTCTATTATCTCGGCGACGACGTGCCGGCGATGCTTGCCGCCGTCGAGGAGGCACGGGGGGCGGTCGAGAACGGCATCTCGCGCAGTGAACTACGCGATCTGTTGCCAGCGTGCGGCGCGCGCAATGCGATCGATGCGGCGTTGTGGGAGCTGGAGTCCCGACAAACGGGCAAGCCGGTCTGGGCGCTGGCGGGGCTCGATGCGCCGCGTCCGCTGGTCACCACCTTCACCCTTGGCGCCGACGATCCGGCGACAATGGCGGCTGGCGCCAAGGCGTTTGACCATGCCCGCTCGATCAAGATCAAGCTCACCGGCGAGCTTGATCTCGATATCGCTCGGGTCGGGGCGATCCGGGCGGCGCGGCCCGATGTGTGGCTTGGCGTCGATGGCAATCAGGGCTTTGCGATCGGCGATCTCGACGCTTTGGTCGCGGCGATGGTCGCGGCCAATGTGTCGCTGATCGAACAGCCGCTCGCGCGCGGTCGCGAAGCTGATCTCGACGGTTATCGCTCGCCGATCCCGATCGCGGGGGACGAAAGCGCGCTGACGCTCGCCGACGTCCCCGCGCTGGTCGGCCGGTTCGATGTGTTCAACATCAAGCTCGACAAATGTGGTGGCCTGACCGAGGGGCTGATGATTGCGGCTGCCGCACGCGAGGCTGGGCTCGGCGTGATGGTCGGCAACATGGTCTGTTCCAGCCTGGGCATGGCGCCTGGTTTCGTGCTCGGCCAGGTCTGCGACCTTAATGATCTGGACGGGCCGATCTTCCTCAAACAGGATCGCACGCCGGGCATGGTCTATCGCGACGGCACCGCCTGGTGTCCCGAAGCGGTGTGGGGCGCCGAAGCTCGGGTCGCCGCGTGACCGATACGGGGGCAGGGACTGGGCCGGGCAGGGGGGCAGGCCCGGGGTCCGAACCGGGGTCCGAACCGGCGTCCGAACCGACCTGGTTCGGACAGCCGCGCGGACTCACCGTGCTGTTCCTGACCAATATGTGGGAGCAATTCTCCTATTACGGCATGCGTGCGCTGCTGGTCTATTATATGACCAAGCAGCTGCTGCTGGGGCAGGGGCATTCGTCGTTCATCTATGGCGCCTACACCGCCTGCGCCTATTTCACGCCGATCATCGGCGGGGTGATCGCCGACCGGTTATTGGGCAAGCGCCGCGCGGTGATCATCGGCGCCAGCATCATGGCCGCCGGGCATTTCATGATGACGTTCGAAGCGCTCTTCTATGCCGGGCTGGTCACCATCGCGCTGGGCAACGGCCTGTTCCTGCCGAGCCTGCCGAGCCAGATCAACGACCTTTACAAGGCGGGCGATCCGCGCCGTAGCTGGGCCTATAATGTCTATTATGTCGGCATCAACATCGGCGGATTCCTCGCGCCGCTGATCTGCGGCACGCTGGGTGAAGTCTATGGCTGGCATTATGGTTTCGGCGCCGCCGGGATCGGCATGCTGCTCGGCCTGATCATTTATGTGAAGGGCCAGCGCTACCTCCCGCCCGAGGCACCGCGCGTGCCGACCGAGGATCTGCCCGCGACGCGCTGGGCCGATCACAAGCGGACCTTCATGGTGCTGCTCGCCATCGCTTTGTCGGTCACCGTGTTCCGCGGTGCTTATGAACAGGTCGGCAATACCGTCGCGCTATGGGCCGATACTGGCGTCGATCGATCACTGGGCAGCGCGTCGATCCCGATGACCTGGTTCCAGTCACTCAACCCGCTGATGGTGATGTTGATGACGCCGCCCCTGCTCGCATACTGGCGGCGGCGTGCCGATGCCGGACGCGACACGTCGCCGGCGCGGCGCATGGCGCTGGGCGCGACCATCGTTGCGGCCGCTTATCTGTTGCTGGCACTGGTCGAATGGACCGGCGGCGGTGCGCGCGCCGACTGGCTGTGGTTCGTGCTGTTCTTTGCGGTCTTCACACTTGGTGAACTGTTCATCCTGCCGACCGGGCTTGGCCTGTTCGCGCGGCTCGCGCCGCCACGGCTTGGCGCGACCACCGTTGCAGCCTGGTATCTCGCGATTTTCAGCGGCAGCCTGTCGGCCGGGCTGGTCGGCATGTTGTGGAGCCGCACCGCCCATGCGTCGTTCTTCGCCTTGCTCGCGGTCATCGCGCTGGTTGCGGCCGCATTGCTGCGCTCGCTCGATCGCCAGGTGCGGAGCGTGGATCCGACCTGGATTTCTCCTGCCGAAAGGATTGCCGCATGACCGGCGCAACACTGACCCGACGCGGCGCACTCGGCATGGGCATCGCCGGTGTCGTGGCAGCGGCTCCAATCGCGCGCGCATCGACACCGGGCGCGTGGGAGAACGCGGATGCGGCCGCCAATCAAGTGATCGCCAAGGGTCTTGCGCCAGGCGTTTCATATGCCGCGATGCGCGACGGAAAGATCGTCCACAGCTTCTACGCCGGCCTCGCCAACATGGAGACGGGCACAGTTCCCGCGCCGCACAGCCCGTGGCGGATCGGTTCGCTCAGCAAGCAATTCACCGTGGCCGCGCTGTTCCTGCTCGCCGAACAGGGCAAGCTGTCGCTCGACGATCCGCTTGCGCGGCACATGCCGGAATTTCCGCGCGCCGGTACGATCAGGATCCGCCAGATGCTCAACCATACGAGCGGGCTCGGCAATTACACCGATATCGAGAATGTGAAGCTGCTGCTCAACACCGCCCGGTCCGAATATGACGATGCCGAGTTGATCCAGATCCTGCTGACAAAGGGTACATCGTTCAAATTCGAGGCGGGCAAGAGCTGGGCCTATAGCAACACCGCCTATGTCCTGCTCGGCATGGTCGCCGCCAGGGTGGCCGGGGCACCGCTGGCCCTGCTGTTGCGCGAAAAGCTGTTCGATCCCATGGGCCTGAGCGATACTCGCGTCGATGATTCGGCGGAGATCGTGCCCGGGCGAGTCTCTGGCTATACGCCGTCCGCGGCCGGCACCGGCTTTGCCAACGCATCGTTCCTCTCGCTGAGCTTTGTCGGCGCGGCGGGCAATGTCCGCTCGACCGTCACCGATCTGTGCCGCTGGCACGACAGGCTGCTGGGCGGGCATGTGCTCCAACCCGCGAGTCTGGCGGCGATGCTCGCGCCGGCGCGGCTGACGGACGGCACGCTCGCGATGGAAGGCGAAGGCGCGAAGCGTGCACCGAGCGGCCATGTCATGGGCCTTCAGGTGGCGACGAGTGAGCAGGGGCGGGTGATTTCGCACACCGGTGGCCTGATGGGTTTCGTCGCGCGGATGAAGAGTTTCCCCGATCGCGGCACGACGGTTGCGCTCACGGTCAATTGCGAAGGCGGTTTCGGCGCGCCGACCGGCATGCGCGAAGCCGTCATCGCCCTGGAAGCCGAAGCTGTACGCGCCATAAACGCCTGAATCGTCAGCAAACCACCTGGCCTTTACGATAGCCATTGACAATTCTCCGATCAGGACAATAGTATCCCAAATAGGCCACGAACACGAGAAAGGGGATCGATATGACCACATTGCCCCGCTTCAGCCGTCGCGTCGTGATCGGAGGCCTGGTCGCGGGCTCGTCACTTGGTTTCCCGATGATCAATTCCGGCAGCTTCGCTGCCGCGCCGGGCTCGACGAAGCGATATTCGAAGCGCGCGCTCGACCTGATCGAAAAGACTCTGGTCATCGACATGCTGGCAGTGCCCAAGATCGACTTTTCGCCCGACGTCTTTTCACGCCCGCTGACCGCGCAACAAATCGCTGATTTTCGCAGCTGCGGGATCACCGGCTTCCATAATTCCGAAGGTATTGGCGGGCCACAGGCACGTGAGGAGGCGCTGACCTTCCTTGCCGCATGGCAGGGTTTCGCCGGGCGCAACAGCGACCTCTTCTCGCTCGTCGGCAGCGTGCACGATCTCGATCGCGCCAAGAAGGAGCGCAAGATCGGCATGATCATGGGCATCCAGAATGCCGAACAATTCTCCGCGCCCGAAGATGTCCTGTTGTTCTATCGGCTTGGCCTGCGCTGCGCGCAGCTGACCTATAATTCGCAGAATCTGATCGGGTCGGGCAGCACCGACCGGGTCGATGGCGGGGTCAGCGATTTCGGCGAGAGCATCATCGCGGCGATGAACGCGGCGGGCATGCTCGTCGATGTGTCGCATAGCGGCGACCGCACCACGCTCGACGCGATCAAGCTGTCGAAACAGCCGATCGCCATCACCCATTCCAACTGCCGCGCATTGTCGCACCATCCGCGTGCCAAGACCGACGAGGCGATCCTCGCGCTTGGCAAGACCGATGGCGTGATGGGCATCAGCGGTGTGCGCATGTTCGTCAAGGACAAGGATCCGACCACCCTGTCGGACATGGTCGACCATATCGATCATGTCGTGAAGCTGATCGGGATCGACCATGTCGGGATCGGCTCGGACGCCGATCTCAACGGCTATGACGACATGCCCCCGGACCAATATGCCCGGCTCAAGGCAAGTTACAAGGCGAGCTACGCCTTTCGCGAGAAGATCGACATCGAGGGGTTCGATCATCCGATGAAGATGTTCGACCTGACCGAGGAACTGATCCGGCGCGGCTGGTCCGACGCCAATATCGCGCTGGTGCTCGGCGGCAACTTCCGCCGCCTGCTCGGCGCTGTCTGGAAGTAACAAAACGCCGCGAAGACGGCTCGAACTATATTTAAGGGGAAAAGATCATGACCAATATTCGCAAGACGCTCGCGACCTCGACGGCTCTATCATTGCTCGCACTTTCAATGCCCGCTTTCGCGCAAGATGCCGCCACGCTGTCCGATGAGGACATCATCGTCACCGCGCAAAAGCGCGAACAGACTGTGATCGATGTGCCGCAATCGATCACGGTAGTATCGGGCGCTGCGCTCGCGGAGCAGCACGCGGCGACGTTCGGCGACTATCTGAAGCTCATTCCAGGCCTCCAGCTTACCCAGTCGACGCCCGGGGAAAGCCGCCTCGTCATTCGCGGCCTCAACACCGGCGGAGTCGCCTCGACGGTCGCGGTTTATGAGGACGAGACTCCGTTCGGGTCGAGCAGCGGCCTTGCCAACGGCGCGATCCTCGCCGGCGATTTCGACACCTTCGACGTGGCGCGGATCGAAGTGCTGCGCGGGCCGCAGGGCACGCTCTACGGTGCAAGCTCGCTCGGTGGCGTGCTCAAGTTCGTGACCAACGCGCCCGATACCGAACATTTCCTCGTGCGCAGCCGCGCCGGTGTCGAGACGACCAGGGGCGGTGACACATCCTATTACGGCAATCTCGTCGTCAACGTACCGCTGTCGAGCACGCTCGCCTTTCGCGCTTCGGGGTCGTACCGTAACGATGGCGGTTTCATCGATTCGATCGGCACCGGCGGATCGCGGGTTCGTGACAATATCAACGGCTCGCGGAACTTTGGCGGTCGTGCATCGCTGCTGTTCAAGCCGACCGACACGATGTCGTTCCGCCTGAACGCGCTGGTGCAGAATATCGAAACCGACGCACCGACCACGGTCGAGAGCAACCCGGCGACGCTGAAGACGCTTTACGGTCGTCCAACCCAGTCCATCTTCGTCGCGCCGTTCAAGAATATCGATTATCGCATCTATAACGGCGTCGCCGATTTCGATCTCGGTTTTGCCACGCTGACCTCGTCGAGCAGCTACAGCACGCAGCACAAAACGCAGCGGACCGACATAACAAATTCGTTGAGCGGCACGTTCGGCTTCATCTTCCAGGTGCCCGGGGTTGGTGCGACGCCGACTGCGTTCCTCCCGAATGAAGCTCTTCTCGCGCAGAACACCAATGTCGACAAATTCACCCAGGAAGTGCGCCTGGCCTCGTCTAGCAGCCCAGTGCTCGATTGGGTTCTCGGCGGCTATTACACGCACGAGAAGGGTCTGATCCGTCAACAATATATCTTGGTGGCGCCTGGAACATTGACCCCGATCACGACGCTTCCGGCCGGCACCATTAACGCGCTTGCTGGCCCCACCGTCATCACGACCCTCCCGCTACTGGCGCTTGTCGGGCTCAATTCGAAATATGAGGAAATTGCTGGCTTCGCCAATGCGACTGTCCACCTGGGAGACATGTTCGATATCGACCTTGGTGGCCGCTACAGTCACAACAGCCAGATTGGGCGTCAGACCACCGACGGACTGCCGGCACTCACCGGCGGCACGTCCGACCTGTCACAGAATTCGTCGGACAACGTGTTCACCTATTCGGTCGCGCCCAAGCTCAAGTTCGGCAAAGACCTCGCAATCTACGCGCGCGTTGCCAAGGGCTTCCGCCCCGGCGGCCCGAACGCGCTCGCGCCCGGCGCGCCGGACAGTGTCCGGACCTATCAATCGGATTCGGTGATCAGCTATGAAGCTGGCGTGAAGTTCCAGACACCCGATCGGACGTTCAGCATCGACCTGTCGGCCTACCATATCGATTGGAGCCGTATTCAGCTGATTGCCGCGATCGGTTCGTTCAACGTCAATACCAACGGTCGTGGCGCGAAGAGCGATGGCGTCGAATTCACCGCGTCGATGCGGCCGATCAAGGGTTTCGAGGTGTCGCTGAACGGTGCCTATACCAATGCTCGGCTGACCAGCGACACGACTGTCATCACCAACGGCGTTCCCGGTCCTAACCTGGTAGGCGGACGGGCGGGCGACAAGCTGCCTTACACGCCGAAAATCAGCGTCAGCGCGAACGGCGACTATCACTGGGCGGTTGGCGATCAGGCGACCGCCTATCTCGGCGGCTCGCTCCGCTTCCTGTCAAAGCAGAATGCGGCGTTCGATAACGCCTTCCGCACGGCCAACGGTCGCCAGCGGCAGATTGCCTCGTACGAAGTCATCGATTTGCGGGCGGGCGTGACATTGGATCGCTTCTCGATCGAGGCCTATGTCAAGAATCTGGGCGACAGCGATGGCAAACAATCGACGGGTGCGCTGGGCAATTATCCGGCCGGCGCGATCGACACCGGCGTCATCCGGCCGCGCACGATTGGCGCGAGCCTTGGCGTCAGCTTCTGATGAGCGACAATATGGCAAGCGCACTTAAGCGGCGTAAACCGCGCGAATCCATGTTCGAGCAAATACCGCAACCCTATCTCCTGTTCCTGGGGGACACGACCGAACCGGGTTATGCCAAGACCGCGTTCGGCCTGCGCGACTGGGCACCTGACTCCTGCGTCGGCGAATTCGTGCTCGCTGGCGCGGCAGTCTCGACCGGATTGCCGCGCCTCTCTCCGGCCGAGGCGCGGCTGAAGGGCGCGCGTGCGATGATCATCGGCGTCGCCAATGCGGGCGGCATGATCCCCGAGAGCTGGATCGGCGGTCTGGTCGAGGCGCTCGAGGCCGGGCTGGACCTGGTCAGCGGCATGCATATGAAGCTCGGCGATATGCCCGCCTTGCGCAACGCCGCCGACCGCCTTGGTCGCGACCTGATCGACGTGCGCACGCCGCCGCCGGGTATTCGCGTCGGCACTGGCGCAAAACGCGGCGGCAAGCGGTTGCTGACCGTCGGCACCGATTGCGCGTTGGGCAAGAAATATACCGCACTGGCAATCGCCCGCGCGTTCAAGGCGCGCGGCGTCGCGGCCGACTTCCGCGCCTCCGGGCAGACCGGCATCATGATCGCCGGGGGTGGCATCCCGATGGACGCGGTGGTGTCGGACTTTCTGGCCGGCGCGGCGGAAATGCTCAGCCCCGACGCGCCGGCCGATCATTGGGATGTGATCGAGGGGCAGGGGTCGCTGTTCCATCCGGCCTATGGCGCGGTGACGCTGGGTCTGCTCCATGGCAGTCAGCCTGATCTGTTCGTCGTCTGCCATGAGCCCGGACGCACCGCGATGCTCGGCCATCCCGGTTATACCTTGCCCTCGATCGAGACGGTGATCGAACAGACCGTGGCGCTCGGCCGGCTGACCAATCCGGCGATCCGTTGCGTCGGGATCAGCCTCAACACTGGGGCGCTCGGCGCGGATACAGCGGAATCGCTGATCGCTGCCGAGGCCAACCGGCTCGGCCTCCCGGTCGCCGACCCGATCCGCGGTGGCGCTGCATTCGAGCAACTCATCGACGCTTGCCTCGCATGACGCAGGCGGCGGCAGGCGCCGGGCCGAGCTGGTTCCAGCGTTTCCTGCTGCCCGGGTTCGCCTTCAAGGCGGTGATCATCGGTGGCGGCTATGCGACCGGGCGCGAACTCGCCGAATTCTTCCTGCCCAGCGGCCCATGGGGCGGGCTCGCCGGCATGATCCTGGCGATGCTGATCTGGAGTGCGGTCGCCGCCGCCACCTTCCTGTTCGCGCGAATGACCGGCGCGCGCGACTATCGCAGCTTCTTCGAGGCGCTGCTCGGCCGCGGCTGGGCGGTGTTCGAGATCGCCTATATCCTGTTCATCGTGCTGATCCTCGCGGTGTTCGGTGCAGCGGCGGGGGCAATCGCGCAGGCCGCGCTCGGGCTGCCGCCGATCATCGGCACGCTCGCGCTGATGGCCGGGATCGCGATCTTTGCCGGTTACGGCAACACGGCGGTCGAGCAGCTGTTCAAATATGTCTCGTTCCTGCTCTACGGCGTCTATGCTCTGTTCCTGGTGCTCGCATTGTCCGGCTTCGGCGACCGTATCGCCACCGGCTTCGCCATACCGGCCGTCTCGGATGGCTGGGCGCTCGGCGGCATCACTTATGCCGGCTACAACATCATCGGCGCGGTGGTGATCTTGCCGGTGCTGCGCCACATGACCAGCGACCGCGACGCGCTGGTCGCCGGGCTGATCGCGGGGCCGCTGGCGATGATCCCGGCGATCATCTTCTTTGTGTGCATGATCGCCTTTTATCCGCAGATCGGCACCGAGGTGCTGCCATCGGATTACCTGCTGACCAAGCTCGGCAATCCGGTATTCCACCTGTTGTTTCAGCTGATGATCTTCGCCGCCCTGCTCGAAAGCGGCACGGGCGCGGTCCATGCCGTCAACGAACGCGTCGCCAAGGCCTGGCATATCCGGCGCGGCGCGGTACTCGGCAATGGCTGGCGGCTGACGATCGCGATCGCGCTGCTCGTCATGTGCATGCTGCTTGCCGATCGCTTCGGGCTCGTGACCCTGATCGCCAAGGGGTACCGCGCGCTCGCCTATATCTTCCTCGCCGTCTACGTCCTGCCGCTGATGACGCTCGGCGTCTTCCGCCTGTGGCGTCGCGACAATCCAACCCCGGAGGTCCAATGAAACGGCTCGTATTCGCACTTGCGCTCGCATCGACCCAACTCGCTACGCCGCTCTGGGCGGCGCCGCCCAAGGATCTCGAGACGCGTGTCGAAACCTTGCGCAAGGCGACCGGCGTGCCCGGCATGGCGATTGCCATCGTCGAGGACGGCAAGACCGTGCTGGCGCGAGGCTGGGGTGAGAAGAAACTCGGTTCGAACGATCCGGTCACCCCCAATACCATCTTCCCGACCGGATCGACCGGCAAGGCGTTTACCGTGGCGGCGCTTGCCACGCTGGTCGATGCCGGCAAGATCGGCTGGGACGACAAGGTGATCGACCGCTTGCCCGGCTTCCAGATGTACGATCCCTGGGTGACGCGCGAGATGACGATCCGCGACCTGCTGGTCCATCGCAGCGGCCTTGGCCTCGGCGCGGGTGACCTGTTATTCGTGCCGCGTAGTGACCTGCCGCGCGCCGAAGCGGTCAAGCGGCTGCGCTATATCAAGCCGGCGACCAGTTTTCGCAGCGGCTATGCCTATGACAATGTCCTCTACATGGTCGCCGGCCAGCTGATCGAATCCGTCTCGGGTGAGACCTGGGAGAAGTATGTCGTCGATCATGTGCTGAAACCGGCTGGCATGACCGTATCGACCAGCGACGATGACAGCTATTTCGCCACCGCCGACCGGGCCCAGCCGCATGCGCGGATGAGCAGCGGGTTGCGCGGCATCGGCAATCAGGAAGTGATCGACGAGCGCGACGGCCTGGCGCGCAACGCGGCACCGGCAGGTGGTCTCGCGGTCAGCCCGACCGACATGGCGAAATGGCTTGCCGTCCAGCTCGCGCACGGCAAGCTGCCCGGCGGCGGGCAGCTCTACAGCGAAGTGCAGGCGGCGGAGATGTGGGCGCCGGTGACGCTGCAGCCGATCTCGCCCAAGCCCGATAGCTTGAAACTGACTCAGCCGATGTTCTACACTTATGCGCTGGGCTGGGACGTGCAGGACTATCGCGGCGCGAAGATCATCTGGCACGGCGGCGCGGTGTTCGGGTTCCAGACCGCGGTCGTGCTGATCCCGGAAAAGAATGTCGGATTCTCGATCGAAATCAACAGCGAGGACGGCGAACTGATCATCGGGCTGATGTACGAATTGCTCGACCATTATATGGACTTGCCCAAGGCGGGATGGCCGGAGAAATTCGCCGCTTACAAAAAGGACCGCGTCGCCAAGGGGCTGGCGATGTTCAAGGCAAGCGGGACCAGGCCGGCCAAGGTCGGGCCGTCGCTCGCGCTGACGCGCTACACCGGCACGTTCGCCGATCCATGGTACGGTAATATCGCGGTCGCGCAGGGTAAATCGGGCCTGACGATCGATTTCAAATCGACCCCGCGCATGGGCGGGCGGCTCGAACATTGGCAATATGACACGTTCGTCACGCGGTTTGACGACAAGACGATCGAACCGGCATATGTGACCTTCGGCCTCGATGCCGAGGGTAAAGTGGAGCGAATCACGATGAAGCCGGTCTCTCCAATTGCGGATTTCAGTTACGATTATCAAGATCTTCTCTTCGCTCCGGTCGCTCCCGCCAAATGATCCGCACCATCAAGGGCACTGGCCTGTTCGTATCGACGGCGCTGCTCGCCTGTGCCGCGCCTGCCTTGGCGCAGGACGAGGCGGCACGCGTCGCGCGCGTACTCAAATCGACGCCGATCATCGACGGTCATAACGACTGGCCGGAGGTGCTGCGCGAGCGCGAAGGCGAGGGGCGCTGGACGCTCGACCTGCGTCGCGGCCTCGATCGCAAGCCGGCGCCGTACAACACGGATATCGAACGCCTGCGCAAGGGCATGGTCGGTGGTCAGTTCTGGTCGGTCTTTGTGTCGGCCGACCTGCCCGGACCCGAACAGGTCAAGGAAACGATCGAGCAGATCGACCTGGTTCACAGCATGGTCGCGCGCTACCCGGAAACTTTCGCACTCGCCCGCACCGCCGACGATGTACGGCGCATCCAGCGCGAAGGCCGCATCGCGTCGCTGATCGGCGTCGAGGGCGGCGGCCAGATCGATGGCAGCCTGGCGGTGCTGCGCGCCTATCATGATCTTGGCGCGGGGTATCTGACGCTGACTCATGTCCGGACGATCGACTGGGCCGATTCCGCCACCGACAATCCCAAGCATGACGGCCTGACCGAGTTCGGCGAAGGCGTGGTGCGCGAACTCAACCGGCTCGGCATGCTGGTCGATCTCAGCCATGTCAGCGAAGCGACGATGCGCGACGCGCTGCGCGTGTCGAAGGCGCCGGTGATCTTCTCGCATTCGAGCGCACGGGCGCTCGACGATCATCCGCGCAACGTATCCGACGAGGTGCTCAAACTGGTCGCGGCAAATGGCGGGTTGGTGATGGTAAACTACGCGCCGAATTATGTCTCCGACGCCTATCGGCGCTGGGCCGCCGATGAAGCGGCGGAACGCGCCCGGCTCAACTCACCGCCCTATGGCGGCTTGCTGATCGGTCAGCCGGACAAGGCGACCGCCGCGCTCGACGCCTGGCGCAAGGAACATCCGGCGCCGCGCGTAACCCTGGCGCAGGTCGCCGACCATATCGATCACATCGCGCGTGTCGCGGGGTTCGACAATGTCGGCATTGGATCGGATTTCGATGGCGTCGGCAATAATCTGCCCGATGGCCTTGGCGATGTCTCGACCTATCCCAAGCTGATGGCCGAATTGATGCGGCGCGGCTGGAGCGACGCGAACATCGCGAAGCTGGCCGGCGGCAACATCCTGCGAGTGATGGCAGGGGCGGAAAAGACCGCTGCATCGATGAAGGCGGTTACGAAGCGCTAGGACGAAAGCGGCCCGCGGGAAGGGACATTCAGCCCGAACGGGCAGTGGCGATCACGGATGATACCGCCGTGCAACATGCTCGTTCAGATCCTCGGGATAAAAATAGACCGGGCGCAGCCGACCATCGGCGTAACGCTGCGCCTGATCGTTGAAATGCGGTGACGCTGGATCACCGCTTTCGCCGCCGGCGGTGACTGCCCAGGCACGGACCCTGGGGCCGAACTCGACCACCGCGACGAAGCTGTTGCCGCTGCTACCGTAATAGTTGCGCGTATTCGGATAACGCTTCGCCCCGAAAGAGGCGAGCGAACCCCATTGCGCCGAGGTGAACGGTACCGCGATGCTCGGCTTCTTGTCGTCGAAATGCGGTTCGATCGAATCGTCGATCCGCTGGAAGCGGTTGATCCGGCCCCATGGTACGCGCCAGCCGCCGAAATCACGGGTCAGGCGATCGACCGCCGCGCTCAGCGCCGCCAGCTTCGCCTCGGGCGAAACGCGCTTGGCGATATAGGAGGGCATGTCGATCCGCTCGGCCTGAGCGAACGACCCGACCTCGCCCCACAGCGCATCACCCCAGAACACAGCTAGCGAGGTCGCCTCGGATTGGGCGCCCCAGCGATAATCCCAACCCTTCAGCGCAGTGATCGGCCCGGCGAGCCTGACGCGCGCGGGGTCGGCGGCGGGCAGCGCGTCGAAGGCGGCGGTGAGCTGCGGGATCAACGTGGCGAAGGCGGGCAGGTAGCTGTCATACGCCGCCGCGATCAACCGCTCGGGTGTGAAATCATGCCGACCCGCCAACAGCATATCGGCATGCACGCCACGCGCATTCTCGCCCGCATCGTCCATGTATCGCGGGAAATCCGCCGCCTTTGGACTGTCCCGGCCGGCCGCCGTCCACGGCCAGTTATTGGTGTTCTTGGCCCAGCCGACCGTGGGATCGATCACGCTCGGCAGCGTGGCGAGCGGATGCAGCCCCTTCCAGTCGGTCGCCGGATCCGATCCGTCGACAGGCTGAGTATAATCGAACAGATCGCTGCGGATCGGGACGAATTGCGGGTGGAGATAAGCGATCTCTCCCTTGCTGTCGGCGAACAGCGTATCGTTGGATGAATTGGCCTGGCGTGCCGCGACCTTGAGATAGGAGCCGAGATCGGTCGCCTTGGTGCGCAGCCAGCTTTGTTCGAGCGCGGGTATCGGTTTCCACATCAGCGCCTGGGCGATCCAGCGTCCTTTCTGCTCGCCGACCACAGGCCCATGATGCGTGCGATAGACAGTGAACGATCGCTCGCTTCGTGATCCGTCGGGCTTGCGAAAGGCGAGGGCGATCGTGTCGCTGGTCACCGGCCGCAATGCCTTGCCATAGCGATAGAAGGTCTTGCCATTCTGCCGCACCATGTCTTCGGCGAACTGATCGACATTGTCGACGCCGGACGATGTGTGCATCCAGCCGACCTTCGAATTGAAGCCCTGATAGATGAAGAATTGTCCCCAGGTCACCGCGCCATAGGCGTTGAGGCCCTCGCTGCTGGTCATCTGCAGCTCGGACCGGAAATAGAAACTGGTGTGCGGGTTGATCAGCAACAGCGCGCGGCCGGCGACCGTGTTCCTCGGTGCGATCGCGATGCCGTTCGATCCGCGTGGTTCTTTCGGAATAGCCCCGCGCTCCTCGGCGGTCGCGGCGACTTGCTGCTTGCCGTAGAAACTGGCCAGGCCGGATAGCGGAATCCGCTCGATATCGCCGCCGATGCTACCCTCGGTGAAGGACAGCGCCATCCACGGCTCGAAACGGGTCAGCACAGCAGGATGCGCTTGCGGGTGCATCGCGAGATAATAGTTCAGCCCATCGGCCCAGGCCTGCATCAGGCTGCGCAGCCAGGCCGGGCTGGCGCGATGGCGCGCCTTCAGGCCGACCGGATCGGCATAGAGACGCTGGCGCAGATCCTGCCAGATCTTCGCCTCGCCCTGCGCCTCGGCTGTGCGGCCCAGCGCGGTCAGGTAATTGGCCTCGACCCGCCCGAAATCATCCTCCGCCTGGGCGTAGATCATGCCGAACACCGCATCGGCGTCGCTGCGCCCGGCGACATGCGCAATGCCCCAATCGTCGCGCGTGATGGTGACCCGCGCCGCCTGCGCCTTCCAGCGCAGCATCTCCGCGCCGGGCGCGGCATGCGCGACCGCAGGGATGGACAGGTAAAGCGCCAGCAGCGCGGCTTTTATCGACATCGCATCATTTCCCCTGCCCTAGATGAATCGCGGGATCGGCCGCGGGTGCGGCGTCATCCGGTCGCTCAGGTCGAAGTCGATTTCATCGACATAACACCAGCCCCATCCTTCGGGCGGATCATAACCCTCGATGATCGGATGGCTGGTGGCATGGTAATGTCTGGTCGCGTGCTTGTTGGGCGAATCGTCGCAGCAACCGACATGGCCACAGGTCCGGCACAGCCGTAGATGGACCCACCAGCTGCCGATGCGCATACATTCCTCGCAGCCATCCGCGCTCGGCGTCACATCCGCGATGCCCTGTTGATGGGGACAAGTGTCGGTCATCTGGAATATCCCGCGTCGCGCCTCTGATCGGGCACGATGCTAACAGCGCGCGCCGCCGGCAGAAAGCCCGGCATCACTCGACCGCATCGACCGGGCGTACGACTCTAACCGTCCGCGCAAGCCGCGAAGCCAGGTGGGCCCGTTCAGCGATCGTGTAAATTCGCCAACGCGATCCCGGCGAGATTCTGCGCTCGCCCGATCCGTCTGACCCGCGCGCTGCCCAAAGGCAAAGCGAGTGCCCGGAATGTTTCCAGATGGGCGCGAAGTTCGGTGCTGCCGCATTTAGCGCCATTGGCCTGGTTCACCACCATCGCGGAATCGCCGACCAGCACGAAGTTGGTCAGGTCGAGCGACCGCGCGATACGCAAACCCTCGATCAGCGCCAGCCACTCGGCGTCGCTGTTCGTACCGAGCCCGAGATTCTGCGAGACATAAGTGCGGCCCAACGCGACGACCGCGATCTCCATTTCGCCGGGGTTGGGGCGGCAGCCGCCATCGAAGAAAATCCTGATCCTGCGCTGCCGCCTCATATCGCCTGTATAACGCCGCCGCCTGATATTGGGGAATCGCTACCGCATCAATCGATCAGCCTGAACCGAATCGCCGTGCCGCCGCCGGGCGCCATATCGAAGGTCAGGCTATCCTTGCTGGTCACGGCCTGTTTGACGACCTGAAGCGCGGTCGGGTTGGTGCGGTAATCCGCGCCCGGCCCGTCGCGATAGATTTGCGCTTCATACTTCTTGCCCGGCGTGAGGAAGTCGAGCGGCTGGGTCAGTTTGCGCGCGGACTCATCGGTCAGCGCGCCGAGGAACCAGTCCTTGCCGCTGCGTGGCTGGCGCGCGACGACGATATAGTCGCCGATCTCGCCGGCCAGCGTCTTCGATGTCTCCCAATCGGTCGGTACGTCGCGGACGAACTGGAACGCGTCAGGCCGCGCTTCGTAATTCTCCGGCAGGTCGGCCGCCATATGCACCGGGCTGTAAAGCACGACATAGAGCGCGAGCTGCGTCGCCAAGGTCGATTGTACGCGCCGTGTCAGTTCGGTCGTGCCGCGCGGGATGTCGAAAATGCCCGGGGTATAATCCATCGGCCCCCCCAGCATGCGCGTGAAGGGCAGGATCACGGTGTGCTCGGGCGGGTTGGTCGGCCTGCCCCAGGCATTGAATTCCTGGCCGCGCGCGCCTTCGCGGCTGATCATGTTCGGCCAGGTGCGGCGCATGCCGGTGTCCTTGACCGGTTCATGCGCGTCGATCGCGATGTGATATTTCGCCGCGACCTGGGCTGCGTGCAAATTGTGACGCACCATATATTGCCCGGCGAACCATTGATGGCCACCTTGTGCGTCGATAATCTCACCGCTGTGCCGCACATAGCCGGTCTTCACCGCGGACACGCCAACGCTCTGATAGAGCTTCATCGCGTCCTCGATCTGGTTCTCGTAATTGACCACCGCGCCGCCGGTCTCGTGATGCCCGATCAGCTTGACGCCCTTGGCTTTGCCATAAGCGATGATCGACTTCAGGTCGAAATCGGGATAGGATTTGGTGAAGCTGAACTTGTCGCCATTGGCGATCCAGTCGCCATCCCAGCCCTGGTTCCAGCCCTCGACCAGCACGCCGTCGAATCCGTACTTTGCGGCGAAGTCCATATAA
Organism: Sphingomonas sp. UYAg733; assembly: GCF_054057355.1. Lineage (NCBI taxonomy): Bacteria > Pseudomonadati > Pseudomonadota > Alphaproteobacteria > Sphingomonadales > Sphingomonadaceae > Sphingomonas > Sphingomonas sp. UYAg733. The sequence continues at coordinate 138,926 of NZ_JBSRZE010000007.1, forward strand.
TGTTCGACATTGGCGGTGGTCGCTCCATGTCGCACGCCGCTGCCCCAGGTGGTTTTGGCGAGATGCATTTCCCACCACACGCCGACATATTTGCCCGGCTTGAACCACGAGATATCGGCGATCTTGCTCGGCTCGTTGAGATTGAGTTCGATCCGGCTGTCGGCGAGCGCGCCGGCGCTGTCGCCGATCAATATGGTGCGCCACGGCGTGGTGAACGGACCGGTCTTGCGCGCCAGCACGCCGTCCGGCCAGGGCATTAGCCAAGCGGTCAAGGTGCCGGTGCCATTACCTTCGAGAAGCATGCTCGGGAAATCGACCAGAGCCGCTTCGTGGAACGACAGGTACAGCCCGTTCTCGCCTTTCAGGGTCAGCGGCGTCTCGGCGAGCGTGATGCGCCGCGCATCGGTCTGGGTATAGAGATATTCGTCGCGCTCCTGGCCGAGGCCCTGATACCACCAGGCCTGATAGGCACCGACGGTGTGGAACTGGGTGCGGTCGCCAGTCACCGACACGGCCTGGCCGGCGGGAATCGCGCCATAGCCGTAGCGAAACCCGATCCCGTCATCGAACAGGCGGAAGGTCAGGCCGACGCTTTTGTTGAGCGGCGTGTCGCCGGACAGCGTCACGCTCAACTCGGTATGATTGTCGCGGATGAGGCGCTGTTCGCCCCAGGGTTGTTCCCAATTGCTGTCCGAGGTCGTGCGCCGCGCGGCACTCACCGCACTGTAGCGCGTACCCGGCTCGCCCGCGAACTGCAGCCCAAGCGCAGAGGGCGCGAGCACGACGGCGCCCTTGCGGCTCACGGCGTAAAAGGCTTGGCCGCCCTCGACGAACACACAGACCTCGATCACCTTGCCCGGCGACTGGGCACATTCGCGCGTTGCGGCTTGCGCGGCGGTCGCACCGCTTAATGCGGCAAGCGTTAGGAGGGAACGGAAGATCATCATCAGGTCTCTTTTCTGGGGAGCAAGGGGCCGGGGCGGCGGCGTCAGGGGGATTTGAGAAAGGCCTTGAGCAATTGCTGTTTCAATGTCGCCCGCAAGTGCTGGCTGGCGCGCCCGAGCAGGCCGCGCAGCGGCGCGGGGATGTGCGCAACGGCGTTGTCGTCGTCAGCAAAAACATATGTCTCGAACATCGCACGCCAATAGGTGCGCTCGCCCGGCGGCAGATCCTTGATCGCGAGCAGGGCGGTCAGGAATATGTCGTTTGGGTTTTCGATGCCGGTTGCGGCGTCGCCCCACCAGTAATTGACCATCGCATTATACGGATCGAGCGAGGTCACATGATGCCACCAATATTTCGGCATCAGGATCGCATCGCCCGGCGCGAGATATGCCACCTGCGCCGCGCCGATCGCGTCGCGGTAACGCGGGAAACGATCGAGATCGGGCGCTTCGGGATCGACCAGCGACAAAGGCGGCGGGTTGTCGAACGGGCCGATATAAAGATTGCCGACCTGGTCGGGCGGGAAGAGCAGGAAGCGCCGCCGGCCCGCAATCACGCAAGCGAGATTATGGTCGCGATCGTTATGCGTCTGGGTGCGTACTGCGCCGCCCAGCCACAAGCGCGGCGGCACGGCCGGCAGTAGCGGCATCGGGTTGTCACGCACGAAATCGGGCAGGTCGCTGGCCAGTGGCAGCATCTGGATCGCGACATAGGGCGCATCGGGCATGCCGGTCAGCCGCTCGATCCGGTCGAGCGTCTCGCGCATCGCACGCTGACGCTTGGAGAAGCTGAACTCGCGCAGGTCGGCGGCATAACCAAAGCGCCCGCCGCTCCGCGCCGGCGCTTCCATCACCGGCCCCGGTAGGCCGCGATCCATCGCCCGAAGATAGTCGTTGAGCCGTTCGGCCGATTGTCGCCCCGCCGCCAGCGCCGGCCAGGTATCGAACAGGCCGGTCAGCACCAGCGGTAGTCCGGCCGCCGCCAGGGCCTGCAGCTCGGCGGGGGAGGCGGCCGATCCGCTCGCGACGCGCGGCAAGGCATCGAACGGGTCGATCTCCAGGTGATGTGCCACGGCCGCGTTCATGCCGCTTCGCTCCGGCAGAAGCTGGCCAGATACCCATCGTGCGTCGGCTGTTTCAGCACCTCCTGCTTGATGAAACCCAGGATGCGGCGGAACTCCTGCTTCATTAAATCGGCCTGGGTACGATTGATCGCCGGCGGCCAGGTTTCGGGCATCAGCCCCAGGCCGACGAACAGCGCCTGCCAGCTGTCGATCGAGAAGCTCTCGTCCTCCATCGGCGCGACATCGCCGCGTGCCGCGAAGGTCGCGATCTTGTGCGCCAGCGAGTCCGGCCGCTCGCCCTCGCGCGCCGCCGACCAGAACGGGGAATCGCCATAGCGGTTGAGCGCATAATAGGCCGCCTGGAAGTCGCGCACGCGCTCCTGCGCGGATCGCATCAGCCGGTTGTATTCGGCGCGTTCGGCGGCGAACTGCCCGCTCACCGGGAACAGCTGAAGCAGATGGACCAGCCCCAATTGGCTTGCATGGAGATCGACGCCATGGACCGGGTCGAATGCGCACGCGGCCGCGCCGATCGCGATGCAATTGCCTTCCCATGCGGAGAGACTTCGACCGGGATCGATCGTCTCGATCGCCGCGTCGGTGACGTTCAGCCCCGATGCCACCACCATGGCGCGCAGCGCGTCATCGTCGCTGCACCGGGCGCTCGAATAAGCGTGGACGAGATGGGTCGCGATCTGGCTGGGGAACAGCCCGGTCCAGCCTGCGGCCGAAGCGCGGATCTCGCCATAGGCTGGAACCGAGGCGAAGTGCGGTGCCTGCGCGCTCAGCTTGCGATCGACCCCGAATTGCGCGCGCCAGGACTCGCGCCCGACGCCCAGTGCTTTGCCGATCAGCAACGCTTCTGGTCCGGTCGTATCGACGAACAGTTCGCCATCGATTCGGCGCCCACCGTCGAGTGTCAGCGCGCGGATACCGTGTTCGGCGTCGCGCTCGACGCTCATCTCGCTCGCACGATTGATGACCACGCCGAACCGAGCGGCCAGCGATTTCAGCGTGGCGACATAACGAATGGCCGGCAGGTGATAGGCATAATCGGTCCGGCCAAACGTCTCGGTTGCTTCGTCCGGCAGCATCATCCGCCCCTGCTTCGCGGCGGCGGCGGTCAGGCAGAAATCCTCGAACGCGACATCCAGCCCGAACGCGCGTGCCTTGACCCAATAAGGGAAGAAGGCGTTGCGATCGATCGGCGCGCCATAGGATCCGCTCGCGTGCATGAAGGACGGGGTCGTGCCGCTGCTGTCGACGAAATTCTGCCCGAAGGAAAAACTGCCGCCGGTCGTACGCAGCAACACGGCCTCATCGAGCCGCAGCTGGTTGTGCAGCGCCTCGAGCGGCGGCTGCGTCACGATGACATCGGCGGCGCGCAATCGGCTCGGCAGCTCGACCGCCTCGACCTTCACCCCGGCCGGCCCCAGCGCGCGCTGGATGACGCTGGCCGAGATCCACAACGCCGCGTCGCGGCCGGCGACCACCACCCGGCTCGGCGCCAGGTCACTCATGACGGCATCCCCGCCACATCGGCGCCGGCACAATACCCCGCTACGAACTCGCTGTGCGACGGCATCGCCGCAGTGTTGGTCGCGATCCGGTCGGCCAGGTCGGTCAGCTTCGTGTCGAGCGTGTCGAGGTCAAGCGCATCGGCCAGCCGGTCATAACCGCCCGGCATGATCCCTTGCCCGATCAGCACCGACAGCCAGCTGTCGCGCGCGAACAGTCCATATTGGTAATTGGGGGCGGTCGCGCGCGATCGGAACAGTTCGATCTTGTGTGCCAGGCTGTCGGGCACCGTCATGTCGCGGACATAGTCCCACAGCGGTTCGCCGATCCGCTCATTGGCGATGTAATGCAGAATCAGGAAGTCGCGCACACGCTCATATTGCATCTCGGCGAGACGGTTGAACTCGCTCGCCAGCCGCGGGTCGATCTTTCCGCTTTGACCGGCGGACGGCATCAGGTTGATCAGGTCGATGACCGCGGCCTGGATCAGGAAGATACTGGTCGATTCCAGCGGTTCGAGAAAACCGCTCGCCAGGCCGATCGCGACGCAATTGCCCGCCCATGCCCGAACCCGTCGACCGGGCGAGAAGCGCAGCAGTCTCGGCTCTCCCTGCGCCGCACCGTCGAGTTGGGCGAGCAACGTGTCGCGTGCGTCCTCGACCTCGATGAACTGGCTCGAAAAGACGTAACCATTGCCGGTCCGGTGCTGCAGCGGAATGCGCCAGGTCCAGCCGGCGCGCTGCGCCGTCAACCGCGTATAGGGCGGGAAGTCATCCGTCCGGTCGCACGGCACCGCCAGCGCGCGATCGCATGGCAGCCAGTGCGTCCAATCCTGCCATGCGACGTCAAATGTGCCGCCGATCAGCATCGAGCGGAAACCCGTGCAGTCGACGAACAGATCGCCTTCGATCCGCTCGCCGGATTTCAGCGTCAGCGCCGTGATATCGCCCGATTGCGCGTCACGCGCGATGTCGTTGACCAGACCCTCGATCCGCCGGCCCCCGCGCGCGACCGTCCACCGGCGCAGGAACTGGGCATAAAGGCCGGCGTCGAAATGATAGGCATAAGCATAGGTCGAGCGGATCGATTTGAGGTCTTCGTTGGGAAATTCAAAGGCATGGAGCCGGGCAGCGGTGACCGCATAGGAATAGGCGTCGAGCGGTGCGACGTCGCGGCCCGCCAGTCGTGCACGGACCCAGTGATGTTGGAAATCGACCCCGCCCCATGGTTCGCCGAACACGCCGAACGGGTGGATATAAGCCTCGCCCTTGCGGTGCCAGTCGCGAAACTGGATGCCCAGTTTGAACGTGGCCTGGGTCTCGCGCATGAATTCGGCTTCGTCGATGCCGAGCATGTCGTTGAAGATCTTGATGTGCGGCAGGGTCGCCTCGCCGACGCCGACCGTGCCGATCTCGTCCGACTCGATCAGGGTGACCGCATAGTCCGCCGGGTCGAGCCGCCCGATCAGCCCCGCCGCGCACATCCAGCCAGCCGTGCCGCCGCCGACGATGACGATCCTGAACCGGGGGACGATCCCGAACGGGGGCGGGGGCATGGTTGCTTCTTCCTGCTGCACGCGCGTCTGTTACCCGACCACATCGGAAAAAAGGCGTCGCCGCAGTGCGCGACGACGCCAAGGGAAGGTCAGAACTTGAACCGCGCGCCGAACTGGAAGCGCCGGTCGCTGCGTCCCCAGTTCGAGTCGAGAAAGACCGGCTTGGCGCCCGGTGTCCTTATCGTGTCGCCGAAGATCTGCTGCTGATACACCGTCGTCGTGTTGAGCAGGTTCGATCCCTCGACCGACAGCTCGATATATTTATTGACCGAGACGCGCAGCGACCCGTCGAGGAAACCGGCTGCCTTCTGGAACACCGGCAGGCCGATACAGCAGTCGAGATTGTTGGTCAGGAAGCGCGACCGCCAGTTATAGGCGACGCGGAGGCCGACCGGGCCATATTCGTACAGGCCGACAATGTTGAAGGTGTGATCGGAGATACCCGCCAGGCGATGCGAATCGATCACCGGGCCGCGGCCGCCGCTCACGTCCAGCCCGGCGCCCTGGCCACCGGTGCCGCCGGCATCGAGCGCGCCCACGGCGATCAGGTTCGAATTGTTGATCCCCGACTGTTTGACGAAGGTGTAGTTGACCTGGGTACCCAGACCCTTGAGCGCTCCGGGCAGGAAGTCGAAGAAGGTCTGGTACGCAGCTTCGAAGCCATAGAGCTTGCCGCCGCCCTTCTCGTTGCGCGGCCCGCGCAACAACACCGTCTGGGTCGAGCCATTGTTGGTGAGTTCACGCGTGAAGTCGCCATAGGCGATGCTGTTGTGCAGCTGTTTGTAGAACGCGCCGAAGCTGAATGAGCTGCTCTTGCCCATATAACGTTCATAGGTGAGGTCGAACTGATCGGCGAGTACCGGCTTCAGTCCGGCAAAACCCGATTCCGCGCGGAACACGAAATTATATCCCGTGATGTTTCCCTGTGCGTCACGCACGATATAGGGGGAGGTTGCGGTGCCGTCGTAGACCGGTGCCTGAATGGCGACGAAATTCCGCAACAGGCCGAAATCCGGACGGGACATGGCGCGCGATGCCGCGAAGCGGATGAACTGCTTGCTGTCGAGACCGAAGCGAACGTTCAAGGTCGGCAGGACGTTGGTATAGTCTGTCTTGTAATTGTTGGCTTCGCTTCCGCCATTTGCGAAGGCTCGAACCGTAGGTGTCAGAAAGCAGCTTGGATTTACGACCCAATTGACGGGCCGGGGACCCGAACAGGGTGTCGCATTATCAAAAGTATTCGCATTCGGAAAACCGATATTGCCGACGCTGTCGATACTGGTCCTGACCACGCGGACGCCGATATTGCCCTGAATGCCAACGTCTCCGAAGATCGTCTTGTCATCCCCGCCGAAGCGCAGCATCGCATAGCCGGCGGTCGTCTTTTCTTTTACCTGCATCACTTCCTGCGGCAGGAAACAGCTATCGGCGATGAGGCCGCTCCGGTCGCAGATCGGCGACCAGCCGGGGTCGAGCGGCGAGTTGGTGTTAGGCTTGCTCAGCGATGAGACGAGAGAGTCGAAATTCCTGAGCGTCTCGCGGTTCAGATAGACCAAATTGCCATTGTCATAGACATTGCCATTGTAGAAACCGCTGCCCAGGCTGGTCGATTCCCAGATACCCGCACCATAGCCCTGGAAATCGTCATGCGGCTGCGCACAGGCGGGGTAAACGGCCGGCGCGGTGTTGTCGATGTTGAAGCCTGGCCCGTTGCAGTTCCAGGGGGCGGCGATCGGCGACCAGTTGAAGGTCGAATAGCGCACCGTCTGGCTGCGATCGGCATAGCGCACACCGACTTTGAGCGAGTTGAGCCAACCGCCATCGGCGAACTCATATTCCACGTCGCCGCGCAGCGCGAACTCGTCCGCGTCATTGTCTTCCAGATGGCCCTGGATGAACGGAAGCCAGTAATTGTGCGGATTGGCGAGCCCGCCCGGCGCATAATTGACGTTCGAACCCGGCAACAGATTGACCGTCGGCGTGCCGTCGCGGTCCACGCTGTATTCCATGTTCGCCATCGATCCGACGGCGACCAGAATGTCGTTGTTTTTGGTGTGGGCCCAGATCTTCTGCACATCCAGATTGAGGTGGAGCCGGTCGTTCAGATCCCATTTGATATTGGCGGAAAGATCCTGGGTCCGTTCGCTATGATCGAAGTTCCGTGCTTCGTTCTGGAAGTAAAGGCCATCGCGCAGCGAACTGCAGGACGATCCGGCGCCGCAGAAATTGACGAACGGCAGGCCGGGAACGGCCGAGCCGGTGTCGATCGCGGTCTGCACACTGTCGAAACTGCCGCGCCAAGTGCCATGACCCTGGGTCAGCGTGCCCGATTGCAGCATTCCGTTCGGGCCGAACACGAAGGCGGACGTGCCGGGTGCTGGGCCGAGGGTGGTTGACGAGCGCGGGTTGAAGGCGGACGTGCCGTAATAATTGCCGTCGAAGAGCGTGTGCGAGGCGCGCTCGAGCCAGGCATTGCGATATCTGGAATCATTATATTGCACACTGGCGCGGAAATCGCCGGTCGGATCCTCATATTGCGCGGCCAGCGCGATGCCGCGCCGGGTGCGATCATAATCGACCTGCGAATAGCGGATACCGTCGGGCGCATAGGCCCAGCTGGTGCCGCCGAACGGATTGGCGGTACAGCCGATCGTGCCGTCGGCGCTGATGATCGCCTGGCCTAAGGCATCGACCGCACCGGCCGAGCAATAGGTGTCGATCTTGTCCATGATCACGCTCTCGGTGCGCGTCACGACATGCGAATGGGCGTAATTGGCGAGCAGGCCGAATTTGCCGATGGCGGTATCGGCCGAATAGCTCAGGATACCGGAATATTCATAATTCCAGTCCTTGGACCGGTCGCCATAAGTGGCCTTGAAATTGCCCGCGACAAGCAGGCCCTCGGTATCGAGCGGCAGGCGAGTGCGCAAATTGACCGTTCCGGCGATGCCGCCCTCGATCATCTCGGCGGTCTGGTTCTTGTAGGCGTCGACGCCCGCCATGAGTTCCGGCGAGACGTCGTTGAAGTTGAGCCCGCGCGATGCGTCGGCGGAGAAACTGTCGCGGCCGTTGAACTCGGTGCGGACCTGCGGCAGGCCGCGGATCAGCACGCCGGTCGGTTCGCCCGAAGGATGGGTGCTGTCGTCGCTCGACTGGAGGCGCGAGACGGTGATACCGGGCACGCGCTGAAGTGCTGCCGCGACCGACTTGTCGGGAAAGGCGCCGATGTCCGTCGCCGAGATCGAATCGACCACCGTGTCGGCGTTCTTCTTGGTATTTTGCGCGGTTGCGAGCGCCTGGCGCACGCCGACCACGACAATGTCGGTATCGTCGGCTGCCACGTCCGTCGCCGGCGCGCTGCCGGACGATGATTGCGGCTGGACCGCTGCATCGGCCACTGCGTTGGCAGCGAGCGACGTCTGCGCCTGTGCAGCGCCACCCAAGCCCATCGCCATCAGCGCCGTCAGCGACGCCCCACACAAAATGGCGCCACGGCCCCGATTCGAACGCATGTCTTTCATCATATCCCCTCCCGTTTGCCGCTTCTCGAACGAAGCGATCGATCTTCCACTACACAGATGCCGGGGCAGCCTTGCCCGACACCATCCCCAATTCAGGCCGTCAACCGAATGCCCGGCGCCGCGCGGCACCGGGTCGGTAATGGCAAAGATGTTCGAAGCGCCGCGATCGCGAACACCGGCATGGCGGTGTTCCGGCCCGATCGAGGCAGCGCGCGCGGTGCGCGAAATCCCATAAAATATCCCCCCTCGGTCCGCGGCGCTGCTTTGTTGCAGTCATGCCCGCTGGATGATCGAGCCGCAGGATCGCTGATCGACCCCCAAGCTCCAACTTGCATATCTTTGCGTAAACTTGCGGCGAACGCAAGAGCGATAATCTCACCTGACGCGATACTGATTTATCAGTTGATATCACAGGATATTTTCGGCGACAATCGAGTAAATCGGTCCCGGGATCAGTAATCATGCGTTGATGAATGACGCGCGCATTTCCCGAAAACCAATCCAGAGCGAAGCAGTTTATGCAACATTTGCATTGATCGGGCTCGACGCAGCGAAAAATCGCCGACTCGCCAGAGCCGGATCACTACGGTGCGCGGGATGGTCGAAAGTTCAAGCGATGGTGGCGCAGTCGGTCTTTTCGGGAATGGCCAATGTGCAGACAGCGCCCAGCGCGAGTGATCCAGCCGCCAGGGCAAGCGCCGATATCGCCTGCCCGCCGAACACATGCTCGACCAGAAAGCCGAGTACGGTGGCGGCGATGAGCTGCGGCAGCACCAGGAACATGTTGTGAATGCCCATATAGACGCCCATTTTATGCGATGGCACCGCGTCGGACAGCATCGCGTAGGGCATCGAGAGGATCGACGCCCAGGCGCAGCCGATGCCGATCGCGGGCAACCATAACAGCCGGGGATCGTCGAGCAGGACGAACCCGACCAGCCCCACGGCGCCGAGCAGCAGGCATAAAGCATGGCTCGCGCGCCGGCCGATCCGCGCAACCAGCGCGGGCAGCAGAAGAGCGACGATCGCCGCCACGCCATTATAGCCCGCGAACAATATGCCGACCCAGTCCGCACTCGCGCCATAGGTGGCGGATGCGACGTCGGTGGTGCGATAATGGCGCGTGGCGACCGCCGGGACGGCATAGACCCACATCGCGAACATGCCGAACCAGGTGAAGAACTGGACCACCGCCAGCCGTCGCATCACGCGGGGCATGTGCAATATGTCCTCGACGATCTCGATCAGCCCAAGCGAGGTCCGGCCGGCACGGCGCAGCCACACCGCTGCGATCTGCGTCACGCCGAACAGCAGGGCGATCGCCGCGACGACATAGATTTCGCGTTCATATCCCTGCACCGCGGCGATCAGCGCGAGCGCGATTCCGCCGATCGCCCATAACATGCCGGCGCGCGTGAGCGCGGCGCTGCCGCTGGCGGTCGGCACGGTGTGGCCGGCCAGCTCGGGTGTGTCGAGCGGGCCGGGACTCTCCGTCGTGGTGAACACCGTCCACATTACCGCCACGAGCAGAGTCGTGCCGCCGATATAGAATGCCAGATGAACCGATAGCGGCAACTGCCCCGGTCCGGCCTGGCCGCTCACCCCGAACCAGTGAGTCAGCATCCAGGGTAAAGCCGATGCGAAGACCGCGCCAAGCCCGATAAAGAATACCTGCATCGCAAAGCCGGTAGTGCGCTGTTCTTCGGGCAGCATATCGGCGAGGAAGGCGCGGAACGGCTCCATCGCGACATTGATCGACGCGGTGAGCAGCCACAGCATCAGGCTTGCCGACAGCAGCGAATGGACATTGGGCATGGCAAACAGCGCCAGCGCGCTCAGGATCGCGCCGCCAAGCAGATAGGGCCGGCGGCGACCGAGCGGCCCGCGCGTGCGATCGCTGAGATGGCCGATAATCGGCTGCACCAGCAGGCCGGTGATCGGTGCCGCGATCCATAATATGGCGAGTTCATCGACGTCCGCGCCCATCGTCTGGAAGATGCGGCTGGTGTTGACGTTCTGCAGGCCCCAGGCGATTTGCACCCCGAACAGGCCGCAGCACAGGTTCCATATCTGAAAGAATGCAAGGCGCGGCCTCCCCGGCATTCGGGCCGCCATTCGGGTTCCCATGTGGGTCGCTGTACCGATCCCGCGTTGTCGCACGCGGTCCTCCCCTTGCTTGCATTCCCCCCGTTTCGATGCATTAAGGTGGTCGAAATCGGTGGTTAAGCTTGGACGCAATGGGCAGCAGGAGCAACAACAATACAACACTGCAGGACCTAGCCAAGCTCGCCGGAGTCTCGGTTTCGACGGTGTCGCGCGCGCTCAACGATCAGCCGCTGATCAGCACGCGTACCAAACAGCGCATCTGGGCGCTGGCGCGCGACCATGAATATCCGTTCCGCCACTACATGCCATCCGGCCCGATCGGCGCGGAAGGCGCGATCACCATCGTGACGCCGCATATGCGCGGCGGGCCGCTGCCATTGTCGCATCCGTTCTTCCTCGAACTGCTCGCCAATATCGGCGAGGCGGCGCGTGCGCGGGCGTGCGATGTCACCGTCAGCCATACCGCGCCGAAGAATTACGAGGACCTGGTCCTGACCACCACGACGAGCCGCGCCAGCGGCGTGATCTTTCTCGGCCAGAGCATGCTGCACGATGCACTCAACCGGCTGGCCGGGACCGATGCGCGCTTCGTCGTGTGGGGTGCCGAGCTGCCGGGGCAGAAATATTGCTCGATCGGCACCGACAATCTGGCCGGCGGCAGGCGGGCCACGCTGCATCTGGCGCGGATGGGCCGCAAGACGATCATCTTTCTCGGCGGCAATGATCCCGAGGCATTGCAGCGCCGCCGCGGTTATCTCGACGGCATGAAGGAGAGCGGGCTGGAGGTCGATCCAAAGCTGGTCGCGCCGGTCGAATTCGAATTGGAATCCGCCGAAGCGGCGGTCAGCGGCCTGCTTCGCCGCGGCGTGGCGTTCGACGGAATCGTGGCGTCGAGCGACCTGATCGCACTCGGCGCGATCCGCGCGATCCGGCGCGTCGGCCTGTCGGTGCCCGAAGATGTTTCGGTGGTCGGTTATGACGATATGCTGCTCAGCCGCCTGAGCACGCCGGCGCTGACCACGATCCGGCAGGACACGCAGGAGGGTGGACGAAAACTGGTGTCGAGGATCCTCGATCACGAGAATAATTATCAGCCCGAACGCCTGCCCACCAACCTGATCGTCCGCGAATCCTGCGGCGCCTGAACGGGGGCGGCTAAGTCCGCTGTTTCAATCCCCTCCCTTCATGGCAGGGGTAAGGGGAGGGTGTGACAGCGAAGCGCATCACTCGGTGCGAAGCGCCGAGCTCTTCCCTTGTAGAAGGGGAAGTTAGGTCGCCAGACTCCATTGCCCGCGACCGGCGCGTTTCGCGGCGTAGAGCGCGACATCGGCCTGGGCCATCATCTCGCGCAGGGTGACCTTGCCACCGCCGGAACAGGATATCCCGACGCTCGCGCCGATATGCGCGCATGATCCCTTGATCTGGAAGGCCGACCCGAGTTCGACGACGATCCGTTCGGCGATCGTCTCGGCGAGAGACCGGTCGGCATCGAGCAGGATGATGCCGAATTCGTCTCCGCCGACACGCGCGACATAATCGCTCTCGCGCACCTGTCGCGGCAACCTTTTGCCCACTTCGCACAGCACCATGTCACCGGCCGTGTGACCCATATGGTCGTTGATATGCTTGAAATTGTCGAGGTCGATCAGCAACAGACAGGCCGAACGAGCGCCCAGATTGCCCGTCCCGATCGGCGTGGAGAGCATCTCCTCAAAACCGCGACGATTGTACAATCCGGTCAGATGATCGCGCACCACTTGCTCACGCAGCCTGGCGTTCGCCTCCTGCAGTTCGAGGCCGACTCGCCGGCGCTCGCTCAGGTCGACGATTTCGGAGATGAACTGGATCGGTGTGCCGTCCTCTTCGCGCACCACGGTCACGCTGAGCAGGACATGCAGGATCTCGCCGTCGTGCCGCAGATAGCGTTTCTCCATTTGATAAGTGTCGCGCTCGCCGCGCATCACGCTTTCGAACAGATGGAGGTCGGCCTTGATGTCATGAGGGTGGGTGAAGTCGGAAAAGTGCATGCCCGTAAGATCTTCGGCCGCATAGCCGAGCATCGTCGCAAAGGAGTGGTTCACTTCGACGCACTGGCCGGTGACGCTGATGATCGCCTTGCCGATCGCCGCGGCATGGAAACTCGCGCGGAACATCTGGCGACTGGTTCGGAGTTGCCGCTCCAGCGTACCGATCTCCTGCATGAAGCTCATCTTGGTTCCGCGGCTTGGCCGGTCGGCCCGTTCCGATCGCTGGAACGGGTTTAACGCGACCCGGTTAAGGATTGTTTTCCTTAAGCGGGTGTGTCGAGGCGATTTTTTTCCGCTCAGCGCCGAATAAGCACGATGATCAAAAGGATCGCCGAGATCGTCGGGGCGACCGTGCGGACTGTGTTCCACTGCGTCCAGACGCGCAGGTAATTCTGCCAGATCGCGCCGATTTCGGCCGGGGAGGCAGCGGCGAGCTGATCGTTCAGCGGGACATTGAACGCCATGGTCACGCCGAAACAGCCGATCAGATAGGCGAGGCAAGCGGTCAGGATAAGCTTGGAGTCCAGGTCCGAGAAGGACATCAGCGCCCAGCCGCCCAACAAGGTGCAGAGCAGCGTGGTGCCAATGAACAGGATCATGAAGCTTGGTGTGATAACGGTCAGGTTGATCGCATTCATCGCATTGGCGCCCTGATCGCCCGAAACCTTGCCGAGACCAGCCATCACGAAGGAGGAAAAGGCGTAGAACACGCCTGCGGTCAGCGCGCTGGTGACGGCGGTGGCAAGCAGGAGCAGCGTTGGGATCGATTTGCCGGTCATCGCTTCGCCTCCCACACGCCGGTCGCTGCGGTGCGCGCGACATAATCGGCGAAATTGCCCGGCGCGCGGTCGAGTGCGCGTTGGACGTCATCGGTGGTGCGAAGGTTGCGCCCGTCGAGCACGGTGTCGAAGAGATAGACGATCAGGTCGATGACATCGACGGGTAGCTGCGCGGCCTCCAGGCTTTGGCGATACATCTCCATCGGCATCTTGTGATAAGCGATCTCGCGGCCCGTGGCGGTTGCGATCTGCGCGATCGCATCGGGAAAGCCGATCGCGTGCGGTCCGGTGACTTCATAGATCTGGTGGTTGTGGCGGTTGCCGGTCAGCGCCGCGAAGGCGATGTCGGCGATATCCTCGGCATCGACGAACGGCTCATCGGCAAGGCCGTCGGGCAGCGCGATCTCGCCGGCAAGGATTTCGTCGAGGAAATAATTCTCGCTGAAATTCTGGAAGAACCAGCTCGCGCGGATGATCGTCCAGTCGAGTGCGGTCGCCTGCAGCGCGCATTCGGCATCCAGGGCCTCGGGTTCTCCGCGTCCGGACAACAGTACGACATTGGCGACGCCCGCCTTGGCCGCGACGTCGAAAAAATCGGTGACGGTCTCGACCGCGCCGGGTACGCAAAGGTCGGGCTGATAGGCGGCATAGACCGCGGAAACGCCGGCCAGCGCCGCGCCCCAGGTTCCGCGATCGTCCCAGTCGAAACGGGGCGTTGCCGAACGCGATCCGATTTGCACTTGATGGCCCGTGTCCCACAGCCGCGCTGCCACCCTGCTGCCGGTCTTTCCAGTGCCGCCGAGCACGAGAATGGTGCCGGGCAGGGCCGTCATGTTTCCGCTTGTCATGGTCCACTCCTCGCCTTAACGTGAGCATTACTCACATTAAATGTGATATATACTCACATTTTGGCTTGTCAACAGCCTGGAGCGCGAATGGACATAATCGAACACGCGACCGATCGTCTTGATCAGGAAACCCCGGCGGCGCGGCGTAAGCCGATGCAGCAGCGCAGCCGGGATCGGCTCGAACGCATTCTCGCTATGGCGTCGGAGCTCATCGTGCGCACCGGCAGTGATCAGGTGAAGATGAACGAGGTCGCGGCGCTGGCCGGCATCTCGATCGGCTCGCTCTATCAATATTTCTCGGAGAAGAGCGCGCTGATCCGTACGCTCGCCGAGCGGTACAATGCCGCGAGCCGCGCCTGTATCGAGGAGGCGTTGACCGGCGTGGCGACGCTCGACGATCTGCTTAAAGCCTATGCCGGGCTGATCGATCAATATTACGAGATCGTCATGGCCGAACCGGTGATGCGCGACATCTGGTCGGGGATGCAGGCGGACAAGCAATTGATGGCGCTGCAACTGGCCGAGAGCCGGATTTGCGGCGCGATGCTGGCCGCCGCGATGGCGCGGGCGCATCCGGCGATCGACCCGGCGCGACTCGAAATGGCGGCGTTCCTCATCTGGGAACTGGGCGAAGCGACGATCCGGCTCGCGATCTCGGTCGAACCGGCCGAGGGCCGCGCGCTGGTCGAGGCGTTCAAGCGAATGACGGTGCGGGAGATCGCGGCGCCTTCGGCTTTAGCGGCGGACTGACAGTCTCGCTGGTTAAGGCATGAGCCAGGGCTGTCGGTGCGGAGACGCGGATAATGGGATATCGCCCGGTGCGATTCACATTGTGTTCCGACATCGCCATCTCTGCTCCGGCGGGTCATTGCATGACGGTTAAGCCCGGCCGACCGACCAGTTGAGTCGGGCAGACACGGAGCCGAGCAGACCCATGATTTCCGCCCCCGCCATTTCCCGATATTCCCGTAAAGCGTCCGAGAAGTTCCCGTTACGCCGTGTCGATTTTCCCGCAGTTTTTCCCGCAGCTTCCCGCAGAACGCTCAAAAAAGCATTTTCCCGCAAAGCTTCCCGCAGCTGCGGGAAGCTTGACCATATTAGCGGCGCATCGGATTCGGATGGGCCGATCCGGTTGGAGGCATTGATTCAATCTCGCATGCTCGATCCGCCTTGACTCACCCCCGCTCCTGCGCCCATTTAAAGAACATATCAGGAACGATAATGGCCGAGTCGCTCTCACCCCTTACCGCGCTTCGGCGGCGGATCGCTGCCATGGGGGGAATGCATGCGGCCGAGTCTGCCAATCTCGCGTCGCTCGGTCATGCCGGGATCGATGCGCGATTGGAAGGCGGGCTGGCGCGCGGGCATTTGCATGAGGTGATTGCCGGTGAAGCCGATGATGCGAGCAGCGCGGCGGGTTTCGCCTCGATGCTGGCGCGGCGTGTCGCGCCGCCAGGGCCTGGGTCGGGGGCGACGATCATGTGGCTGCGCGAAGGCGATGCGCAGCGTGGTGGGGGTGGGCTTTATGCACCGGGGCTGGTCGATCTCGGGATCGATCCGGCGCGGCTGGTGATCGGGGTGCTGCCCGATGCGCTGTCGCTGCTGCGCGTCGCGGCGGAGGTGGTGCGCTGTCCCGATGTCGGGGTGGCGGTGATCGAATTGTGGAAGAGCCCGCGTGCGCTCGACCTGACCGCGACGCGGCGGCTGGCGGTGGCGGCGGAGAGTTCGGGCGTGACCGCGTTATTGTTGCGCGTCGCTGCCGAGGACGCGCCAAGTGCGGCGCATACGCGCTGGCGCGTGCGTAGCGTCGCGGCATCGCCGCTTGAGGCGGATGCCCCGGGGCACACCGCGCTTGAGGTGGAATTGGTGCGCCAGCGCGGCGGGAGGGCCGGGGGGCGATGGATTTTGGAGTGGGATCGTGACCAGGCTATCTTCCGTGACCAGGCGGGTACCAGCCAGACCGGCACTCCGCCCGGAGTCGGACCCAGAGCCGGACCCCAAATCTATCCCCAAAACAATCCCCAAGTCGATCGGAGCGCGGCGCTATCTGGCGCTGTGGTTTCCGCTGTTTCCCGCCAATCGCCTCGCCCGAGTCGGCGTGCCGGATGATGCGCCGTATGTGTTCGTCGAGAAGCAGCGCGGCACGATGCGCCTCGTCGCGGTCGATGCGGCGGCACAGAGCCTGGGGCTCGGACTGGGCCTGACGCTGGCCGATGCGCGGGCGCGAGTGCCCGAACTTGCCGTGATCGATCATGATCCGGCCGCCGACCTCGCCTTGCTCGAACGCATCGCCGATGGCTGCGACCGCTATACGCCGCTGGTCGCGGTCGATCCGCCCGATGGGCTGACGCTCGACATCACCGGTTGCGGCACCGGTTGTAGCTGGGGCTTTGCCAATGAAGTCGCGCTCGCCGCCGATATCGAGGCGCGGTTGACCGCGTATGGCATGAAACTGCGCCATGCGATCGCCGGCACGCCCGAGGCGGCGCAAGCACTGGCGCGCTACCAGACCATGCCGGCGACCGACGAACAGGCCGCGGTGCGCCGCTTGCCGATCGCCGCGCTCGACCTGGATGAGGAGACCGAACTGGCGCTGCGCCGCGCCGGGCTGAAGACCATCGCCGATCTCGCCGGTCGCCCGACCGCACCGCTCTCGACCCGCTTTGGCGAGGATGTGACGGCATTGCTTGCGCGGCTGCTTGGCAAATCGGACAGCCGCATCACCCCGCGCCGTATGGCCCCGGCGTTGTTGGTCGAGCGTCGCCTGGCCGAGCCGATCGCGCGGACCGAGCACGCGCTGGCGATCCTTGGCGAGCTGGTCGCCGAAGCAGCGCAGACGATGGAGGAGCGCCATCTCGGCGGCCGCCGCTTCGCCGCGCGCTTCTTCCGTAGCGACGGGCTCGCGATCGATCTCGCGGTCGAAACCAGTCTCGCGGTGCGCGATCCAGCGATCGTGATGCGGCTGTTCGACGAACGGCTCGACAGCCTGGCCGATCCGCTCGACCCCGGCTTCGGTTTCGACCTGATCCGGCTCGCGGTGCCCGCGCTCGCCCCGCTCGCGCCGACGCAATTGCTGCTCGAAGGCGGCGAGGTCGCGGCAGGCGAGCTGGCCGCGCTGATCGACCGGCTGAGCGTGCGTATGGGGCGGGGCCGCTTCCGCCGGCTCACCCCGCGCGACACGCATATCCCCGAACAGGCAGTGCTGGCGCTGCCCGCGATCGAGACGGTTTCGCCCGAAAACTGGCCCGAAGCGGAACCGGGCGAGCCGCCGCTGCGACCTTTGCATCTGTTCGATCCGCCCCAGCCGATCCAGGTCACCGCCGAAGTCCCCGACGGCCCGCCGCGCCAGTTCCGCTGGCGCCGCACCTTGCATGAGGTGACGCGCTTCGAAGGCCCCGAACGCATCGCCGCCGAATGGTGGAAGCGCGGCGCCAACGGGGCGGGGGGCAGCGGCCTGACGCGCGACTATTACCGCATCGAGGATGCGCGTGGGCGGCGCTTCTGGGTGTTCCGGCATGGACTCTACGGCACCGAGAAGCGCGATCCGGGCTGGTATGTGCATGGCCTGTTCGCGTGAGCGATCCTGACGAAGATGTTCGCGTGATGAAGCTCGATTTTAAGCCCCTTCCCTTCAGGGGAGGGGTTGGGGTGGGGCCTATCCAGAAACGTTACGCTCGTTGCACGACCCCACCCCCAACCCCTCCCCTGAAGGGAAGGGGCTTAAGATGACCGAGTTCGCCGAACTGGTCGCGGCGACCAATTATTCCTTCCTGCGCGGGGCATCGCATCCGTCGGACTTCGTCCATCAGGCGAACAAGCTCGGCATGACAGCTATCGGCATCGCCGACCGCAATACCGTGGCCGGCGTGGTGCGTGCCTATAGTGCGCTCAGGGAAGCACCGGACAAGGCGCGCGTGGCATGGCTTGCCGACAAGAAGGCCCAGGGCGAAGCGGAAGTGCTGACGCCGGAGGAATGGGCCAGCTGCGAGGTGCATCTGCGGCTCGTGGTCGGGGCGCGGCTGGTGTTTTCCGACGGCACGCCGGACATCGTCGCCTATCCCGCGACGCGTTATGGCTGGGGGCGGCTCACGCGCTTGCTGACGGTCGGCAATCTGGCTGCGGTTAAGGGCAGCTGCATCCTCGAATTCGACGACCTGCTCGATTATAGCCAGGATCTGCTGCTGATCGTGCTGCCCTATGCCACCGCGCGGGAGGAAGAGGCGCACCGCAACCCGGTGGACTATAATTTCGACGACGTGGGCGATCCGCCCAGGCCGTTGCTGCGTCTCGTCACATCACCGCCCGAGGATGTCGGCGATGTACTGTCTCGTCTGTTACGCGTCGCGCCCGACCGGGTCTGGCTCGGGGCGGCGATGCCGCGCCGGGGTCGTGACGGCCGCACGCTGAGCAAGCTGCAAGCGACGGCGCATGCGGCGGGGGTGCCGCTGATCGCAACCAATGACGCGCTCTACGCCACGCCCGGGCAGCGGCCGTTGCATGATGTGCTGACCTGTATCCGCGAAGGCACGACGATCGCCGCGGCGGGCAAGCGGCTCGAGGCCAATGCCGAGCGGCATCTGAAAAGCCCCGAGGAAATGGCGCGGCTGTTCCGCGACTGCCCCGATGCCATCGCGCAGACTCAAATCCTGCTGTCGCGCATCGACTTCGACCTGGGGCAATTGCGCTACGAATACCCGCACGAACCGGTGCCCGAAGGGTGGGAAGCGCAGGCCTGGCTGGAACACATCGCCTGGCAGGCGGCGATCGATCGCTATGATCGCATGCCCGACAAGGTTCTTGCCTCGCTGACCGAGGAGTTCTCCCTGATCCGCCAGCGCAACTACGCCTATTACTTCCTGACCGTCTATGATCTGGTGCGGTTCGCTCGTTCGCGAAACCCGCCGATCCTGTGCCAGGGGCGCGGCTCGGCCGCCAATTCCGCGGTCTGCTTTCTGCTCGGCGTCACCTCGATCGATCCGATGCAGCATGACCTGCTCTTCTCGCGCTTCGTGTCGGAGGAGCGCGACGAGCCGCCCGATATCGATGTCGATTTCGAACATGAGCGGCGCGAGGAGGTGATGCAATATATCTACAAACGCTATGGTCGGCACCGTGCGGGCATCGCCGCGACCGTGGCGCATTACCGATCGCGCAGCACGGTGCGCGAAGTCGCCAAGGCATTGGGCATGAGCCAGGATATTCCCGAACGCATGGCGAGCACCGTCTGGGGCAGCTATTCGGGAGATATGGAGGACGGGCGCATCGTCGATGCCGGCTTCGACCTGAACAATCCCGAAATCGTGCGGCTGCGCTTCATCATGGATCAGATCCTCTCCGCGCCGTTTCCGCGCCACTTGTCGCAGCATGTCGGCGGCTTCGTGCTGACCGAGAACCGGCTCGACGAGACGGTGCCGCTGCATCATGCGGCGATGGCGGACCGCAGTTTCATCGAATGGGACAAGGACGATATTGATGCACTCGGCCTGATGAAGGTCGATGTCCTCGCGCTCGGCATGCTGACCTGCATCCGCAAGAGCTTCGATTTGCTGCGCGATCACGGGCTGGGCGATCATAATCTCGAGGTCGATATCGATACCGACGATCCGGCGGTTTATGACATGCTGTGCAAGGGCGACAGCATCGGCGTGTTCCAGGTCGAAAGCCGGGCGCAGATCAACATGCTGCCGCGGTTGAAGCCGAGGAACCTGTATGACCTGACCGTACAGGTCGCGATCGTTCGTCCCGGGCCGATCCAGGGTGACATGGTTCACCCCTATTTGCGTCGACGGTCGGGGGTTGAGGCCGTGGAATACCCTGAGCCCAGCCCAAATCATGGCCCGGCTGATGAACTCTATACTCTTTTGGGTTCCACTTACGGCGTCCCCCTGTTTCAGGAACAGGCGATGAAACTGGCGATCACCGCCGCCGGGTTCACACCGTCGGAGGCGAACCAGCTACGCCGCGCCATGGCGACGTTTCGCAATGTCGGCGGCATGCACAACTTCAAGGAGAAGCTGATCGAGGGGATGGTCGGGCGCGGGTACGAACGCGACTTTGCCGAACGCTGCTACAAGCAGATCGAGGGATTCGGCAGCTATGGCTTCCCCGAAAGCCATGCGCTGTCCTTCGCCCGACTGGTCTATGTTTCGTCCTGGATCAAATGCCATCATCCGGCGGTGTTCGCCTGCGCTTTGCTTAATTCGCAGCCGATGGGATTCTATGCGCCCGCCCAGATCGTACGCGATGCGATCGAGCATGGCGTCGAAGTGCGCGCGGTCGATGTGAATGCGAGCGGGTGGGATAACAGCCTGGAGCCGGTCCACCCAAATCTCTCTACATCGCTTTGCCACCCCCGTTTTCGGGTGAAGAAGGATGATGGCATTCGACATTACGCCTTCGCCTTGCGCCTGGGCATGCGTCAGATCAGCGGGTTCAAGCAGGAATGGGCTGACGCCCTGTCCAAGGCACGCAGTGAAGGCGGCACCTTCACTTCGATCGAAACGCTCGCCCGTCGCGCTGGCTTGCCCGAACGCGCGCTGCGCCTGCTCGCCGATGCCGATGCGTTTCGCTCGATCGGGCTCGACCGGCGCGATGCGCTGTGGGACGCGCGGCGCACGCCGTCAGCCGCTTTGCCGCTGTTCGCCGCGGCCCGCGCGGCGGAACTGGGCAAGGAAGCCGACATGGCGCTGCCCGTAATGACCGATGCGGAGCATGTCGTCGCCGATTACCAGATGACGCGGCTGTCGCTAAAGGCGCATCCGATGCGCTTCCTGCGTCCGATCTTCACCGCCCGGGGCGTGTTGAGCTGCGCGGAGACATCGGCAACCAACAATGGCCGCCGCGTGAAGACCGCCGGCATCGTCCTGGTCCGCCAGCGCCCGGGCAAGGGCAATGCGATCTTCGTCACGATCGAGGACGAAACCGGCGTCACCAATATCGTGCTGTGGGCGCGGATGTTCGAACGCTTCCGCCGCGCGGTGATGGCGTCGCGGCTGATGATGGTCGAGGGCGAATTGCAGAAGAGCCCGGAAGGGGTGGTCCATCTTATGGCGAGCCATATCCATGACTGCACCGACCTGCTCGACCATCTGTCCGATACCGACCAGGCCAAGCCACAGCTGTCGCGCGCCGATGTGTTCGAAAATCCGCAGCCGCCGCGCCATCCGGGCGCGGGCAAGCACCGCCACCCGCGCGACGTGCGGATCATCCCCAAGTCGCGGGACTTTCATTGAGTGTGGCATGGTACCGATTCGGGCGGGCTACCGACAAGCGCGTGAAATGCTGCCCTTCAGGGAATGGGCTGACATCAACCCTCCCGTTCGATCGCCCCGGCCCAGGCATAACCGCGATAGAGCGGCGTGAAGTCGCCTCGCGCGCCAAGGCCGTGCGCGACCTCCTTGATCGCCGCCTTCATCTCTGCGCGCGGCGATACGTCGAACTTGGCCAGCCACGCAAGGAGCAGCGCTCGCCACGCGCGGGGCAGCCTTTCCTGCTGCCCGAAATCGACCAGGTCGAGCCGCCCTCCGGGTGCAAGCTTGCCCGCGCCCTCGCGCAACGCGCCGCGCCAGTCGGGGATCATCGACAGCGTATAGCTCTGGAACACCCGGTCGAAACTCGCGATGCCGAACAATCCTTGCGCATCGAAAGCGGTCGCGTCGCCCTGCGCCAGCGTGATGCGGCCGGTAAGGCCGGCCTTGGCGACATTCGCGCGTGCCGTCTCCAGCATCGCCTCGGAGATATCGATGCCGTAGAAGCGCGCCTCGGGCCAGGCTTTCGCCGCCACGATCAGGTTGCGACCGGTACCGCAGCCGATCTCGATCACGCTGCCGCCTTTGGGTGGGGCGAGGCGGCGGATCAGCCGGTCGCGGCCGAGCAAATAATATTTGCGCGTCAGGTCGTAGAAATGACGCTGCGTCCGATAGATCGCATCCATATGCCCGGCATGAGACGACCCCATCTCAGGCGGTGGCCTCCAGGATGTAGAGATGCACCCCGCCATAGATCGAGGAGCGGTCGCGCCTGGTATAATCGAGTGACTCCCCGGCACGATAATCCCAGCGCGACAGGATCGCGTCGGCCACGCGCCCGGGCAGGATGGTCGGTGCGCCGGCGGTACGAAACAGGACGCGCGCGCCGCCGCGCGCAGTGCGCGTGATCTCGCTCCACAGGTCGTTCAACTGCTCGTCTGTCATCCAGTCCTGCGCGTCGAGCAGGATATAACGATCGAGCGAGCCATCGGGCCGGCTGCGCAGATAGTCGGTGAAATTGGTGTGGCGCACGTCGATCCGGTCGGCGCGCGCGACGATCTCGTCATAATGATCGTGCTGCAGATAGGGCGGCAGCGAGGCCATGGGCCCGCGGCCATAACCGCGGCCGAACGCCTGCCAGGCGAAATAATTGTCCTTGATGTCGAAATCGCAAGCAAGCTTTTCGAGCCGCTCGCGCAGCACCACGGCCATCTTTTCGTCACCTGCCAGCGCTTCATATTGCGCCGGTGGAATGCCCAGGCCGAACAGCGAAGCGGGCTGGTCGGTCAGCCATTTGATGAAACCCTTGTCGAACAGGGGTGCGAAGTCGCGGTCGAAGATCTCGCGCTGCTCCTCGATCGTCCGTGCCTTGAGCAGGATCTTCGGATTGACCCCGCCGAGCCGGGCGACGAGGTGCGCCGCGCCGATGAAATTGCCCAGCAGGCCGCTTTTATAGACGCCACGCGCAAAGCCGGCGATGCGCCGCCGGCCGATCAGGTCGCGCCCCTCCCAATAGCGCCGCGTCGTCTCGTCGAGATGCGGGCGGATATAGGCGCGATAGGCGAGCACATTGGCCTGGCTGTCGGCACGCGCGAAGAAACGGTGGAACGCCTCGTAATCGGGCAAATGGCGCGCCGCGACCAGCTTGAGCCGGTTGAGAGCGATATGCGCGGTGTTGAGATCGACCGCGGTGATCGCACGCGGATCTGCGGTCAGATAGGACAGCACGTTACAGCCGCCCGAGGCGATCGTGACGACATGATTGTCGGACTGGATCGCCAGCGCTTCCATGTCGACCGCCGGGTCTTCCCAGATCTGCGCATAGACCAGTCCGCGAAAGGCGAAGGTGAAGGCGCGTTCGAGCAGCCCCTGCTTCGACAGATGATCGTGGCGATGAACGGCGGCGCGGACGGCACGGTTTTTGGGCGATTTGGCGGCAAGCATCGGCGTGCGTCTCCCTGTGCTTCGGGTGGCCGAACGCATGGCCACTCAAGGCGGCGCTAGGACATTAGGGTGACGGTTCGATGACGGGGTCGGGAAATCATCCGACGGGGAGGTCGGCTCGCCGATCAGACGTTCTCGCGCTCCAGCAGGATGCTCGCGCTCAGCCCGAGCAGGGTGATGTGGTCGCGGATGCGCGGCCAGCTGGTATTCAGGAAATGGTCGCGCTCGGCGATGCGCAGTTTTTCGGCGGCGCCAGGCAGTACGAACATGCCGACGCCGCGACGGACCTCGACATAACCATCGTCCTGGAAGCTCTGATAGGCCTTGGCCACGGTCAGCGGATTGGCGCCGTGTTCGGCGGCCAGCGCCCGGACCGAGGGAAGTTGGTCGCCCGCGCGGAAATCGCCACGCAGGATCGCTGCCGAAATGGTTGCCCGCAGCTTGATATAGACCGGACTGTCTTCGGAATTAAGCGCTGTCATGCTGCTTTAATACAGCAATTGGCTGATTAGTCCAGCAACTTTACCCGTCCCAATTGGTAATAATCGTGCGCAAATCCGGGCGTGGACGCTCTTCAAATTCCTTTTTCGGCGTGCCGAGAAATATGAAGCCGGCAATTCGTTCCGGCGCGCCGCCGAACGAATCGCGCACGGCGTCGGAGTAGGTCGCCCATCCGGTCAGCCAGCCGCTGGCAAAACCCATCGTGTTGGCGGCATGGAGCAGGTTCATGCACGCCGCGCCGACCGATAATTCCTGCTCCCATAACGGGATATGGCTTTCGATTCGCGGCGAAAAGAGCGCGACGACCAAGGTCGGTGCCTGGTGCGCGAACTGCTCGATCGCTTCGATCTCGATCCGTGCGGCCTGCGGGCGCTCGAGCCGATAGGCGTCGACCAGCATCGCCGCGAAGCTTTCGCGCGCCTCGGCCGGCACGATCACAAAGCGCCATGGCGCGAGCTTGCCATGATCGGGCGTGCGGCCGGCGATCTGCAGGATCGTCGCAAGCTGCGTATCGTCGGGCCCGGGCGCGACCAGGTCGCGCGGTTTGCCCGATCGGCGCGTGGCGAGATAGGTAAGCGGGGTGGAAAGGTCGTTGAACATGCCGCCATCTAGGTACGGCACGACATATTTACACCCCGGCGATTGCCGTTAGTCTCCCGCGCCATCAGCAACGCCGCGTTTCGACGGCGCCAAGACATTCAGGGAGCTAGTAAAAATGGTGGACACCCCGACTGCGGACAATCCGCGAGAGCCGGATATCAGCCACGAGAATCCGGCAGAGAGCAAGACCTGGTTCGGCCATCCGCCGCAACTTGCGCGGCTGTTCACCACCGAGATGTGGGAGCGCTTCGGCTTTTACGGCATGCGCGCGCTGCTGACGCTATATCTGACCAAGCATTTCGTCTTCGGCGACCGCGCCGCGACCGGCCTGTATGGCGGCTATACCGCCCTTGTGTATCTGACCCCGCTGATTGGCGGATATCTCGCCGACCAGTATCTCGGCTCGAAACGCGCGGTGAAGTTCGGCGCGATCCTGATGTCGCTCGGTTACTTCACGCTCTGTTTCGGCGGCCAGACCGCAACGCCCTTCGCCAAGATCGACGGCCAGCGTTACGAGGTGCAGATCGCGACGGCCGGCCAGGCCGAGACACGTTATGTGGTCGACGGCGACAAAAAGCTGAAGATCAAGGGCAATGACGACGGCAGCGTCGCGCTGCTTGCGCCGGACGGGTCCACCACGCGCACTATCGCCAAGGGCGGCTTCGAATCCGATGCCGATCGCAGCCCCTTCTATCTCGCACTGATGCTCGTCGCCCTGTCGATGGTGTCGGTCGGCAATGGCTTTTTCAAACCCAATATCTCGACCATGGTCGGCGAACTGTACAAACAGGGCGATCGGCGTCGCGATTCCGGCTTCACCATCTTCTATATGGGGATCAATCTCGGCTCACTCGGGTCGCAGATTCTCTGCCCGTTCCTGGCGGACGCGGTCGGCTGGTGGGCGGGTTTCGGCCTGGCGGCGATCGGCATGGCGTTTTCCTGGACCCTGATCCAGTTCGATGGGGGTAAGCTCGCCGGTTATGGCGAGCCGCCGGTGCGCGAAGGGCAAAAGGACCGCGCGCTCGGTATCTATGCCGCCGCGTTGCTCGGCGTGCCGATCTTCTACCTGCTGTTCGTCAATCTGATGAACATGGCCCCGCCCGAGCCCGGTTCGGGCATCGTCGGTTATATCGCGTCGCTCTCGCTGATGGGAAAATTGCTCTTCGGCACCTTCCTGATCTCGGTGCCAGGCATCCTGGTCTGGTCGTTCAACAAGGGCAGCAAGGAAGAGTTTCAGATGATGCTCGCCGCGATGGTGCTGATCATCTTCAACGTCGTATTCTGGACGTTGTTCGAACAGGCGGGTTCGTCGCTGACGCTGTTTGCCGATCGCAATACCGACCCATATCTGCTTGGTATTCCAATCTCGGCCGGCCAGACGCAGTTCTTCAATGCGTTCTTCATCGTCACCCTGGCACCGATCATGAGCATCATGTGGACCAAGATGGCGAAGAAGGGGATCGAACCGTCGATTCCGGTGAAATTCGGTATCGCACTGATCGGCGTCGGCCTGGGCTTCCTTGTCCTTGTCTGGGGCACGACGTTCGTCGGGCCCGATTTCAAGGTTGCGATGTGGTGGCTCGCCGGGCTGTACTTCGTCCACAGCTTCGCTGAATTGTGCATCTCGCCGGTCGGCCTCAGCATGATTACAAAGCTATCCATCGCCCGCGTGGTCGGGTTGATGATGGGCGTATGGTTCCTGTCGATTTCAGTGGCGCAATATTTTGCCGGGATGATTGCACAGATCGCCAGCGTCGATACGGTGGGTGGTCAGGTGACCAATTTGAAGGTTAGCCTCGCGACCTATAGCGGCGTGTTCACGTTGATTTCGGAATGGGCGATCGGCCTGGGCATACTGCTCCTGCTTCTCGCCTGGCCGCTCAAAAAATGGATGCACGGCGTCAAATAATCGGGGAGGTCGACGATGAACGGCACGGAAATGGTCCTCGCAGCGGCGGTCGCGTTCGTCGGCTCGCACTTCCTGCTGTCGCATCCGCTCAGGCGGCCGATCGTCGCGAAGATCGGGGATGGGCCATTCCTCGGCCTCTATTCGCTCGTCGCGGCGATCACGCTCGGCTGGCTTGCCCTCGCTTATCGCGCGGCCGGGCCGGAGGTGCCGCTCTGGCAGGTCAGCGACAGCCTGTGGGCGGTGGTAACGGTGGTAATGCTGATCGCGAGCGTGCTGCTGATCGGGTCGTTGATCGGCAATCCCGCCCTGCCAAATCCGGGTACACCGGGCGCCGCGCCAGCGGAGGCGCGCGGCGTGTTCGCGGTCACGCGGCATCCGATGATGTGGGCTTTTGCCCTGTGGGGCGCGAGCCATATCGCGGTGTTTCCGGCACCCGCCAACATCGTTCTGTCGGGCGCAGTGATCATTCTCGCACTGGCCGGGGCGGCGTTGCAGGACAAGAAGAAGGAAGCGTTGCAGCCGGAACGCTGGCCGGCATGGGAGTCGAAGACGAGCTATTGGCCGTTTGCAGCGATCGTCGCCGGCCGCGCGAATTTCGGGGGTTTCCGGCCCCATGATATCGCCGGTGGGGTCGTGTTGTGGCTGGTTGCGACCTGGGCGCATCTGCCGCTGGCGGGCTGGGCAGCGGGAGTGTGGCGCTGGGTTTGAGGAATCCTTCCTGGCACTTCGCTTCCCGCCACCCCGCTCTTTCACACCACGAAGACTGACATTCTCATCTCTCGCATGAGATACTTCAAGCGATCGTCTCGGGGTCCGCTTCGGCGCTGCCGCGATCGGCGCGCGCGACCGATATCGTGACGGCGACGTCCATCGTCACGTTGCCGACGGTGCGGAACAGGTCGGGAATCGTCTCGACCGCGACGAGCAGCCCCAACGCCTCGATCGGCACCCCCATCGCCACCGCGACCGGCGCCACCGAGGCGAAGAAACTGATCGTGCCGGGCAGGCTGACCGATCCCATGGTGGTGATCGCGGCAGTCGCGACGCCGGCGGCGAGCGCGCCGGGCCCGATCGGCACGCCAAGCAGGTGCGCGACATACAGCGCGACCGCCAGGTTCATCGCCGGGCTGGTCGCGCGGAAGATCGCCACCGCGATCGGCAAGGTGATGCCCGCGCTGGTCGCGGGCGCGCCAAGCTCGGCGCTCGCCTTGAGCATCGCGGGGAGCGAGGCGAGCGAGGATTGCGTGCTGATCGCGACCGCCTGTGCCGGGGCGACCGCGCGGGCGAAGCGCAGGATGCCCACCCGTCCGAAGATCGCCGCCACCGGATAGGCGGCGAGCAACACGATCAGCCCGATCGCAGAAACGGTGACGATGTAATGGAGCAGTGCACCGAACGCCGCCGCGCCGGTCTGCGCACCGACGCCGTATGCCAGCGCGAAAATTCCGATCGGGGCAAGCTTCAGCACCCAGGTGATGATCACCAGCATCGTATCGACGATCGCCTGGAAGAAATTGGTCAGCAGAGCGCGCGGTTCGGGCGCCAGCCGCGTGATCGCAAAGGCGAAGGTGATCGCGAACACGGTCAGCGGCAGAAACGCATCGGCCGCCGCCGCGGTCACGACATTGGTCGGCACCACCGTGTCGAAGAACGCACCGAGGCTCGGCACCGTGCCGGCGGGCGCCGCCGCACCGCTCAGCGATGTGCGCAGGGCCTCGGCCCAGGCGGACGGCAATGGCCACAGGTCGAGCAGCAACGGCACGAGCAGCGCCGACATGATCGTCGCGCTCCACAGCAGGATGACGAACATCACCACGGAGCGCCCGGCGATCCGCCCGGCGCGTGCCGCATCGGCGGTCGCGCCGACGCCGGTCACCAGCAGGCCGACGATCAGTGGCACGATCACCATCTGCAATCCGTGCAGCCAGGCCGATCCGATCGGCTGAGTGATCTTGGTCGCGCCGAGCGCCCAGTCGGGCGAGAGCGAGGCGGCAATGATTCCGATAATCAGTCCGGCGACGAGCGCGAGAAGGATACGGGTGGCTTGCGACATGCTGATCCTTCGATATGGCTGCTTTTACGATGATGGCGCTAGAAACGCTGCTCGCATAGCGGATGGGAATGCGCGGAATGGCAAGGAAATATTTCGGCACCGACGGTATTCGTGGTGCGACCAACGCGCATCCGATGACCGCGGCGATGGCGATGAAGGTCGGCATGGCGGCGGGCGCGCACTTCCAGCGCGGCGACCATAAGCACCGCGTCGTGATCGGCAAGGACACGCGTCTGTCCGGTTATATGCTCGAATCGGCGATGGTTGCCGGGTTCACCAGCGTCGGCATGGACGTGGTGCTGCTCGGCCCGATGCCGTCGCCCGCCGTCGCCATGCTGACTCATTCGATGCGCGCCGATCTCGGCGTGATGATCTCCGCCAGCCACAATCCCTATGCCGATAACGGGATCAAGCTGTTCGGCCCGGATGGCTACAAGCTCAGCGATGAGGACGAACTGGCGATCGAGGCACTGATCGATGGCGATATTCCGCTCGTTCCCGGACCGGATATCGGCCGCGCCCGGCGGGTCGACGATGCCAAGGGTCGTTATATTCATTTCGCCAAATCGACTTTCCCGGAAAGCCTGCGGCTCGACGGTATGCGCATCGTCGTCGATTGCGCCAATGGCGCGGGGTATCAGGTCGCGCCCTCCGCCCTGTGGGAACTGGGTGCCGACGTGATCGCGATCGGGGTCAGCCCGAACGGCAAGAATATCAATGATGGCGTCGGTTCGACCGCGCCCGGCCTGTTGTGCGAGACGGTCGTTGCTTCGGGGGCGCAGCTTGGCATCGCGCTCGACGGCGATGCCGACCGGCTGATCGTGGTCGACGAACTCGGCCATGTCGTTGACGGCGACCAGCTGATGGCGACGATCGCCAGCGGTTATGCGCGCGCCGGGCGGTTGAAGAATGGCGGGCTGGTTGCGACGGTAATGTCTAACCTCGGGCTCGAACGTCATCTCGCGGCGCAGGGCATCGGCCTGATCCGCACCGGTGTCGGCGACCGGCAAGTGCTCGAGGCGATGCGCGTCCAGGGGTATAATGTCGGCGGCGAGCAATCGGGGCATATCATCCTCAGCGATTACGCGACCACCGGCGACGGGCTGGTCGCCGCGCTTCAGGTGCTCGCCGAACTGGTCTGGGCCGGCGCGCCGGCCAGCCAGTTCCTGCACCGCTTCGATCCCGTGCCGCAATTGCTCAAGAACGTCCGCTTCAAGGGCGGCAAGCCGCTCGACAACGAAACGGTCAAGGCAGTGATCGCCGAGGCGGAGGCCGAGCTCGACGGCAAGGGGCGGCTGGTGATCCGCCCTTCGGGTACCGAACCGGTGATCCGGGTGATGGCCGAAGGCGACGATTCGGCGCAGGTCGAGCGCCTTGTGGACCGCATCTGCGACGCGGTGCGGATTGCGGCGGGCTGAAAGGCACCAATTAACCCGTTCGTTTCGCTCGAAACGAGCGGATTTTATGGCTAAGGTATGCCCATGCTTGAAATGAGACCCGATTGCGAACGCTGCGGCGTTGACGTTCCCGCCGATGCGCCGGGCGCGTTCATCTGCTCGTTCGAATGTACTTTTTGTGCGGCCTGTGCCGAGGCGATGGACGATAATTGCCCCAATTGCGGCGGCGAGCTGATCGACCGTCCAACCCGCACCGGACCCCGGCTGGAGCGCCATCCCGCATCGACGATACGGATCTATAAAGGCCCGCAGTGGCACCGCGCATCCTGATCATCGCCGGGTCGGATTCGGGCGGCGGTGCCGGGATTCAGGCCGATATCAAGACGGTGACGATGCTCGGCGGCCACGCGATGACCGCGATCACCGCGATCACCGCGCAGAACACGCTGGGCGTGCAGGCAGTGCACCCGGTGCCGACCGATATGGTCATCGCGCAGATCGATTCGGTGGTCGGCGATATCGGCGTCGATGCGGTGAAGATCGGCATGATCGGATCGGCCGAGACGGCTCATGCGGTGGCGGCGCGGCTGGAACAGCTCGCCGTGCCGATCGTGTTCGATCCGGTGATGGTCGCAACGAGCGGATCGGTGCTCGCGGACGAGGCGACGATCGCAGCGTTCGGGCGGCTGATGCGACTGGCTTCGGTCGTCACGCCGAACCTGCCGGAGCTTGAGGCATTGGGGGGACGCGCGGTCATTCTCGACTATGGCTGCCATCTGATCGAGAAGGGCGGGCATGGAGCAACCGACATCGTCACCGATCGGCTCTGGGCCCCGGCTGGTCTGCTTGCCGAGCTCAGCGGCAAACGCATCGAAACGACCAGTACGCATGGCACGGGTTGCACACTGGCGAGCGCACTTGCCTGTGGGCTTGGTGACGGAATGCCAATCGTCGATGCATTCTCCCGCGCGGTATCCTTCGTCCGTATCGCGCTGATCGAAGCGCCCGGCCTTGGCAAAGGGCATGGCCCCATGGGTCAGCAATTCGTAACGGACTTTCTATGACCGCATCACCCGAAAGCAAAAGGTCGTCCGCTTCTGTCCGACCCTCGCTGCGCCACGAAAAGCTCTGCCTCGCGCCCGTTGCGGGTGTTGACGAGGCCGGGCGCGGGCCGCTTGCCGGACCGGTGGTCGCGGCCGCGGTGATCCTGCCCGCCAAGGGCATTCCGCGAGGCATCGACGATTCGAAGAAACTGTCGCCGGCCGAACGTGCGCGGCTGCACGACCGGCTGCGCGGCTGCGCGATGATCGGCGTCGGCATCGTCGAGGCGGATGAGATCGACACGCTCAACATCTATTGGGCGACGATGAAGGCGATGACGCTGGCGGTCGAGGCGCTTGGTTGCTTGCCCGCCCATGTACTGGTCGACGGCAACCGCCTGCCGCGCTGGGGCCATGCGGCGACCGCGATCGTCTCGGGCGATGCGATCTCGCTGTCGATCGCCGCCGCGTCGATCATCGCCAAGCATACCCGCGACACGATCATGATCGCCCATGCCGAGGCGCATCCGCATTATGGCTGGCATTCGAACAAGGGTTACGGATCGCGCACGCACCTCGCCGCACTGCGCGAATATGGGCCCTCGCCGCTGCATCGGCGCAGCTTCCGGCCGGTCGCGCAGATGTTTCTCGATTTTTAAGCGCCGGAATTCGGCGTGTGAGTCTTTTACGCCACACACCATGGATTGAGTCCGCCGACTCCCGCCGACTCAACATCTAGCCGCCTTCCCAAAATGTTCCGCTTCGTTAACGATTTGGCAACCGCAATCGTTAACTAATCTCCGCTTGACCGGAGTCCGCACATCCGCAGGGATGGGCGGGCTAGAGACGGGGGCGTGACGAATGGGTGTTATCGATAAGGTTAAGGCGCGCGTTGATGCGCCGGTGGTCGATGGCCTGCCGCTGGACCAGATTATCATGCAGGACTGCATCACCGCGATGCGCGCGCTGCCGGCCAAGTCGGTCGATATGATCTTCGCCGACCCGCCGTACAATCTGCAGCTCGGCGGTGATCTCAGCCGGCCCGATGGCAGCCATGTCGATGCGGTGACCGATGACTGGGACAAGTTCGACAGCCTTGCGGCTTATGACAAATTCACTCGGGAATGGCTGACCGAGGCGAAACGCATCCTGAAGGACAATGGCGCGATCTGGGTGATCGGCAGCTATCACAATATCTTCAAGGTCGGCTCGGCGATCCAGGATCTCGGTTACTGGATTCTCAATGACGTGGTGTGGCGCAAATCCAACCCGATGCCCAATTTCAAGGGCACCCGCTTCACCAATGCGCACGAGACTTTGATCTGGGCGTCGATGGGTGAAAAGGCGCGCTACACCTTCAACTATCGCAGCATGAAGACGCTGAACGACGAATTGCAGATGCGCAGCGACTGGGAATTCCCGGTGTGCGGCGGGCAGGAGCGATTGAAGCGCGACGGGGTGAAGGTCCACCCGACGCAAAAGCCCGAGGCGCTGATCTATCGCATCCTGCTGGCGTGCACCAAGCCGGGTGACGTGGTGCTCGACCCGTTCTTCGGCACCGGCACGACTGGCGCAGTGGCCAAACGGCTCGGCCGGCGCTGGATCGGGATCGAACGCGAGGCAAATTATTGCGCGGCGGCGATCGAGCGGATCGAGGCGGCCTTGCCGCTCGACGAATCCGCCTTGAAGACGATGCAGAGCCCCAAGGCCGCACCGCGCGTCGCGTTCGGCACGATCGTCGAAAACGGTATGCTCGTCGCCGGCGCCGTGCTGACCGATGCCAAGCGTCGCCACCGCGTCACGGTACGCGCCGATGGGTCGGTCATGTCGGGCGATACGACCGGATCGATCCACAAGCTCGGCTCGGTCCTGCAGGGCGCACCGGCCTGCAATGGCTGGACCTTCTGGCATTATGAGACGCCCAACGGGCTGAAGCCGATCGACGATCTGCGCCAGACCTATCTGCTCGCGACGCAGATTTAGAGTCGTTTTCAGGTGCCGATTCAATTCAGCTGAAAACGACTCTAGCATATCCGTCACCCCGGACTTGGCCGGGGTTACCTCTTTAGCCAGTTAATTTTTTCTTTGCTTCCCCGGCGAAGGTCGAGGCCCGGTTGAGAAAATTGACAAAAAAATATGATCTATCGAGGAAGATCAAAAATACCGGACCAATCAATAAACGGATCTTGATTAATTATTGTCTGAAAAGTCAGCGGGAATAGCCTAAGCCCGTCACTGATATCGAGATCTGTGCTGTCCAGGGCGAGCTTGTAGAATTGAGCAATGGATATTTCTTTCCAAGCTTTGTTTGCTCCATACCACCGTCCATTACGAAATACAGCAATGGCATCTTCTCCTGTCGACGTTAATCGCCCTTCGAATTCAAATCCCTGAGGGGACGTGAACTTCGCCCGGTAGAACAAATAGTCAATCGAATCAATTGGGTGATCAAGTGATAAAACTGGAGAGTATTCTTCAGTCTCATAATCAAAATGCCACACTGGGTGTTCTACAAAATCACTATATGTTATTTCTTCCTCGCTTCTATTCATTTATTTTGTCCCTTAATAAGATTGCGTTCACGAAGCGCTCGTCGTATCTCGGCTTGGTTTGATTTGCCGTTTTTTGGAACGATCGCAATGACATGACCTTCTCCAGCGATAGGGTCCATTCGCGTCTTATTCTTCAACAAATTCAAGACAGTCGGGTCATTGGGGCTCATTACCTGAATTGGGATGTTATTGAGCTTGGCGGCCTTGAAAGCCACAAGCCGGCGGTTATCCAGCGTGAATGCCTTCCCATTCAGAAAGATCACTCTGATCGGAGTTCCAACCAGATCGGGTG
This sequence comes from Sphingomonas sp. UYAg733, assembly GCF_054057355.1. Taxonomy (NCBI): domain Bacteria; kingdom Pseudomonadati; phylum Pseudomonadota; class Alphaproteobacteria; order Sphingomonadales; family Sphingomonadaceae; genus Sphingomonas; species Sphingomonas sp. UYAg733. The sequence goes on from NZ_JBSRZE010000007.1 coordinate 172,823, forward strand.
ACTTGCCGTTTTTGAGTTCCGCGATGAGCTCGCGGATCGTTCCATCCTTACTGAAATTCGGGCTGGCCGCATGCTGACCATAGCGGATTGCGCCTGGGTGCGCACGATAGAAGCCCGGCTGGTAATTGGCGGCGCGCGAAAGATCGAGGAAAGAGCCTTCGGCCAGACCGGAAGGTCGATTGTCAAATTTCGTGATGGCGGTGCCATAGCTGACCGGAGGTCGCGCCTGCGATACACCATCTCTGGCCGCACCGGCCCCAGCAACGGCCCCGGCGACGCCAAGCGTGGCATCCATGAACTGGCCTCGGGCAATAACCTGCTTGAGTTCCGCCAGGCTCGCGCCCTGCGCCCGCGCCGTAAAATAAGTCCGCTCGACCGCACTCGGCAAGGCGTCATTACGGTCTGCCAGGATCTGTCGATCCAGCGCAGCCTTCTCCCGCTCCTCGATCATTTCCGGGGTTAGCGCCGAAACGCTCGGCTGCGTCGACTGGTTATGCAGACGAGCCTGATTGGCGAGGGCGAAATCCGGATAATCGATCCCATTATAGCTGAAGAAATCGGAAATCGGATTCGCGCCAATCCATCGCCCGTCCGACATCGCGGTCGATGCCAGTTCCAGTGCATTGGCGAATTCCAGCAGATGGTTTTTATCGGATTCCGGGGAATCAGGGTTGGCAGCGACGAGGGCGCGCGATGACTCGGCCAGCGAAGCAAGCTCGTACCCGGTCCTGGCGTTGTCGTACGAATTGGTCAGCGAGCTGGCCGTGTCAATTCCAGGGCCAGCTGTAAGAGGGCGTTTAGGCTTGGCCTGCTCGATCGCCAAATTGGCGGCATTCTGGACCGTGGCGGCTTTCAGCCAGGCATTGACTTCGCTCAGCCGAATTGCCGAGTTTTCCTCGACCGGGACATTTTTCCCCCGAACATAGTCCCCGACCGGCGTGGTACCATCCATCCTTCGGGCGGTTTGGTTGGCCGGCACAGTGAATTCAGGGACGGCGGCGTTCGGTTGACCATCGGTGCTTTGGGAATTGCCGACAACACGTTGGTCATTGACGGGCTCGGGCCAGCCGACGGGCTGCACGGACAGATCCTGCACCTGGGTTCGAACAAGGTCGCGAGACTCTGCGACGCCGGCGCCGGATTTAGGCTCAACCGGCGCATATTTGACCGCGGCATCACGGATCGGCCCATGCATCGTGACACTGGCGATGCCGTCTGCGGCGAAGCCGTCGGGCGTCCCATATGACGCTAATTGCAACCCCGACTGCACACTGCTCGTCCGCTTTTGCCAGGCCGCTTCAAGCTGTGGGGTCCACACACCATAAGCCTGCGCGGCGCGGCGCAGCTCGGTCTGGATCTCCATCGCTCGGCAGGCGCTTGCCGCCGGTCAGCAGCGTCAGATCGGTCATCATCCGCGCATGGAGTTGTAACGTAAGCCGACGCTGCGCCCGGCCCGGATCGACCGCATCGTCAAGTTCGGATGGTATCTGCACCGACATCTCCCGTGACGTCACGGACCGGCGCGTGATCGCCTCGCCATCGTGACGGAGCGAGTTGTAGCGGGCGGACGAAATGGTTGAATCGACGCGCCGCACTCAGGGCCGCAGCGAAACTGCCCCACAGACTAACTGTGCTGATCGAAACTCATCGGTTTGGCGCAATATGGATCATTCGCCCTTGTGGCGGGGCGATCGGTACGCCATCGCGACGGACGTGATGCCGGTTCCCAGCACCTGGGCAGGTGAGCGAAGGGACACTGGAAGGAAGTAATCATGACTGCACCGCCCCTCCACCTCCGCCCGATCCAGTTTGTCGACACGCCGGTCGGCCGCGATGGCGAGGTCGTGCGGCTTGCCGGCGGGATGCAGTGGTTCGCCGCCTATGAAGTGATCGAAGGCGGCGCACGGCGTACCGTCCAGATCGCCGATTTCGACCGCGCACTTGGATCCGACGAACGCGCCGCAAAACTCCATCAGGCAATCACCACCCCACGCACGCCGCTGACGCTCGGCGATCGGGTGCTGCGCTTCGATCAGCCGCTGATCGCCGGCATCCTCAACGTCACGCCCGACAGTTTCTCCGACGGCGGCAAGCATGATGACGCGGCGGGCGCTGGCTTCGACATGGCGGTGAAAGGCGCGGCGCTGATCGATGTCGGCGGCGAATCGACCCGTCCCAACGCGCCGACCGTGTGGGAAGGCGATGAGATCGCCCGCGTCGTCCCGGTGATCGAGAAACTGGCGGGCGGCGGGACATTGGTCTCGATCGATACGCGCAAGGCGGCGGTGATGGAAGCGGCGCTCAAGGCCGGGGCGGCGATCGTTAATGACGTCTCGGCGCTGCTATGGGATGACCGCGCGCTGGAAATCGTCGCGCGTGCTGGTTGCCCGGTGATCCTGATGCATTCGCCCGACCCGAAAAAGGGCCCGCATGGCGGCACCGGTTACAAGGCCGTGCTGACCGAAGTCTATGACTGGCTCGAGGCGCGCATCGCCGCGGCGGTCGCGGGCGGGATCGATCGTGCGAAGATCATTGTCGATCCGGGCATCGGTTTCGGTAAGTCGCTGCAGGACAATCTCGCCTTGCTGAATGGTCTTGCGCTGTTTCATGGCCTTGGCTGCCCGATCATGCTGGGGGCGAGCCGCAAGCGGATGATCGGTGCGCTGTCCAATGAGGCGCCGGCGGATCAACGGCTCGGCGGTTCGCTCGCACTGGCGCTGAAGGGCGCGGAGGCAGGGGTGCAGTTGCTCCGCGTCCACGACGTCGCCGAAACCGCGCAGGCGCTGAAGGTCTGGCGCGGAATGAAGGACCAGGCGCTGGTCGCGGGCTAAAGAGCGAGTGGAGCAGTCGCATTTTGCAACGCTCGCTCTGAGTCTGTCGAAGGACAGCTCGCCAAGAGCGGGAGGTCGCCTGTGGCATGGGGGCTTCGACAGGTTCAGCCCGACCGGTTTTTGAGTTTGCTTTCCACGCTCTTCGCCGCCCAGCCGTCGCAGAGCTGCCTACCGCTTCCCAAAAACGATCGGATACTTTTGAGGAGAAAAAGTAGCCCAGCGACTACCGACCCAGTGCTCGCCATTCGCGAACGTGATAGCCTCGCTTGATAGTAGCCATTGGTTCAGTCGAGGTGCTTTCAAGTCTCATCGTGCACCAACTTGGTTCATGTCGCCGCTGAGAGAATATGGCTATCAAGAATGTCAGGTCGGCCTAATTTGGCCGGAAATAAGGGATATCGGCCGGCGCCGTGCCGATGTCGATGATCTTGCCGTGCCGCACCGACAGCCACGTGATGTAATAAAGCTTGCCGTTGAACATCCATTCGATGCGGACGCGGTCGCTATCGCGCAAATAATATGGCGCGTTAGGAACGCATTTTTCGTCAAATGGCATACCCTGGAAATTGCTCAGCAATACGCATGGTGTGTTGCCGACATAGCGACAAGCTCGGTTGTTCGGTCCGACATCGACGGATGTGGTCGAGGGGCCGAGGAGCCCATCCCCATAGTCTTTTAAAAAATTCGCGACAGCTGGAGCGTAGGCCGGTGGAAGCGGCGAGGCATCGCGCGATGAAGGTTCGAGCGCGCGCGTCGGCTTGCCTCCGGGAGAGACAACGTCGCCGATCGTCAGGCCGTCCCAAGGGCCGCCCCGCAAGGGCATTCGGCGATCGCCCGGCGCGCCGCGCGCCGGCTGTGCCGTCTGATAAAAGGGCACTTGCGTGATCGTCAGAAAGAGGGTGCGCACCGCCGCGCCGTCTACTCCCACTGTGAGAAGGCGCACCGGCGTTTCGGCCTCCAGCGTCGGGCAGTTGAGGCGAATCAGGAAGTATGCACGGCTGTTCAATTTTTGCACCCCGAGGTCTTCGGGCGCAAGCGGCGTGCATCCCGCCGCCCACCGACTGAGTGGATCGGCGAGATTGTCTTTGCGCCAGGTAACCCCTTCGGCAGTGCGCGTGAAGGCAATTACCTGAATATCGACCTTGCCCTGCAAAGCCTTGTAGCCGCCGGGCTTCACGACTGCGGCGGCCGCGGCGACCGCTGCTGCCCGACTTGCTGCGCTGAGCGCGGGCGCCGGGGTAACGCCACTCATGGGTAAGCTCATGGTAGCGCCCGGTGAGCCCTCCTGACGATCGACCACCACGATGCCGCCGGTTTGCGCACGGGCCACAGCTGGGTAGCCCCCTAGCAGCGCCAGTAACATTGACATGCAGAGGACGACACGCACTTTTCCTACAGTCAAAGCTTTACCCTACCCTAGATTTCAAACTGACCCACTACCCCCTTCCGCCTTGAGTCTATCGTCCCGAATAACTCGTTTCAACGCTTTAATGCCTACGGCTTTGGCGTAACGCCGCCGGCAGCCTTCGAGGGCGGCTCCTTCATAAGCTGACCGTCGCAAATCCGCCAAAATCGGATGTTCCCGCTTGTCGTTCACGATCTAAAGACCAAATTTCGCCTTGAGCTTCGGCCCGGTAAGCGATTTCAAAACAGTACTTGCCGATCCATCTTTCGGTCCGATACGGCAAGCCGGTCAGCCAGCTCGGTCGCGGCGTGGTTCAGCACCATATTGAGCTCGCCGATCGTGCGCAATGTCCAGCTCACGCCTTTCTTGACGTAGTTGCGCGGGTCGGTCGCCGCAGCTTCGATCAGCGGCAAGCAGTCGAGAAACAGGCCGCCAGCGCTGCGTAAAGTTTCTCGACTTCGCGCGAAACGAACGGATGGCGTAACAGTCCGGTTCGAAAATACCCTAAGCCGCACCACAGAGCGCGATCGCATAGATCAGCATCGCCACGACCCCGATCGCGGTGCGCCCGGCGTGGAGCTGGCCCCAGCGATGCAGCATCGCGATCGTCTCGGATGAAGCCTGGTCGAGCGGCGTCGCCTTGAGCTGCCCATTAAGCTTCCAGATGACCAGGAACGTATAGGCGATCGCCCCTAGCATCATTACGCCGCCGATAATCCACAGCGTGCCGCCCCCGATAAGCCCGGTGGCGATCCCGAGCAGCCCGGCGAGCAGCGCGAGCCCGGCCTGCATTACCGTGCCGCGCGCATAGGACGGCTTCCACTGCGTCAGCTGTGCACGTGCGTTGAGCGTGGCGCGCGCAGGGTGTTCGGCAACCAGAACATAGATCGCGGCGCCCGAGAACAGTGCGGCGGCGATGAGTGCGGCAATACCCAGCATGGCTTGGCTTCCTGTATTTGCGGAACAGCGCATGGATGGGATCGTTGTTCCCTCCCTCGCTCCTTCCAGCCACCGACGTTGGCTGGATCGGCGATTACGCCGCCACGCTGATGGTCCTACAGATCGAATTTTGCCTTCAGCTTCGGGCCGGTCAGAGATTTGAGCGCATCCTTGCCGATCCAACGTTCGGTCCGGTCATCCGATTCGGCAAGCCGTTCGGCAAGCTCGGTCGCGGCGCGGTTCAGCGCCACATTGCGCTCGCCGATCGCGCGCAGCGCCCAGTTCACGCCTTTCTTGACGAAATTGCGCGGGTCGGTCGCTGCGGCCTCGATCAGCGGCAGGCAATTGAGGAATGGCTCGTCCGGCGCCTTGCGGTCATGCAGCGCGATGCTGGCGAGCAAAGCGAACGCGGCGCGGCGGCCGAACTCATCGTTCAGCCGGCTCCACGCGCGGACCTTGTCCAGCGCATGGGGCGTGCGGTCGAACAGATTGAAACACAATGTGTCGCAGATCGCCCAATTGTCGAAATCGCCACGCCATGCGTCCATGATTTCCGGCGTCGTCAGGGCCGGATCGGCAATCAGCGACACGAGCAGCCGCGCCTCATAGATGTCGCTCGCCCAGAGTGCGAGTGCCAGTGCGAGTGGATGGTCGCGCCCAAGCCGTTTTGCGATCGCCTTGATGTCCGTCATGCGGACGCCGATCGCGGTTGGCGCGATGATCCCGTATCGCGCCGCCAGATCGTCGCGATAGCCGGTGTCGGCATGGTTCCGCAGATCGGCAATGATCGAGGCAACCCGGTCGTCCATCGCTGAAATGGTCATGTCCGATCCTAGCCCGACGTCGCGAATGGAGCCGAGAACGGGCGATGGTCTACCGATCGATTCACATCGCTTTCGGACATCGTCATGCCGGCTTTTCCGACGGATCGTCTTGAATCGAACGGACCGCAAGCGAGCAGATCATGCCCACCAGCCATTTCCCGATTTTCCCGTTAAGCGCCGGCATTTTTCCCGTGCGCGCATGTCGGTTTTCCCGCAGTTTTTCCCGCAGTTTCCCGCAGAATCCGCAAAAAAGCATATTTCCCGCAAGTTTCCCGCAGCCACGGGAACTCGGCATGATTATCGGCCAGTTGTCGGGTCAGCAATGCCGGTTGAATCACCGTGCCCCGGACGCCCGCATCCGACTTGGTTTCGGAGGCCCAGCCTTACGCCGCCGCGTTGTCGATCCCGAGTTCACCGAGCTTGCGATACAAGGTCGATCGTCCGATCCCGAGGCGCCGCGCAACCTCGGTCATGCGGCCGCGATAATGGCCGATGGCGAGGCGGATGACATCGGCCTCGATCTCTTCCAATGCGCGCAGATTACCGTCGGCGTGGAACAGCGTGACACCGCCACTGGTCGCCATCGGCGATGGTCCCGGCGTGGTGTGGCGTTGTGCGCCGAGCGCGGCGATCTGCGGGAAATCGTCACGGGTCAATGCGGCGCCGTCGCACAGCACGGCGGCGCGGAACAGCGCGTTCTGCAGCTGGCGGACATTGCCCGGCCAGTCATATTGGCCAAGCAGCGCCAGCGCATCGTCGGTGATGCCGAGCGGACGCAGGCCGGGCTGCTGCGCGATCCGTGCGAGCAAATGGCGGGCGAGCGCGGGGATATCCCCGGTGCGTTCACGCAAAGGCGGGATCGTCACCTGCACGACGTTGAGGCGGTAATAAAGGTCCTCGCGGAACCGGCCCGCCTCGACTTCTTCGATCAGCCTCTTGTTGGTCGCGGCGATGACGCGGACATCGACTTCGCGGGTGTGACGCGCGCCGATCGACTGGATTTCGCCGGATTGCAGCACGCGAAGCAGTTTGACCTGCGTCTCAAGCGGCATCTCGCCGACTTCGTCGAGGAACAGGGTGCCGCCATCGGCTTCCTGGAAACGGCCGATCTTGCGTTCGAACGCGCCGGTAAAGGCGCCTTTTTCGTGACCGAACAGCTCGCTCTCGACCAGATTGGCGGGGATCGCGCCGCAATTGACCGTGATCATCGGCTTCTTGCCGCGCGGGGACGCGGCATGGACCGCCTCGGCGACGACTTCCTTGCCGACGCCGCTTTCACCTTCGAGCAGCACCGCGACACGGGCACGGGCGGCCTTGGCGGCGATGGCGAGCGCGGCGCGGAAATCGGGCGCCGAGCCGACGATCTCGTCGAACGCGAGCAGCGCGGGTATCTTTTCGCTCAGCGGGCGCAGTTCGCCCGACGTCTTGCCGGCGACAGCCGCGTCGAGGGCGGCAAGCAAGCGCTCGGGGGCGAGCGGCTTGACCAGGAAGTCGGTCGCGCCGGCACGCATCGCGGCGACCGCTTGCGCGACCGATCCGTTGGCGGTGAGCATCAGCAAGGGGAGCGCCGGGCGGCGTTCGCGAATCTCGGCGATCAGCGCGCTGGCGTCGGCCTCGGGCGCCCAATGGTCGAGCAGGATCGCATCGAGCTGCATGCCGTCCTGCGTTCCGAGCATAGCGATCGCCATTTCGCCATCCTGCGCGAACACCGCGCGCCAGCCGCGACGGGCGGCGAGCGCGGCGACGAGTCGGCGCTGCGCCGGTTCGTCGTCGATCAGCATCAGCAGGCGCTGTCCGTTGCGCGTCATTCGGCCATACCCAAGTTACCCCGTTCACGGGTAACCTTAACGATGCCGGGTAAAGACGGGCTTAAACTGGCCCCTAATGGGACTCATGGGACAGGACTTGAGGGACGGCGCGCAGGCCGCTAAGCGCAATCGGGGAACCGACAACCAGGGAATGAGATCATGGCCGGCAACGGTGATATGAAAGCGCACGAAGCGACCTACCACAGCATCATCGGCCTGCTGAAATGGGGCGCTGTCGCCTGTGCCGTGATCGCAGCCGCGGTCATCTGGCTGATCGCCTAGACCCCGGTGAAGATCGCGGTCCTCAAGGAACAAGTCCCGGGCGAGCGCCGCGTTGCCGCGACGCCGGAAACGGTCAAGAAATTCATCGCGCTCGGCGCGGAGATCGCGGTCGAGAGCGGTGCGGGCGAGGCGGCATCGATCGCCGACGCCCAATATGCCGAGATGGGGGCAAAGGTCGGCGGCCGGGCGGAAGCGCTGAAGGGTGCTGATATCATCCTTGGTGTGCAGGGGCCCGATCCGGCATCGATCGGCGGGGCCGCACCTGGCGCCTGGCTGGTCGCGGGCCTCAACCCGTTCGTTGAGCGCGCACGGGTCGATGCTTATGCCGCCTCGGGTATCGAGGCACTGGCGATGGAATTCATGCCGCGCATCACCCGCGCGCAGTCGATGGATATCCTGTCCTCGCAATCGAACCTCGCCGGTTACAAGGCTGTGCTCGATGCGGCATCCGAATATGGCCGCGCTTTTCCGATGATGATGACCGCGGCGGGCACGATTTCCGCCGCGCGCGTTTTCGTGATGGGCGTCGGCGTTGCCGGCCTTCAGGCAATTGCCACCGCCCGCCGCCTCGGCGCGCAGGTTTCCGCGACTGATGTGCGCTCGGCGACGAAAGAGCAGATTCAATCGCTCGGCGCCAAACCGATCTTCGTAGAGAATGTCGCGGGCATCGAGGGCGAGGGATCGGGCGGTTATGCCGGCGAGATGTCGCCCGAATATCAGGCGGCGCAGGCTGAACTGGTCTCCGGTCATATCGCCAAGCAGGACATCGTCATCACCACCGCGCTGATTCCGGGGCGCCCCGCGCCACGGCTGATCTCGGCCGCGCAGGTCGCGAGCATGAAGCCGGGCAGCGTGATCGTCGATCTCGCGGTCGAGGCCGGCGGCAATGTGGAAGGCGCGGTCGCGGGTGAGGTCGTGACGATCGGCGGCGTCAAGATCGTCGGCCACAAGAACGTCGCCGGCCGCCTCGCGGCGGATGCCAGCGCCCTGTTCTCGCGCAACCTGTACAATTTCCTCAGCGCCTTCTGGGACAAGGAAAGCGGCAAGCCGGTGCTCGACGAGGAGATCGGTGACGCGATCCGGCTGACCAGGGGCGGGCAGATCGTCAATTCACGGCTAACTGCATGATCCTCCCCGGAACGGGGAGGGGGACCGCCGAAGGCGGTGGAGGGGGCGTGCCGCACACGCTCCGCCCGGAGGTGGCACTCGCCCGCAAGCTGCGCAAAGAGATGAGCTTGCCAGAAGCAATGTTGTGGCGGCGTTTACGCGGTCAGAAGTCGGGCCTCAAATTCCGCCGTCAGCATCCGGTTGGACCTTATGTGATCGATTTTTATTGTCGTGAAGCGGCTCTCGCGATCGAAGTGGATGGCGGAGGCCATAATCGTGGCGAACGCCCGCAGCGCGACGAACGGCGTGACGCGTTTCTTCAGGAAAACGGATTGAACGTCCTGCACGTCGCGGCCGCTCGCATCCTCAAAGACCCGGATGCCGCAGCCGAAGCGATCGCCGTGTATGCGGCCCGCCCCCTCCACCATTTGCCGGAAGAGGCAAATGGTCCCCCTCCCCGTGCCGGGGAGTATCTCTAGTGGGACTCTTGAACGCCACCGCGGCCGACCCGCGCGAACTGATCGACAAGCACGGTGAGGCGCTGACCGATGGCGAGACGATCTATTTCGTCTACAAGACGATCCGCGATTATATCGCCTTCACCAACTGGCGCGTGCTGTACATCAACGTGCAGGGCATTACCGGCAGCAAGCGCGAATTCCTGACCGTGCCGTATCGTTCGATCACCGCCTTCGCGGTCGAGACGGCGGGCACGTTCGATCTCGATGCCGAGATCAAGATCTTTCTGTCCGGCCATGAACCGATCGAATTCAAGGTCGGGCGCAATACCGATATGCGCGGGCTGCAAAGCTTTCTTGCCCAGAAACTAGACCGCTAGATGGACCGTTAGGGGACAATCATGGACTTCATCGCAATCCTGTCGATCTTCGTGATGGCCTGTTTCGTGGGCTATTATGTCGTCTGGTCGGTCACGCCCGCACTGCACACGCCGCTGATGGCGGTGACCAACGCGATCTCGTCGGTGATCATCGTCGGCGCGCTGATCGCCTCGGCGGCGGCGGGCTCGACCACCTCGAAATGGCTCGGGCTGATCGCGGTCGCGCTGGCCAGTGTGAACATCTTTGGCGGCTTCGCGGTCACCGAACGCATGCTCGCCATGTACAAGAAGAAGGACCGCCCGGCGGCCAAGTAAAAGGGGTGGTTACCCGCGCGATGCGCCGGGTGACGACAAGGGGATAAGACAATGCACGAAGCCGCCATCGCCACGCCCGCCTGGGCCGCACTCGCCTACCTCATTGCCGGCGTGTGCTTCATCCTCGCACTGCGTGGCCTGTCGAGCCCGACCTCGTCCAGGCGGGGCAACCGGCTCGGCATGGCGGGCATGGCGCTCGCTGTCGCGACGACGCTTTATCTCCATATGAATGTCGGCATCATCGAGATCGTGGCCGCGATCGGCATCGGTGCGGCAATCGGCATCGTCACCGCGCGGAAGATCGCGATGACCGACATGCCGCAGCTGGTTGCGGCGTTCCACTCGCTGGTCGGCATGGCCGCAGTGCTGGTTGCGGCCGCCGCCTATCTCAACCCGGAAGCATTCGGTATCCTTGGGCCCGACGGCCAGATCCTGACCGTCAGCAAGATCGAGATGGGCCTTGGCGTCGCGATCGGCGCGATCACCTTTTCCGGTTCGGTCATCGCCTTCCTCAAGCTCAACGGCAATATGGGTGGCAAGCCGATCATGCTGCCCGCGCGGCACGTCATCAACCTGGCGGTACTCGCCGGGATCGTCGGGCTGGTCGGCTATTTCACTCAGGACGAGAGCCAATGGGTGTTCTGGACGATCACGGGCTTGAGCTTCGCGATCGGTTTCCTGCTGATCATCCCGATCGGCGGCGCAGACATGCCGGTCGTGGTGTCGATGCTCAACAGCTATTCGGGCTGGGCGGCGGCGGCGATGGGCTTCACCTTGCACAATACCGCGATGATCATCACCGGCGCGCTGGTCGGATCGTCGGGCGCGATCCTCAGCTACATCATGTGCAAGGCGATGAACCGCAGTTTCATCAGCGTCATCGCCGGCGGCTTTGGCGGAGACACCAGTGGCGCAGGCAGCGCGGCGGCGACCGACCGGCCATGGAAGCGCGGCTCGGCCGAGGATGCGGCGTTCCTGCTGCAACAGGCCGAACAGGTCATCATCGTTCCCGGTTACGGCATGGCGGTGGCGCAGGCACAGCATGCGCTGCGCGAAATGGGTGACAAGCTGAAGGAGCATGGCGTGCGCGTGAAATACGCCATCCACCCGGTCGCCGGGCGTATGCCGGGGCATATGAACGTGCTGCTCGCCGAGGCTAATGTGCCGTATGACGACGTGTTCGAGCTGGAGGACATCAACAGCGAATTCGCGCAGACCGATGTCGCCTTCGTGATCGGCGCCAACGATGTGACCAACCCGGCGGCGAAGACCGACAAGTCATCGCCGATCTACGGCATGCCGGTGCTCGACGTGGAAAAGGCCAAGACCGTCTTGTTCATCAAACGCTCGATGGGCGGTGTCGGTTATGCCGGTGTCGACAATGATGTGTTCTACATGGACAACACCATGATGCTGCTCGCCGACGCCAAGAAGATGGTCGAGGAAATCGTCAAGTCACTCGATTGACGTGATTTGCTGTCCCGTGTGACCGGGGTTTCGAGCAAATTTCGTGTTCGGCCGGCGATTAGGTCCATTATGGACAAGGTCGGCTACCGCACACCCTGCAAACTACGTAGTTTGCGAACGGGTCAGGGTAATGGGGCGGGGCAGAATGGACACGGCGGCGTCATATTATGCGGTGACACCACAGATGTTGATCGTGGCCGACGATACCGGCGCGGCGCAACTGGTGTCCGAAGCGGCGGTTTTGGCCGGTGGGCGGATCGAGGCGACGCTGCGCTGGGATCAGGTCGCCGACCGAATCGCCGACCATCCCGCGATCGATGTGATCGTCGTCGAGGCGGTATCGATACCCCCGGAAACCATTGCCGTGGTCCTGGCATTGCTCGACAGCGTTGCGCTCAACCGGCGCGCGCGGATCATCGTGACGCTGGCGGAAGAGCAAATCGACCTGGTCGCTGCGACGATATTCGGGTCGCATGTGCAATTGCTTTGCCGGCCCTCGGTCGCCGAGCGCGTTGTCGCACTGACGATTGCGTCGCGAACGCGCGCCGATTTCGCGCGCGAATCGGGCCGTGACAGCGAAGAGACCCGGCTTAGGCGGCTGAACGAGGAGGTCGCCCGGATCGCCGAGACGCTCGCTCGGCTGACCCGGAGCGAGGGTACCGAATTTCCCGAACGCACGATGCGGCTCGTTGGCGAACGGCGCATGCCGTACGCCGCACCAGCCGGGGCCGACGCCGTGGTCATCGATGCGCAGGAAATCCGTGCCGCGATCCGGGCGCGGCGCTTGCGCGCGCAATATTTCGAGGCCAGCCTGCTCGAGGACCCCGCCTGGGACATGCTGCTCGATCTTTATGCCGCCGAACTGGAGCGTTCCCAGGTTTCGGTGTCGAGCCTGTGCATCGCCGCGGCTGTCGCGCCGACCACCGCGCTGCGCTGGATCGCCAAGATGAGCGAAGCGGGCTTGCTCGAGCGGCACGCCGATCCTTTCGATCGCCGCCGCGCCTTCATGGCGCTGTCACCGATGGCGAGTATGGGCATGACCGGTTACCTGACGGCGATCAAGCGGGCCGGCCTGCCGATCTCCTGATATCGGCCGCTTGAAACTTGCCAGCACGGTCAGCTTTTGGCATGCGGCGCATGGGGGCGATTAGCTCAGTTGGTAGAGCGTCTCGTTTACACCGAGAATGTCGGCGGTTCGAGCCCGTCATCGCCCACCACCCCCGAATCTAAAGCGAACGCACCAGTCGAACCGCGCGGGCGATCCAGGGTGGATCGGCGACGACTTGCTGGCGCCCGCCCGGCCCGAGTGGAAGCAGATGGAGCTTGCCGTCCTCTCGCCCGATCAGGCGACCGAACAGGAAGCGGCCGGCGGGGCGGGGGACCAGCACATCGCGGTTCATCGCCTGCGCGAAACTGTCGGGCGCCAGTGTTTCGCACCAAAGCTCGTCACCGCTGCGATAATCGCCGATTCCGGCCGCCACGGTTACCGCGACCAGGCCGGGCCCGGGAGATGGCGGGGTGAGCGTGGTTTCATGCTTCGGCGCATGGACGCCGCCGGAATCGAGGATCGCCGCCACCGGAATGTCGCTGCGCGTCGGCAGCCTGACGAGATCCGCCGCGGTAACGCCGAGCGCACCCGCAATGCGGTTGAGCCAGCCGACCGATACCGTGCGTGTTCCCGTCTCGAGCCGGCCGATCGTCTGCGCGGTGGTCGGCGGGGCACAGCGCCGCGCAACATCGTCGAGCGTCATTCCTCTGGCGCGGCGGACTTCGCGGATCGCGGTAATCATCGATCATCATCCCTAACCAGATCGGTTTTATATCTGTGCGATAAACGGGCCGATCTGGCAAGTGTTCATATGCCGGGATCAACCCCATGCTGGTTTTCGACATTTCGATGAGCCATGATGTTCAGGATGAACGAAGCTGGCGAGATCGGGCATGTGGTGGCGGTGGCGTGCGACGATGCGCATCGCTTCACCAAGCCTTGCCGCGACTTAATTCATCTGATCGAGGGGCTGGGTGTCGCGGGCGATGCGCATGCCGGCGTGAGCGTCCAGCACCGGTCGCGGGTCGCGAAGGATCCGGACCAGCCCAATTTGCGCCAAGTCCATCTCATCCATGCCGAGCTGTTCGACGAATTAGCCGAGCGAGGCTTTGCGGTCGGCCCTGGTCGGATCGGCGAGAACATCACCGTGAGAGGGATCGCGCTGCTCGATCTGCCGACCGACACGATCCTTCGCATCGGGGACGATGCACGGATTCGCATCACCGGCCTGCGCAATCCCTGTCTTCAACTCGAGGCGGTTCAGGCAGGACTGATGCAGGCGGTGCTGGCGCGCGCGCCTGATGGATCGCTGATCCGCAAGGCCGGCGTGATGGCAGTCGTGGTGGCTGGCGGTGAGATACGACCCGGCGATACGGTGCGTGTGACCGTCCCGACCGGGCAGCATCGGCGGCTGGAGGCGGTCTGACCTCATCCGCGCTGACTCTTGCCACGAAAATAGCTATCGAACGATCGACCCCAGGGAGAAAGCGATGCCGATCAAGCGCGAGATGATGGTGCGCAAGGATGCGCTTGAGCAAACCGCGATCAACGAGACGATCGCGCCCGAGCCCAGCGACGGCGAAGTGTTGCTGGAGATAGAGGCGTTCGCGCTGACCGCCAATAATGTCACCTATGCGGTGGTGGGCGAGCAGGTCAAATACTGGTATTTCTTTCCCGCCGCGGAAGGTTGGGGGATTGTGCCGGTCTGGGGCCATGCGCGCGTGACGGCGTCGCGGCATCCGGAGATCGCGGTTGGCGAGCGGGTCTATGGTTATCTGCCGACGGCAACTCACCTGATCGTCGAACCGGGCAAGGTTTCGAGCGGAATGTTTCGCGATATGGCCGCTCATCGTCAGCCGATGGCGGCGGTCTATAACCAGTATCGCCGGCTCGCCGCCGACCCGTCGCATGATCCGGCGCGCGAGGATCAACGGATGTTGTTCGAGCCGTTGTTCCTGACCAGCTTCCTGATCGATGATCAGCTGCGCCGTCAGGACTGGCATGGTGCCGGCACCGTGATCCTGACCAGCGCGTCGAGCAAGACCGCGATGGGACTCGCCCATGTCGCACGGACGAGCAGCCCGGGCATCAGGCGGGTCGGCCTGACCAGCAAATCCAATCTCCGCTTCGTCCAGGATACTGGGTTGTACGATCAGGTGATCACCTATGACGCGCTCGATGAGCTGGACGTGGCGGGTCATGCAGTGCTGGTCGATTTTGCCGGGAATGCCGGCGTGCTTTCCGATGTTCATGCGCGGCTGGCCGAACGGCTCGTCCATATCCTCAAGGTCGGCGTGACGCATCACGACGAAGGCGGCGATTCGGGCATGAAGAGCGGGGCGGGCATGACGAGCGGACCCAGGCCGGTCTGGTTCTTCGCGCCCGATGCGGCCGCGGCGCTGATCGGCGCGATCGGGCAGGACGGTTTCCAGGGCGCGGTGGCCGAACGCTGGCGCACCTTCGTTATCGATGCGGCGGGCTGGGTGACGGTCGAGGAACAGCGCGGGCCAGAGGCGATGCAGCGCGTCTGGCGTGATCAGGTGGCGGGCCGGGCAAGGCCCGATATCGGTTATGTGATGCGCTGGTAATCAAGAGTCTGTTTGGAAATTCGCGAAAGAGCGAATTTCAAGGCAGTGCCGGCCCGCTCCCCCTCCCGGCCACCCACAGCATATCCTGAATGGGTGGCCGGGAGGGGGAGCGGGCCGATACCGCCAAATGCGCCTGCCGGCGCATTTTCAAACAGACTCTTCGGCCGCAGTCGCGCTCGTCGATTTGGCGCGCGAGGTCGAATGTCGATCATGGCGCGAAGCGCACCGCTTCGCTATAAGCCCCGAAATGCGGTTCGACTTCGTCAAATGCCATGGGTCGGGTAATGATTTCCCGTTGATCGACGCGCGCGCGATCGAGCTCGACGATGTCGCCTGGGCCGGCATTGCCCGGGCGCTGGCCGATCGGCGCGGGCCGGTCGGCGGCGACGGCCTGTTGTTGCTGACCGATGGCGACAAGCTGCACGATTTCGGCATGCGCATGTTCAATTCCGACGGGAGCGAAGCCGAGACATGCCTTAATGGCCTGCGCTGCGTGGCGCGCGCGGGTTTCGATGCGCTGGGAATCGATCGGGCCGAGGTGCGGCTGAAGACATCGAGCGCCCGTGCCGAACGCGATGCCGACCTTGCGCCGGGCGTGGTCAGCGTGCGCGAAACGGTTGGGCCGGCCGATCTCGACGTGACGCACTGGCCGCTGATCGAAGCGGACACCGGGGCGGGACATGAGATCGTACAGCGGCCCATCGCGATGCTGCCCTCGCGGCGCAATTTCACTGCGGTCGCGATGCCCAATCCGCATCTGGTGAGCTTTGTCGAGACGGTCGACGAAAAGGAACTGGTCGCGGTCGGCGAAGCCTGTGAGGCGGCGCCCGCATGGCTGCCCAACCGCGCCAACGTCTCTTTCGTCGAACAGCGCGGCGCGGACCTGTTCGTACGCACGTTCGAACGCGGGGTCGGGTTGACCGATAGTTGCGGCAGCGCGATGGCCGCGTCGGTGTTCGCGGCATGCCTGACGGGGCGGGCAGAGTTTGGTGTGGAATTGAACGTGTTCAATCGCGGCGGCCTGGTCAGGGCACAGGCGGAGAGTGACGGGATGGTCCGGCTGTCCGGCAACGCGACCTATGACTGGAGCGGATCGGCCGAGGTCGATGCCGATCGCGGGATCGCCGGCGATATGAAGGTCGATCGGCATTTCAACGATGAAATCGCCGCCTGGGCGGCAGTGGTCGACGGGATCGCCTGAGGTGGCGGCCTGAAATCCTCGCCGTTGCGGCGCGATGTAGCGATATCGGATGCGTAACGATTTGACAGCGACGCAACAAAGAGCGTCCATGACGGTTGAGGATCAGCGAACCAAACCGGAGAACATATATGTCTCGTTTCATGATCGTCGCCGCGCTTTGCGCCACCAGCCTGGTGGCATTCACAGCGCCCGCCAGCGCCCAGTCACGGCAGGAAGAGCGGCGCTTCCAGCAGGCACAACAGCGACTGCAGGATGAGCTTCGCGTATTCCAGCAGGAATATGATCGCTATCAGCAGGCACGCAACCGCGGCGGCGGGCGTCCCGGACCGGGCGGTTATAACGGTGGGTCCGGCTATGGCGGCCCGGGCGGCTATAACGACGCGTCGGGTTACAACGACGACCGGGTCGAATCCGGTTACGAACCGTCGCGCTATTATCGCGAGGGCAATTATCAGGAGCGCGTGCTGAGTTCGGACGACCGGGTCTATCGCGGCCAGGACGGGCGTTATTATTGCAAGCGCAATGATGGCACGACCGGACTAATCGTCGGTGCGATCGGCGGCGGTGTTCTCGGCAATGTGATCGATGGCGGCCATTCGCGCGGCGTCGGCACGATCCTGGGCGCGATCGTCGGCGGGGTCGCGGGTAAATCGATTGACCAGAACAACCAGCAGGTGAAGTGCCGCTGAGTAAGGATTGAGGTCGGGATCCGCCGCATTATATCGCCGGATTCCAAAGATCGGCTTTAGACTGAAAGGATCGGCGAGACGCGGGCGCGTTTCGCCGATCCTTGCATGTCATAGCTTGGTCAGACCGCGCTTCGTCCGCTGAGCAAGCGGAAAGCGACGACGATCACTGCGATCACGAGCAGGATGTGGATCAATCCGCCTGCAACATGAAGGCCGAAGCCAAGCGCCCAGAGAACGAGCAGGATGATGGCGATTGTCCAGAGCATCGGCTTTTTCCTTATCAAAGGCCGGGGTCGTCCGGCCGGTCAGACTTCACAGAACGTGTGCCGAACAACCATGCGGGTACCGATCGGGTTCCCTGGACATGCGGAACGGTTCGTCGAGACAAATCTCCCGAAAGGGTGGTGCAAGCGCCATCGCCCCGTTAGATCAGGCCATGGTTCCACGCGAATTGATCGACAGCGCTGAGATACCCGGGACCGAAATACCCGGGGCCAGAATACCCGGGGGCGGCGTGCTCAAGCTTTTTCGGCGGGGTGACGACTGGTCGATCATGCTCGGCGGCAACGAATTGATGAGCAGCCGGGTACGCGGGTCAGAAGAGGCACTGGCGACCCTCGCGCTGGAGCGGGTTGGGCGTGCAGACGCGAATGTGCTGATCGGCGGGCTGGGTATGGGTTTCACCTTGCGCGCCGCGCTGGCAGTGCTCGGCGCGGCCGGCCGGCTGACGGTCGCCGAGCTGGTGCCGGCAGTGATCGACTGGGCGCGCGGGCCGATGGCGGCGGTGCATGAAGGGAGTCTCGATGATCCGCGGGTGGCGGTGATCGAAATCGACGTTGGCACGCTGATCCGGGCGGAGTCGGAGGCATATGACGCGATCCTGCTCGACGTCGATAACGGCCCGGACGCGTTGACGCGTGGCGGCAATAACGCGCTTTATTCGACGCGCGGCCTTGCCGCAGCACGGTCCGCGTTGCGGCCCGGCGGCGTACTCGCGATCTGGTCGGCGGGCGCGGATGCGGCGTTCGCGCGGCGCCTGCGCGACGGATTCGCCGTTGAGGAAATCGTGGTTCGGTCAGGAAGCGGCGGCAAAGGCGCGCGCCACTTGATTTGGCTGGCGGTTCGTTCGGCCTGACTCGCCGGCCTGACGAAAGACCTTCACGGATATTCCGTCGAACAAATTGATCCGATCCGGTTGCGATTCATGGCTTGTTTGCGGCTATTCGGTTGCAATGCCGCGGTGCGGGATATTGCGGCGACGACGCAGTTCCGCCCAAGCCTTGATCAAGCAGCCTGTTGCCCGATAGCGACAGTTTCCACCACGCCGAACCAGGATCGACTTCCCAAGGCAAGGAAGTGAGCGCCGAAGCGAATCGGCAAGGCCTCGATCGACCGCGGCCAGCCGACTAGGCGCAGGAAAAGAATCGCTCCGTTCGGAAACGTCGATCTTCACTCGCTGTCCGCTATCTGTCCGAGCGGAAAAATCGCCCTAGGAATGCCATTGGCGGCGCTGGGGCCGCGAAGAGGAGCTTGCGCGGTAAGGCGCTGGTCCGATCCGGCGACGATATGAATCATCGACATCATCCATCGACAATCGCGCAATTGCGTGGTTTTCGCGATACCGCGCGTCGGATCGATGCCCAAAATACGGTCGATGGAAAGGGTATCTGCCCGTCGTCAACGTCCATTGCCATCGCTCAGCAAGCGCCTGAGGCTCTCAATCGAAATATAGGGAATTGCCTGCTTTCTGTTGCGTTCGGGCAACAGCGCGAAAAATTTGTGCGCTTGCGTGGAAACCAACCTTTGGGTAGGGAGTTTGCGCTGTCCGAGTGACAACGACGAAAGGGGATTTTTATGCGGAAGCTTGCCATCGCAATGGCGCTTGCCTCCACTGCTCTCGCCACACCAGCTCTCGCCCGCGACGATTCGTGGTACGTGGGCGTCGAAGGTGGCGCGATGATCGTGGAAGACATCAATTTCGACATCGGTGCCCTGACGGGTGCTGGCCAGGTCGACAGTAAATATGGCTACGACGTCGATGGCGTCATCGGCTATGACTTTGGCCCTTTCCGCGTCGAAGCGGAAGTCGGCTACAAGAGTGCGAATGTTGAGTCATATCGTTCGACCACGACGACTCCGGTCTATCTGGCGAACGGCGCTCTCAACCCGGCATTCCCCGCAGGCACATATGACTATGCCGGCGGAAAGACTTCGGCGCTCAGCTTCATGCTGAACGGTTTGCTCGACTTCGGCGACGATGACGGCATTCAGGGCTTTGTCGGCGGCGGCGTCGGTGTCGCTCGCATCAAGGCGAACGGCTATGCGCTGAACACCAACGGTCCATTCCTGGACGACTCCGACACCGTGTTCGCATGGCAGGGTCTTGCGGGTATCCGCGCTCCGCTGAGCAGCCATATCGACGCGACGCTGAAGTATCGCTTCTTCAACGCCGCCAAGGTTGGTCTGGTCGATGTTACGGGTCGTGAATTTGAAGGTCGCTATCGGTCGCACAGCATTCTGGGCGGTCTGACCTACAACTTCGGTGAGCCGGCTGCACCGCCGCCGCCGCCTCCTCCGCCCCCACCGCCTCCTCCACCGCCACCGCCACCGCCACCGCCTCCTGAGGCAATGCAGTGCTCGCCTGGGCCGTACATCGTGTTCTTCGAGTGGGACAAGTCGGACGTTACGCCGCAGGCTGCGTCGTTGCTCGACAACGCGATCTCGCAGTACCAGAATTGCGGTAACACGCAGGTCATGCTTGCCGGCCACGCCGACAAGTCGGGTTCGCCGAAGTACAATCTGGGCCTCTCGCAGCGTCGTGCAGACGCGGTGAAGGGTTACCTGACTTCGCGTTCGATCCCCGACGGCGTGATCTCCACCTCGGCGTTCGGCGAAAGCCGTCCCCGTATCGAGACCGCCGATGGCGTTCGCGAGCTGGAAAACCGTCGCGTGGAAATCAGCTACGGACCTGGCTCGGGCAACTAAGCCTAAGTCTCGTACGAAAAACGGAAGGGAGGTCAGCATTGCTGGCCTCCCTTTTGTTTTGCCTGAAGCGCGCACTGGTTCGCGGCGACCGTGCCGCCTTTTGATGGCGCGCTCTCCAGGATTGGCCCGATGCGCCATCGACCGTGAACTGACGCCACTATCCCTTTGTACGTCCCAATGGGGTGGCAATTGGATCATGTTCGGCTAGAGGGTCGCGGAGACACGGGCGGCGACGCCCGCAATAAATGGGATTGGTTTCACAATGCGCATCACGATGATCGGCTCGGGCTATGTTGGTCTGGTTTCCGGCGCCTGCTTTTCGGATTTCGGCCATGACGTGATCTGCGTCGACAAGGACGAATCGAAGATCGCCGCGCTCGAAGCTGGCCGGATGCCGATCTTCGAACCTGGCCTCGACAAGCTGGTCGCGGCCAATGTCGCGGCGGGGCGGTTGAACTTCACCACCGATTTGAAGAGCGCGGTTGCCGGTGCGGATGCGGTGTTCATTGCCGTTGGTACCCCGTCACGACGGGGAGACGGCCATGCCGACCTTTCCTATGTCTTCGCCGCGACACGCGAAATCGCCGCAGCGGTGACCGGACCGACCGTCGTGGTGACCAAGTCGACCGTCCCGGTCGGCACGGGCGACAAGGTTGAGGAGATCCTTGCCGAGGTCGCGCCGGACATGGATATCGCGGTCGTCTCGAACCCCGAATTCCTGCGTGAGGGTGCCGCGATCGGAGACTTCAAGCGGCCCGATCGGATCGTGATCGGCACCGAGGATACGCGCGCGATGCAAGTAATGCGCGATATCTATCGCCCGCTCTACCTCAACGAGAGCCCCATTCTGTTTACTGGCCGGCGCACCGCCGAGCTGATCAAATATGCCGCGAACGCATTTCTCGCGACCAAGATCACCTTCATCAACGAGATTGCCGATTTGTGCGAGGCGGTCGGCGCGGACGTGCAGGACGTGTCGCGCGGCATCGGGCTCGACAACCGGATCGGTTCGAAGTTCCTTCATGCCGGCCCGGGCTATGGCGGATCGTGTTTCCCCAAGGATACGCTTGCGCTGCTCAAGACGGCCGAGGACTATGAAACGCCGGTGCGGATCGTGGAGGCGGTGGTCCAGGTCAACGACAACCGCAAGCGCGCGATGGGCCGCAAGGTGATCCGCGCGCTGGGCGGCGACGGCACGACAGGGGCAAAGGGAAAGACCGTGGCGGTGCTCGGTCTGACGTTCAAGCCAAACACCGACGATATGCGCGATGCGCCGAGCCTGGCGATCGTGCAGAGCCTGCTCGATGCCGGCGTGAAGGTGCGCGGTTACGATCCCGAGGGGATGGAGCCGGCCAAGGCGATGATGCCCGACGTCACCTATTGCAGCAACGCCTATGAGGCGGCGACGGGCGCGGATGCGGTGGTGATCGTAACCGAATGGGACGTGTTCCGAGCGCTCGACCTGAAGCGTCTTGCCGGCGTCATGGCCGCGCCGGTGATGGTCGATCTGCGGAATGTCTATCCACCCGCCGAGGTCGAGCGCGCCGGTTTCGCCTATAGCTCAATCGGGCGCTGACCTGCGGGTGTTCTGTCCGATCGTTAGCCATCGGTCTCGCGACTGAGAACGCCGACAGATGGTGCGCCAGCGAACGTAAGAGTGTGGACCATGCAGCAACAGATTTCCGTCATCACCATCGGCGTCGCCGATCTGGCCCGTTCGCGGCTTTTCTATGGCGATGGGTTCGGCTGGATGCCGGTGTTCGAGAATGAGGAGATCATCTTTTACCAGATGAATGGCCTGATACTCGGAACGTGGCTGCAGTCAGCGCTCGAAACCGATATGCAGCGGAGCGGTTTGTGCCGGCCGGGAGCGTTCGCGATGGCGCATAATGTGCCCGGACAGCATGACGTTCAGCCGTTGATAGATCGGCTGGCCCGGGCGGGTGGAACGATCTTGCGGCCCGGCGATGCGCCCGAGCATGGCGGATTTCGCGGTTATGTCGCCGATCCTGACGAGCATGCCTGGGAGATCGCGTGGAACCCCGCCTGGTCGATCGACGAACGCGGGATGGTGACGTTTGGGCTATAGAGTTCGGCGAGTTATAGAGTTTGGCGGGTTATAGCGCGGCGGCGAGCCAGCCGGGTATGATAGCGTCGCCAAGCGCCTCGGCCCGGCGGTGCTCAACCATCAGGCCGAGTTCGGGATAACAAGCGCGTGTCCGCTCGCCGGGTTCGCCGAGCGGTGCGACGACCAGGCGACGGTTGACCTTCGACCGGTGATGCATGCGCGCGGTATTCTCCTGACCGACATAACAACCCTTGGTGAAGCTGACGCCGTTCAGTTCACGCGCATTGCATTCGAGCCACAAGATCTTGTCGCTGCCCAGTTCGGCCTGCCCTTCGGTCACGCCAAGCGACAGGCGATGTGCGCGCCAGCCGCTGGCGGGTGCGGCTGGAGGTGCGAGCCAGCGATGGCCGAGTTCGGCAAGGCGTGGGTCGGGGCGCGGGTCGGGGCGCGGATCGGGGGTACCCAAACCGGCGTCGCGCGACCAATGGACGGCCAGGCTTTCGTCTCGCGCGATCGTGATCGACCGGCGCAACCGATAGAGCGATAAACGCCGAATAAGCGCATCGAGCTGATCGGCCTCGCAATCGATCAGGACGCCGTCACCGTCGGCCCAGATGATGAAATCGAACAGCACTTTGCCTTGCGCGGTGAGTAGCGCCGACCAGGCCGGCAATGGCCCCATCGTGTCCGCGCTGACAAGGCCCTGCAGGAAACTGCGGACATCCTCACCGGCGATCCGGATCAGCGCACGGTCGTCCAGCATCGTCGGGGTGGTTTCGCTCATGATGAACAGGTAGGGGTGCGGTGACCCCAGTTGAAGGGGCCCAGTGAAAGAGGCGGATAATGGCCAAGTTCGACCTGATGCTGACCAATGGCACCGTTCATCTGCCCGCCGGGCCGCTACAGGCGAGCATCGGCGTGCGCAACGGCAAGATCGTCGAGATCGGCGCGCCGGATCGACCGGTCGGCGATGCGGACGAGACGATCGATTGTACCGGGCTCGATATCCTGCCCGGCGTGATCGACACTCAGGTCCATTTCCGCGAGCCCGGCTTGGTTCACAAGGAAGATCTGGAAAGCGGCAGCCGCGCGGCGGTGCTCGGCGGCGTGACCGCGGTGTTCGAGATGCCCAACACCAAACCCAATACCGACAGCGCCGAGGCGATCGAAGAGAAGCTGACGCGCGCGCATCACCGCATGTGGTGCGATCACGCCTTTTATGTTGGCGCGACCAACCATAATGCGGCGAGCCTCGCCGAGCTTGAGCGCATGCCGGGCACGGCGGGCGTCAAGATCTTCATGGGCGCATCGACCGGCGATCTGCTGGTGGCGGAGGATTCTTCGCTCGCCGAGGTGCTGGCATCGGGCCATCGCCGGGTTGCCATCCATGCCGAGGACGAAGCGCGGATGAATGCGCGCACGAACGAGCGGGTGGCGGGCGATGCGTCGTCGCACCCAGTGTGGCGCGATGATGAAAGCGCGTTGCTCGCCACGCGGCGCATCCTCAACCTCGCGCGCGCGGCTCGGCGGCGTATCCATGTGCTGCACGTGACCACCCCGGCGGAACTGGAACTGCTCGGGCAGAATAAGGATATCGCGACCTGCGAGGTGACGCCGCAGCATCTGACCCTGGCGGGCGAGGAGGCTTATCCCCGGCTCGGCACCTGGGCGCAGATGAACCCGCCGATCCGCTCCGGCGCGCACCGCGACGGATTGTGGCACTGGCTAAACCAGGGCGTGCCCGACATTCTCGGCTCCGATCATGCGCCGCATACGCGCGAGGAAAAGGCCAAGCCCTATCCCGACAGCCCGAGCGGCATGCCCGGCGTGCAGACGATGCTGGCGTTGATGCTCGACCATGTCGCGCATGGCCGCACGACGCTGCAACGCGTGATCGATCTGACCAGCGCCGGGCCGCAGCGCGTCTTCAATATCATTGGCAAGGGCAGGATCGCCGCCGGCTATGACGCAGATTTCTCGATCGTCGATCTGAAGGCGCGCTGGACGATCACCGATGACTGGCTCGCGTCACGATGCGGCTGGTCGCCCTTTACCGGCATGGAGCTGACCGGCAGGCCGATCGGTACGATCGTGCGCGGCCGCCGTGTGATGTGGGATGGTGTGCTGGCCGAGGCGGCGATCGGCGAGCCGATCCGGTTCGAGGCGGTCGAGTTCGGCTGAGACGCTGAAACGGGGGGAGCTATTTCTTCTCGGTGATCAGCTTGACCTTGACCGGCAGGTCCTTGCCCTTGGTACGGCGCGAAGGGATTTGCACCGGGTTCTTCTTTTTCCACTGCGCCCAGGTCATTGGGCCGTCGGGCGTTTCGATGATCGTATCATCGATCGAATCGGTCATGGTCATATCCTAATTGGAATAGGCGCGCCGCCGGAACGGCCAGTCGATCACGCGGCCGGCGAACAGCGCCCACCAGACGATGACCGGCTGAAACGCAAGGCGCGGAATATGGTACCACAGGCCGAGCGTCTTGCCGCCGATCGCGATGCCGTCGATCGCATGCTTGATGTTGGCGGGGTAAACACAAACCGCATAGGCAGCGAGCATCACTCCCGCGATCCAGCGCAGCTTTGGCGTAAGCAAGGCGAGCGCGCCCGCGATCTCGCATATCCCGGTGACCATTATCGTCTCCAGTGGAAACGGAACCCAGTCCGGGGTGATCGCCAGGAATGTCTGGGGCGATCGCAGATGCGCGATACCGGCGAACAGATATGCCGCAGCGAGCAACCAACGGAGAGCCGTTCGAGCGCGTTCAGCGCCGTGCGACAGGGAGGCCCTGGTGTCGGAGAAGATGGCTGTTACAGCGGGAACCACTTCGATGTGTGGCTGAACTTCATGTAGCCGATATTGACGCCCTGGCGCCATCCAACGCCAAGACGGATCGGAATGACGACGATATTACCGCGCCGCAGATAAGTCGCGGCAAGCCCGCCGACAAAATACAGTCGGCCTTCGCCCGCAGGGAAGCGCTTGTAGAGATCTTCCGAGTCATGGAGGTTATAGACCAGCGCGAAGACCTTGTTGCCGTCGCCACCCAGATCGAAGCCGATCGATGGTCCGGTCCAATAGACCTTTTGCTGCCCCTCGACCTTGTGGAACAGTTCGCCCTTGCCATAGCGCAGACCGACGACAATCGCGCCCGATGCTTCGCTGCCGGCGATATAGGCGCTGGGCTCGCCCTGTTCTTTGAGCAGCTTTTCAAGCATCCCGGCAAGGCCCGAAGCGCCCTTGCCGAACGTGTGCTCTGCGGCGACCAGCAATTCTTCACGCTTGAAAGTGGTGGCCGTCGCGACTTCCGCTTCGGCACTCGCGCGATTGGCATCCTGTGCCGGGTCGGCAGAGCGGGGCATGTCGGACTGCGGCATGTCGGATTGCTGCGAATACTGGGACGCGCTGTCCTGTGGCGTATTATACTGCGCCTGCGGGTTGGCCGGGTCCTGATCGGCCGGCGGCGTATATTCCGGATAGGACGGCGCCTGGTCGAGGGGGACGGGCGCATCCCGCGGTTGCGCTGACGGGCGGGACAAGTCGGAATCGATCGCCTGGTTGGGATCGATCGTGCGGACCTGCGCGAATCCCGCGGGTCCGGTGCCCAGCATCAGTGTTGCCGCGATGATCGTCGAAATAAACTTGCGCATGGTATCACTCCCCCGACGCGCCCAATTACAAAGCCTAGCGCGTGTCGTGATTGACCCGCAATGAACGCAGCGATGACCTGAGTCGATTTCGCGCCCAATGGCGGAACCGTGACAATTTGGTGCGCGATCATCTAACTGTCATCGCCCTGTTGATCGTCGGGCATGCCCTCGCTATAGCCGCCGCTTGCCGCCGGGTCTGGAGACGTGGGTGAGTGGCTGAAACCAGCGGTTTGCTAAACCGCCGTGCCGGGTTTACTGGCACCGAGGGTTCGAATCCCTCCGTCTCCGCCAATTTTGCATTTTCCGGCATCCTCCGACATACCCAGATGTCCTAGAAGACACTGAAAAGATTGATAAAATGTCCTTTGACGTTTCTCCGTGTGTCCGGACGTTTTCTGACGACTGTGGGGTTGGGTGTGGGGTTGTGTGGGGCTGGACGGCTTCAATTCACGCCTGAATCTGCTATATTCCGGGCATGGGCAACCTGACCAAAGACAAGGTACGCGACCTCACCGAGCCTGGCCGCTACTCCGATGGCGACGGGCTGATGCTGCAAATCAGCCCGAGCGGCGGAAAGAGCTGGCTGTTGCGCGTCCAGATTAACGGTCGTCGGCGCGATATCGGCCTGGGCCGTTTGGAAGACGCGCCGCTCACAGCCGCGCGCGCCAAAGCGGCAGATATGCGCAAGCTCGCCCGTGCTGGCGTCGATCCGCTCGAAGAACGGAAGAAGGAACGCATCGTCGTTCCTACCTTCGAGCAGGCTGCCAAACAGGTTCATAAGGAAATGCTTCCAGCATGGAAGAACGGGAAGCACACAGACCAGTGGCTCACGACGTTGGAGAAATACGCCTTCCCGAAGTTGCGCAATTTGCGGGTCGATGAAATCGAGGGGCCGCTGATCCGCGACGTTCTCGCGGAAATCTGGCTCAAAGTTCCTGAAACGGCACGGCGCGTGAAACAGCGCATCGGAACGGTTCTCGACTGGTCCTACGCAAAGGGGTTTCGCGCAACGGAAGCGCCGATGCGCTCAATCGCCAAAGGCTTGGCGCGTCAGCCGCGCAAATCGACGCATCACGCGGCAATGGACCATGTGGATCTGCCCGACTTCCTCAAGGCGATACGGGCGAAGCCGTTCAATGTCGGCAGGCTCGCGCTGGAGGCGCTGATCCTGACCGCCGTTCGGTCAGGCGAAGTCCGCGGTGCGCGTTGGAACGAGTTCAACAAGGATTTGACGATCTGGACGATCCCTGGGGAGCGCATGAAAGCCGGGGTTTCGCATGCCATCCCGCTGTCGCCACAAGCTACGGAGGTGTTCCGTCAAGCGAACGGCGTCAGGATCAAGGATTGTGATCTGGTATTTCCGGGCCAGATTTCGCAATCGACGCTCTCGGACATGACCCTGCTGGAAATTCTACGCGGAATGGAAATTGGGGTTACGGTACACGGCTTCCGCTCGACGTTTCGCGATTGGGTAGCCGAAGAAACCGATGTGCCGCGCGAGATTGCGGAGGCGGCGCTTGCCCATGCGGTCGAGAACAAGGTCGAGGCCGCCTATCGGCGCACCGATTTCTTCGAGAAACGCCGCAAGCTGATGGATGATTGGGGTCGGTTCTGTGCCGGCGACGAGACGGCCCGGGAGAAGAAGAAACGGCTGGCGGAACCCATCAAGCGCCCTGTCCAGCGGCGTCGTCGTGTTACGATAGCGACACCCCGGACACGCGCCGCGCCGAGTCAGGCGTCAAGCTGATGCTGAACGAACTCGTTCAGACTTTTCAGGACGACGAGCCGCGCTCTACCCACCTTGATCGTCGCGATCAGGCCGCTGTCCATGAGCTTGTAGAACCTGGACCGGCTGAGCCCGAGCATCGAAATCGCCGTGGGAATGCGAACCGTCAGCCGCTCCTCCGGCGCGCAAATCTCCCCAAAGGCCGTCATGTGCGGCCCGATGGCGATTTATCGTTTCGACGTTTGGCGAAGGCTTTGTCCGCATCGATGAACGATTGGAGTATATAGGGGATCAGATCGCCGACGCTCTCCGCTTTCCCGTAGGTCGCTTCGTAGGCGCTGGCATAGTCGCTGAGGGCACGATGGAGTTCCGGCGGCACGGTGATCGCCAGCTTGACCGGCGTGCGATCGGGCAGCCTGGTGAGTTTGAGATCGGTCATTCTCACCTCCCCGCCATTTGCCAGGGGCGCAGCACGACATCTTTGTGGAACACGACGCGCAGCGGCCAGCCGGGGCGCACCCGCAGCGTCGGCTGGGTATTCAGGTTCTTCGTGACGATCTGATCGCCCGCGCGCGATCCGCTCTGTTGCGCGGATTCGCGGATCGCCTGGACGAGATCGCTCTCGTTACTGCCAAAACTCAATTCGGTCCCGACCCCGAGTAGCGTCGACAGCACAACGCCTTTCAAAAGCTGCCAGGTATGGACATCGACCTTGTCGGATAACCCCGCATAACCAGCGGCATCGGTCGCCGGCACATTGTCGATGCGGATCGACGAGCCGTCGGGCAGGATGATTCGCTGCCAGACGACGAGCGCGCGCTTCTGCCCAAACGCGACCACGCTGTCATAGCTGCCGATCAGCCGAGACCCCTGCGGAATGAGCAAGGTTCGGCCGGTCACGCTGTCATAAGCATTCTCGGTGACCTGCGCGGTCACCAGTCCGGGAAGATCGGAGTTCAGCCCGGTGATCAGGCTGGCTGCGATCACGCTGCCCGCGCTCAACGTCCACGGCGACACCGCCGGCACGAGCGCGTGCGGATTGATGTCGCCACTATCGTCCTTGGCGGCGAGGAAATCGGTTTTGCGCTGCTGGCTGTTCGGATCGCGGTCGGAATCGAGCGCGAGCCGTGGTTTCACCGCACCTTCGCCCGGCGCGGCAGACATCGCAGTTGCCTCGGCCGGCGCCGCCGATGCTGGGCGGTTCGCGCCCGATATTTGCATCATAACGCCGGATTCGCGTGCGGCCTTGCGCTCTGCCACCACACGCTGCAGTTCCGCTTCGACCGCCTGCGCCACCACGTCCGTCCCGACAGGTGGCGGTGCTAAGCCCAACGAGCGCTGATGATCGAGAATCGGCCGCCCAAGATCGCCTGGTAAAGGGGGGCCGAGCTGGGGGACGTCGCCATAGCCTTTTGGCGCGTTGGCAAGCGCGTCGGCTGGTGCCTTGGAGCTACTCTCGGCGCGGTCGTCGTTGCCGGCGACGATCTTGAATGTCGCAGGCTTGAGCGAGACCCAGGCAACGCCGACGAGCGCGGTCGAACCGAGCGCGGCGATAGCAATGATCACCCCGCGCCGGAACTGCGCTACGCGCGTTGGCGTGCCTCGCAGCACCAGCGTTTCGGGATCGGCCTTGGCGGGCGCGGTCGGCTCCGTTGTTTCCTCGGTCATGATGCCCTCCGCCGGTTCTGGCGGTGATCGCCAACGTCGCGGACGATCCGCACAACGGCTTGCTTCTTCTCGCCAAGCCGCAGTTCGGCAGCGCTGAACAAGCGGTCCACGACATAGAAGCGCCCTGACACGCGGTAGTTGACGAGCTGCGCGTCGCCGGTGGGACCGAGTACGAACAGCGGCGGTGCCTCGCCGACGGCGATGCTCGCCGGAAATTCGATGAAAGTCTGATGGCCATCGTCGAACGTGCGAAGCGGTCGCCACGGCGGCGTATCGCCGGTGATCTGGTAGCCGAAATTGAGCTGGTCGAGCGCCAGCCCCGTCGCGATCGGCGTGCCCGCCTTCGCCTGCTCCGCCGCCCGGCGGATCGCGATCAGCTCGTCCTGCGGATAGGTCCAGGACAGCGCGGCCATCGCCGTCGCCGACGTGCTCTCCAGCTGGAGATGATAGGCGCGGCGATCGGTGGTGATGATGAGGTTGGTGCTGAGTCCGGCGGTAAACGGCTTCACGAGGATATGAACGCGCTTGGCCTCGCCGCTGCCGCTGGTGGTGTCGCCGACGGTCCAGCGCACCGTGTCCCCGGCGGCGACGGAGACGATCGCTTCCCCCGGCTGGAGCGCGATGTCGCTCACCCGCTCGGGCGCGGCAAAGAGCCGGTAGAGCACGCCGTCGCTATAGGGATAGACTTGGACAGCGTTGACGAACGCGCGCGTCGCAGGCTCCCGCGTTGCCCCTCGGTTGGCGGCGCGCACGCGCAGTTCGGCGGCCGAGGGTGGCAATCGGCGGTGGGGCATGATGGGTGGCGCGATCGCCACGACCGGGGGCGGCGTCGGGTTCGATATCGGAACAGACGGCGCGATCG
Organism: Sphingomonas sp. UYAg733; assembly: GCF_054057355.1. Classification (NCBI taxonomy): domain Bacteria; kingdom Pseudomonadati; phylum Pseudomonadota; class Alphaproteobacteria; order Sphingomonadales; family Sphingomonadaceae; genus Sphingomonas; species Sphingomonas sp. UYAg733. Next base: position 203,128 of record NZ_JBSRZE010000007.1, read on the forward strand.
TGGCCTGCGGCACGGGCGGCGTGGACTGGGCGAAGGCGGACCCGGCGCTGGCAAGCGCGGTCACCGCGATAAGGGCGTGTTTCATGGACGGATCTCTTGTTGGGATTACGCAGGCTGGGCGAGGTCGGGGGCGAGCGGGGAACCGAGCGGGATGTTCGACGGTGGCGAGTATGTCGGAGGCGGCGGCGTTGGCGCCGTCGCCGGGACGTCGAGTTCACGGCTCCAGTCGATCGCATCGACGTGGAGGCCGAGCGGATTTTTCCGAAGCGTGTCCGCATTCTTCGGCGGCTTGACCGTGACGGTGAGGATCGCGGTCCAGCGCGAGGTGCCAGCTTGTGAACCGCGCTCGAACGCGCTCTCGGTCCACTTTACCTGAAAGCTGGTGTCGGACGCGCGGACGACGCTGGTGACCTGTACCGATATTGTCTTGTCGCCGATGTCGGCGAACGGGTTGGCCGAGCGCGCATATTCGCCGAGGGCGATGCTCCCGCGCGGGGTCACGAAATCATACGCCTGTAGCCAGTTCTCGCGCATCAGCACCGGATCGAGCGACTTGGCGCGGATGTCGGTGATGAACCGCGCAAGGAACCAAGCGATCTGCGGATCGGTCGGCCGATAGTCCTGATCGGCGGGCGCAACGGCCTGTGCTTCGCCCAAAGCGTCAACCGCCACGACATAGGATACGACACGGCTTTGCATCGACTGCCAGACTAGGCCTGCGGACAGGCCAGTCGTGAGGAACAGACCGCCGAACGCCATGAGTCGCCAGTTCCGCGCTTGGACTCGCGCAGAGCCGATCCGCTCGTCCCATAATTGCCCGGCCCGTTGGTAAGGCGTCTCGGGTTCGGGCGTCCGCCCATAACGCTGTACGGCGCGCTTGAATCGCATGGCTCTTACTCCTTTTCCTTGATGTCGGGGGTGGCAGAGGCGCCACCGCGGTCGCCCTCCTTGAGGGTGTGATAGGCAAGCTGCCGATGATGCCGGGCGGACTGTTCGGCCCGCAGGTTTTGCGCCCAGGCGGGCGCGGCATCGTTGTTGCCCGCGCCGCTGCCACTGCTGCCGCTTGATGGCGTTGATGAGCCGGTCGGTCCGTTCAGCGCGGACCATGCGGCATTACGGCCGCCTTCGGCCGCCGCACGCAATCCCAATGTGCTGCTGGCCTTCTGCGCGATGGCGCCCTTGGCGGCGGCCGCCATGCCGCCGATGCTCGAACCGCCGGTCTCGCGCCCGAGCCGAGCAGCGGTGGAAGCCGCCGATCCCATCGCCGTGCCGGCCCGGATCGCGCCGAGCGCACCGCCGGCGACACCGCGCGCGGCGGCAACCACGGCACCACCGCCGACCGCGAACGCTGCACCCGCGCCGATCGCCGTACCGACCGCTGCGCCAGCGCCAAGCTGGGGCGCACCGGCGACCAGACCGGATGCGATGCTGGGACCGAAGATACCTAGGCCGAACAAAGCGAGGCTGGCGAGCACGAGGGTCATCGCCTGGGCGATATCGGGTTCCTGCCCCTGCAACGCCGAGACGAACTCGGTGAAGAAACCCGAGCCAATGCCAACGATCACCGCGAGCACCATCACCTTGATGCCAGAGCTGACGACGTTTCCGAGCACGCGTTCGGCGAGGAAGCTGGTCCGGTTCCAGAGCGAGAACGGCACCAGCACGAACCCGGCGAGCGTCGTCAGCTTGAACTCGATGATCGTGATGAAGAGCTGCACTGCGAGGATGAAGAAGGCGCAGATCACGATCACCCAGGCGATCAACAGCACGATGATCGTCAGGAAATTGTCGAAGAAGCTGGTGAACCCGAGCATCTGCGAGGCTTGTTCGAGGAGGGGCCACGCCGCGGAGAATCCGGCACCGGCGAGGCGGCCGGGCTTGAGCAGGTCATCTGCGGTCATCCCGCCCCCGCCCGCGGTGAGGCCGAGGCCAGCGAATGATCGGAAGATGATGTCGGCGAGAGTCGAGAAGCTGTTCAGGATCAACGCGAACGCGCCGACATAGAGGATCTTCTTCAGGAAGCGGCCGATGATGTCGTCCTCGCCGCCCATCGCCCAGAACAGACCGGCTAGTGTAATGTCGATGCCGATCAGCACGGTGGTCAGGAAATGAACGTCGCCGCCGAGCAGCCCGAACCCGCTGTCGATGTAGCGGATGAAGGTTTCCATGAAGCGGTCGATGACGTTGAGGTCGTTCACTGCGAAAATGTCCTCAAAGATGGTTGGTGCCGCGGGGTTCCGGTGGGGAGCGGTGCCGGAACCCCGCGGGCTGCGACCATGACGGCAGGGGGCGTGCCGCCACGGCCGGTCTCGTTAGCGCGGCGTGTAGGCTTGGCCCGTTCCGAGGAACTTCCTCGTCGCGATCCGCGCCTCCTGTTCCGCCTGGACGCGGCGTGCCGCTTCCGTCGCCTCGGCGCGGTATTGCGCGGCCATCAGGTTCTGGATCTGGAACTGCTGCTTGGCGGTAAGCGCGAGGAGCTGATTGGTCGCCTGGCCGACTTGAAGCGCCCCTTCGGCACCCTGGCTCCGCGACACGATGTCGGCGAGCGTCTGCGCGTCGGCTGAGACATTCTCGACGACCTGTGCCTGGACGGTCATGGTCTGGCGAAACGCGCCCATGCTGGCATCGAGGCGCGAGCGTGCGCCGATCACCTGCTGGTTCGTGCGCAGCGCTTGGCCGAAGTCGCTGGGGAAGAGCTGGCCGAACTGCTGATCGATTCCGGAGACCTGGAACCGGATCGCCTGCGCCTGGCCCATCAGCCGGTCGATCTGTCGCAGCGTCTGGGTGATCGCCTGGAGCTGCGGGAAATCGATCCGGCTCAGGTTCTTGGCCTGATTGATCAGCATCGTCGCCTGGTTCTGGAGCGACTGAATCTGATTGTTGACCTGTTGGAGCGTGCGGGCGGCGGTGAGGATGTTCTGGCTGTAATTGCCCGGATCGAACACGGTGATCTGGGCAAGAGCCGGCGTGCTGATCACAGTCACGGCCATGACCATCGAGCCGGCGGCGCCAACGCCCAGGGCACCGGCGATCAGGTATTTCTGGATTGGAATACGCATCATCATTCTCCTTCTTGGGGGTTTTGAGGATCGGGAAAGTCGGCGAGCAGGGCGGCGGCCCAATCGAGGCCGGCATCGCGCAGGAAGTGGCCTGCGAAATCGCGGTCACCTTGTTTCTCCAGGATCGTATCGATGCGCGCCTGCGTCGCTGGGTCGGAGGCGCCGCACAGGGCGAGAGCGATCGGCCCCAGCCCCAGTTCGAACAGCCGGTTGCCGCGGGCGGATTGCAGATAATATTGCCGCTTCGGCGTCGCGCGGCTGACCAACTCGATCTGCCGGTCGTTGAGCCCGAAGCGTTCATAGGCGGCGCGGCTCTGCGGTTCGATCGCGCGATCGTTGGGCAACAGGATGCGCTGCGGGCAGCTTTCGATGATCGCCGGCGCAATGCTGCTGTCGGAGATGTCGGCGAGCGACTGGGTGGCGAATACCACCGCCACATTCTTCTTGCGCAGCGTCTTCAGCCATTCGCGGATGCGCGCGGCGAACAGCGGATGGTCGAGGAATATCCACGCCTCGTCGAGCACCAGCAAGGTGGGCCGACCGTCGAACCGTTCCTCGAGCCGATGAAACAAATAGGTCAGCACCGGCGCGACGACACCGGCCTGGCCCATCAGCGCCTCGGTCTCAAAGCACTGCACATCCGCGATGGCGAGATCGTCATCGGCTGCGTCGAGCAATCGCCCGAACGGGCCTTCCAGCGTGTAGGGCGCAAGCGCCGATCGCAGCGCGGTCGATTGCAGTAACAGCGACAGGCCGGTCAGCGTCCGCTCTTCGACCGGCGCAGTCGAGAGATTATTGAGTGCGGACCAGAGGGCTTCCTTTACCTCAGGGGTTACCGACACCTTCTCGTGCGCCAGCAGCGCTCCGACCCATTCGGCCGCCCAGGCCCGCTCGCCGGCGCGATCGATATGGCGCAGCGGCTGGAAGGCGATGGCGCGGGCCTCGCCGTCATGCTCGCCACCAAGCCCAAGCGCATGGTGCGCGCCGCCCATCGCGAGCACCGCGGCGCGGGCCGAGAAGCCCTTGTCGAAGACATAGACCTGCGCGCCGGCATAGCGGCGAAACTGCAACGCGAGCAGCGCGAGCAGCACCGACTTGCCGGCACCGGTGGGGCCGACGATCAGCATATGGCCGACATCGCCGACGTGGGTGGCCAACCGGAACGGCGTCGAGCCGCTGGTCTCCGCATAGATGAGCGGCGGCCCGTCGAGATGGGCGTTGCGCGCCGGCCCCGCCCAGACCGACGATAGCGGCATCAGGTGCGCCAAGTTCAGGGTATGGATAAGCGGTTGCCGAACATTCGCATAGACGTGGCCCGGCAACGAGCCGAGCCAGGCTTCAACTGCGTTGATGCTCTCGCGGATGGTGGTGAAGCCGAGGCCGTTGACGATCCGCTCGACCTGCCGGACCTTGGCCTCGACCCGGGCGCGGTCGGTATCGATGACGGTGATCGTCGTGGTCAGATAGCCGAACGCGACATGATCGCCACCGAGCGCCTGAAGCGCGAGATCGGCATCGACCATCTTGTTGTCGGCGTCGCTGTCGAGCAGCTGGACGGGCTGGTTGTAGATGACCTCGCGCAACAGGGCGGTGATCGACTTGCGTTTGTTGAACCATTGCCGGCGCAGCTTGGTGAGCGCCTTGGTCGCATCGGTCTTGTCGAGCGCGATGAAGCGCGTGACCCAGCGATAGCCGAAATCCTGATGGTTGAGCGCGTCGAGGATCCCGGGTCGGCTCACACCTGGAAAACCGAGGATGGTGAGCGTCCGGAGATGCGCATCACCCAGCTGCGGCTCCAGCCCGCCGGTGAGCGGCGTGTCGGCAAGTAGTCCGTCCAGATACATCGGTGTCTCGGGCGCGCTGACCGCATGACGCCGCGCGGAAATCGTGCCGTGCAGGAACGTCAGTGTCTCGGAGTCATTCAGCGCGCGCACTTCAGGCATGAAGCCGGACAGAAGGTCGAGCGCGCGATCGGTCTCGGCGACGAAGGTGGCGAGCGCTTGCCGCCAATCGCGCCCCTTCATATCGTCGCTGCGCTCGATCAGCGCGCGGCCAGCCGTGTCGGCTTGATCGGCGGGCGGCATATAGGTGAGCGTCAGATGATAGCGGCTCTCGAAATGCTGGCCCGCATTCTCGAACCCCGCGCGCCGTTCCTCATCGACCAACCAAGAGGCTGGATCGGGAAAGTGGCTTGCCGGATAGCCAAGCGCTTCAAGCCGCTCGGCATCGAAATGCAGTGCCCAGCCGGTGCCAAAGCGCTTGAGGACATTGTTGGCCCGTGCGCAGGCTGAGACGAGTTCGGCTTCGGTTGCAGATTCGAGGTCCGGCCCACGGAAGCGGGCGGTGCGCTGGAAGCTGCCGTCCTTGTTGAGAACAACACCCGGCGCGACCAGCGCAGCCCACGGCAGATGATCCGCCAGCCGGTCGGCGCGGTTGCGGTATTCGCGCAAGCTCAACATCCGAGATGCCCCTTCTGGCGAAGATGGCGGGCCAGCACGGGCGCGAAGTCCGGATCGCGCTTGGCGGCGAACACAGCGAGCGTGTGGCCGAAAGCCCAGACCAAGAGCCCGGCGATCCATTGCTGAAGGCCCAGGCCAAGAGCGGCCGCGACCGTGCCATTGACGATCGCGATCGCCCGCGGTGCGCCGCCAAGCAGGATCGGTTCGGCCAGCGACCGGTGCAGCGGCGCCTCGAAGCCCTCGATATGATTACCCGTGCCGATCACGAGATCAGCGCCCCGCCGCCAAAGCTGAAGAAGGACAGGAAGAAGCTCGACGCGGCGAATGCGATCGAGAGGCCGAAGACGATCTGGATGAGCTTCCGAAACCCGCCCGCGGTCTCGCCGAACGCCAGCGTCAGGCCCGTGACGATGATGATCATCACCGCGACGATCTTGGCGACCGGCCCTTGCACCGATTCCAGCACCTTCTGAAGCGGCTCTTCCCAAGGCATGCCTGATCCGGCGGCCTCGGCATTGGTCGCGACAACAAGCGCGAGGCCGAGTGCGGCGCCGATCAGGATAGCCGGATTGCGGTCAGAAATGCGGGACAGGCGCATGGTCATTCTCCTTGGGTTTGAGTCGTTGGATCGGGAGTGAGGTCGATGACGGCGTAGCCGCCGTCGGGATCGACACCGGCGACGCGGGCGATCGTCTCGACGCGTCGGGCGAGGCCGCGGCCGGCGATGAACACAATCACGTCGATGGCTTCGGCGATCAGTCGGCGCGGCACCGTGATGACGGTTTCCTGCACGAGCTGTTCGAGCCGATAGAGTGCCGACACAGCGCTGTTGGCATGGACCGTGGCGATGCCGCCAGGATGGCCGGTGTTCCAGGCCTTGAGCATATCGAGCGCCTCGGCGCCGCGAACCTCGCCGACGATGATGCGGTCGGGGCGCAGGCGCAGCGTCGAGCGGACGAGGTCGGCCATCGCGACCGCACCGACCCCGCTCGCATTACTGGCACGCGTGCGTAGCGCCACTACATCGGAGGCGGCGCATTGCAGTTCGCGCGTGTCCTCGATCAGGATCACTCGCTCGTCGAGATGCGCCATCTCGGCGAGCAGCGCATTGGCGAGCGTGGTCTTGCCCGAGCTGGTGCCGCCAGCGACAAGAATGTTCTTCCGGTCCACCACCGCCAACGACAGAAGCCGCGCGGTGTCGGCGGGCATGATACCGTCGTTCACATAATCGAACAGGGTGTAGATCTTCGCCGCGGGCTTGCGGATCGAAAAGCATGGCGCCAACGACACCGGCGGCAGCACGCCCTCGAACCGCTCGCCCGCGCCGTCACCGTGCGGCGGCAGTTCGGCCGATATGATCGGCGATGCCGCATGAACCTCAGTTCGCGCGTGGCTCGCGACCAGGCGAATGATCCGCTCGATCTGTGCGGGATCATAGCGTGTGCCCGTGTCGACGCGGCCTTCGCCAAGGCGATCAAGCCGTAGCGCGCCGTCGGGATTGACCATGATCTCGATGACGAGCGGATCGGCGAGCGCTGCTGCGATGGTCGGCCCCATCGCTGTGCGCAGCATCGCTCGGCGGCGATCTGAGGAAAGCGTCTCGCTCATCGCAGTGCCTCCGTGCTTGCGGAGTCGTCGCCTTCGGCCGCGCCAATGCTGCGCTTGCCCGAGCCGATCTGGCGGCCGACCTGGGCGACGAACGCCTCAAACCGCTCGCGCCCGACCGCGCGCGCCGGGCCGTCCGCGTCGGGCAATGGGGCGGTGACGGTGAGCTGATAGCGGACGAACAGCGACAGGCTTTCGAGCAGCACTTCGATGTCGCGGCGGGCGTGGCCGATCTCGCGCGAGATACGGTCGAGCCTGCCCTTCAGAAGATCGTCGATTTCCTTCGCGCCGCGCCGGGCGATGTACGCGGCCAACGCGTCGCTGACGATCTGCGACTTGGACGTGCCGGGCCTGCGGGCCAGGTCATCAAGCGCGTCGCTCAGCGGCTGATCGATATAGAGGTTCTGGCGGACCTTCATGGCGTCAGAACCCCGGCAGCAGGTCGCGCCCGCTCTCGTTGAACCCGTATCCACGCGCCACCGCGCTCAGGCCGCGCGAGCGGTCCATCGCCTTTTGGTCGGTCGCGGGATCGCCATCGTCCTGTTCGGCCGGGATCAGCTCGAGCTGCTTCGGCTCTTCGCGCTTCGGCGCGGCCTCTTCCGCCAATCCCGGATGACGTTGCTGCTGAAGGCCGCCATCTTCGGACTCGCGCTCGGTGGCATCCTCGGCACGCACGAGACGCGCGTCGGGGCGGCGCGCGAAATTGCCCCAATCGTTCGAGCGTGCCTGGGGCCGGTCGGCATAAATGCCGCTCGCCAGCGCGGGTGGGGCCGCTACGCGCGCAGTGAAATTGGGATCCTCGTAATAGCGCAGCTTCTGCGCGCGGATCGGTGCCAGCCCGGACACCAGCACCAGTTCGTCGGCGGGCGGAAGTTGCATCACCTCGCCGGGTGTCAGGAGCGGTCGCGCGGTCTCCTGTCGGCTGACCATGACGTGCGCGAGCCAGGGCGCGAGTCGGTGACCGGCATAGTTGCGCATCGACCGCTGCTCGGTCGCGGTACCGAGCGCGTCGGAGATACGGCGCGCGGTGCGCTCGTCGTTAGTCGCAAACGCCACGCGGACATGGCAATTATCGAGGATCGAGTTGTGTTCGCCATAGGCCTTCTCGATCTGGTTGAGGCTCTGAGCGATCAGGAAGGCGCGGACGCCGTAGCCGGCCATGAAGGCTAGGCTGGTCTCGAAGAAATCGAGCCGACCTAACGCCGGAAACTCGTCCAGCATCATCAGCAGCTTGTGCTTGCGGATTGCCGTATCGGCGGTGTCGAGCCGTTCGGTCAGCCGCCGGCCGATCTGGTTGAGGATCAGGCGAATCAGCGGCTTGGTGCGGCTGATGTCCGACGGTGGGATGACGAGATAGAGCGAGACCGGCTGTTTAGATTCGATGAGATCGGCGATCCGCCAATCGCAGCGCGACGTGACCTCGGCGACGGTGGGATCACGATACAGACCGAGGAATGACATGGCGGTCGAGAGCACACCCGAACGCTCATTGTCCGACTTGTTCAGCACCTCGCGCGCCGCGGACGCCACGACGGGGTGAACTTGCGGCGCGTCCTTGGTGCCGAGATGATTGGTTGTCATCATCCGCTTGAGCGTCGCGATGAAGGGACGTTGCGGATCGGAAAGGAAGGTCGCGACCCGCGCCAGCGTCTTCTCCTCTTCAGCGTAGAGGACGTGGAGGATCGCGCCGACCAGCAGCGAATGGCTGGTCTTTTCCCAATGGTTGCGGCGTTCGAGTGCGCCCTCGGGATCGACCAGGATATCGGCGATGTTCTGGACATCGCGGACCTCGTTCTCGCCGCGACGAACTTCAAGCAGCGGGTTATAGTGCGCCGAGCGCGCGTCGGTGGGGTTGAACAGCAGCGCGTGGCTGAAGCGAGCGCGCCAACCGGCGGTAAGCTGCCAGTTCTCGCCCTTGATGTCGTGGATGACCGCCGAACCGGTCCAGCTCAGCAGTGTCGGGACGACCAGGCCAACGCCCTTGCCCGAGCGGGTCGGCGCGAACGCCATGACATGCTCCGGCCCGTCGTGACGGAGATAGCGGCCATGATAACGGCCGAGGAATGCCCCGGAATCACTGAGCAGCCCCGCGTGCTCCATCTCACGGGTCTCGGCCCAGCGCGCCGAACCGTAGGTCGTGACATGGCGCTGTTGCCGGGCACGCCACAACGAACCGAAGATGGCGGCGCCGCAGCCGACGAACCCGCTGGCGCCGGCGAGCGTCCCCGCTTTGTCGAAGACATGCGGCGCATAAGCATCGAAGTGATACCACCAGGCGAAGATCGCCCACGGCCGGTAAACCGGGGTATGGAACAGCAGGAACCAGGGCGCGCCAAGCTCGGGCTGATAGGCCAGCATCGCCGCCGCCCATTGCGTCGCCGCCCAGACGCCTGCGATCACGATCGCGAACACGGTGAGGATCTGGCCAATCAGCAACTTGGTCGGGGTCATTGGGCGCTCCGCCCCAAGGGCAAAGCAGCCGCTCGGGTTCATGCTCGCAAGGATCGGCTCCGTTGGCTGTCGAGAGAATTACGGTCTCGACGCGCCACGACGCGGGGTGACGCAATTGCGGCTATCTATTGACATAATGTCATTTGACGCGCATCTGCGCATCAGGAGACGCAATATGAGCAATGTTGTTCAACTCGATCGCCCGCTGGTTCCGCACAGCGACGAGCTTCAGACCTTCGCCGCCGAAGCCGACCGTCGTCGATTGACCGCAACGGCGCTAAAGGCGTTCGTTCGGCTGCGTGAGCACTGGGATCTCGGCAATGCCGAGGCGGCGTCGCTGCTTGGGGTGTCGGCGAGCACCTGGGATAGGATCAAAGCTGGAAAATGGGATGGCGAGTTGAGCCAGGATCAGTTGACCCGCGTTTCGGCGCTCGTCGGCACATTCAAAGGGCTTCATCTGCTGTTCGCGGACAGTATGGCCGATCGCTGGCCGAAGCTTCCCAACCGCGATCCGGTCTTCGAGCGGCTGTCGCCGGTCGCCGCCATGATCGAGGGCGGGATTCCGAGGATGCTCGAGACCCGTCAGTACATCGACGCCTTGCGTGGCGGTCTCTGATCCGGCGCGCGTGGACGGCCTTCCGGTCGTTCGCGACGCTTTCCCGCGCACGATCCGCCTCGTCGCCAGTGCTCGCTTGCGACCCCCTGTGCTCGGCGACCTCGTCGATGACGAGGACGAGCTTGCCGCATTGGCGGAGATCGAAGGAGCCACCAGCAGTCGTCGTGTTGCCGAGGAGCGCGGTACGGGTGGCCTTCCCGCCGACGAACTCGTCCACGGCGTTCCGCACGCGCGGTTCATCAACGCCAGCTTTGCTTATGCCAAGCCGCGCGAGTCCAACCGCTACAATGGCACCGATCGCGGCGCCTGGTATGCGGCGCTTGTGGTTGAAACGTGTGTCGAGGAGGTGGGCCATCACTTGACCAAAGCGCTTGCCGATACTGGCGATTTCAACGCCGTGGTCGATTATGCCGAGATGTACGCCAGCATGGCTGGCGAGTTTGTCGATTTGCGGAATGCCCGCGATCACGCTTCGCTCAACCCCGATCCGGCGATGGGCTATCCGCCCGGGAACGCGCTCGCCGCATCAACGCGCGGGGCAGGATTGAATGGGATCATTTACCCATCGGTTAGGCACGCAGGCGGCACCTGCATCGTCGCATTATGGCCACATGCCGTTCAATCGGTGGCGCAGGGATCGATCTTCAGGCTGACTTGGTCAGGAACTCCTACCTATCGCGTGGAGGAGATTTGAGCGTCGGTCAGCCTCCATCGCGTCCAAAGTGCCCCGGCCGTTGCCGAAAGCGGTGCTACGGTCCTCCGCGCTATAAAGAATCGCAACCGGCACAGTTTGGTGGAAGCACGAACCCGCTGCGCGGGAGGGCGCATGCGGCGCAGTTGAGGTGAACATACGGGCGTTGCGCGGCGGTTGAGCGCGGCGGGCGGC
>NZ_JBSRZE010000008.1:0-156234 GCF_054057355.1 Sphingomonas sp. UYAg733
GCCCGCAAACTCCTCGTCAGGCTCAACGCAAAGGCACGCGAAACGCGCGCGCACCTCGCGCATGCAGTTTGACAATCCAGATAGTCGCTCCACCAGCTGCGCTGGTCCCCCTCCCCGTGCCGGGGAGGAGTGAGGCAATGCGGCGGGCCGTTCCAATCATCGGCTGGCAAGCCGCGTCAAACTTGCTAGAGGCTGGAAGCTCATATGGCCGCAACCGAATCCCCCCGCGTCAAATTCCGCCTGCGTCGCGATGTCGATGGGTTTCGTGGCTTCCTCCAGCGTTCATGGGCGCGCTGGTGGGTCAAGACGCTCGCCATCCTTGCGCTGCTCGGGATGCTGGCCATTCTGGTGCTGTGGCTGCTGGTCTCGCGCAACCTGCCTTCGGTGGAGAATCTGCGCGCCTATGAACCGCCACTGCCGACCAACGTACGCGGTATCGATGGTACGCCGATCCACAGCTATGCGCGCGAACGCCGGGTCGAGCTTAGCTATGACGAATATCCGCCGCTGCTGGTGCGCGCGTTCCTCGCCGCCGAGGACAAGACCTTTTTCGAACATCACGGCGTCGATTACCCCGGCATCGCTTCGGCGATCCTGATCAACCTGCGCAATTCCGGCCGCCCGGTCGGCGCCTCGACGATCACGCAGCAGGTCGCCAAGAACCTGCTGATCGGCAACGAAGTCAGTTATCTGCGCAAGGCCAAGGAAGCGATCCTCGCCTATCGCATCGAGGATGCACTGACCAAGCAACAGATCCTCGAACTTTATCTCAACCAGATATTCCTTGGCCGTAACGCGTATGGTGTCGCCGCGGCTGGCCATGCCTATTTCGACAAGGAGCTGAACGAGCTCAGCCTGTCGCAGCTCGCCTATCTTGCCATCCTGCCCAAGGGGCCGGCCAATTACGATCCCGACCGCAGCACCGAAAAGGCGCTGAAGCGGCGCAATTTCGTATTGAGCGAGATGCAGCGCAACAGCTTCATCACCGCCGCGCAATATCGCGATGCGGTGGTTCAGCCGATCGGCGCGGTCGCACGCCAGAAGCCGAAGTTCGAACGAGTCAACGGCTATTTCGTCGAGGAAGTCCGTCGCGAGCTGATCGACAAGTTCGGCGAGGCGGCCGAGAATGGGCGCAACCCGTACAGCGTCTATGCCGGCGGGCTGTGGGTGCGCACCTCGCTCGACAATAAATTGCAGGGTTATGCGCAGGACGCGCTGCGCGACGGCCTGTTGCGTTATGATCGCGGGCGCGGCTGGAACGGGCCGATCCGCCATATCGATTATGCCGGCGACAATTGGCTGCCCGCCTTGCTCAACACCAATATCGGGCTCGATTATACGGACTGGCGCGCGGCGATCGTGACCGCGGTCGGCGCCAACGATGCGACGCTCGGCTTCGCCACCGGCCAGACCGGCACGCTGCCGCGCTGGGGCGCGCAGATGCCGGTGCGCGGCGTCGGCGGCACCGCGTTCGGCGCGCTCAAGGTCGGCGACATCATCGCGGTTGCGCCCCAAGGCGGCGTCTTCGCGCTGCGCGCGATCCCCAAGATATCCGGCGGTATGGTGATCATGGAGCCCTCCACCGGACGCGTGCTGGCGATGCAGGGCGGGTTCGATTCGCGGCTGCAATCGTTCAACCGCGCGACTCAGGCGATGCGTCAGCCGGGCTCGACGATCAAACCGATCGTTTATTCCGCCGCGCTCGAAAACGGCATGACCCCGGCCTCGATTATCGTCGACGGGCCGTTCTGCGTCTATCAGGGTGGACGGCTCGGGCAGAAATGCTTTCGCAACTTCGGTGGCGGCGCCGGTTCGGGGCCGCACACCATGCGCTGGGGCATCGAGCAATCGCGCAACCTGATGACGGTGCGCGCGGCGGCGACCACCGGAATGGACAAGGTCGTCGGGCTGATGGACCGGATGGGCGTCGGCAAATACCCGCCCTATCTCGCGTTCGCGCTGGGCGCGGGCGAGACGACCGTGATGCGCATGGTCAATGCCTATGGAATCCTGGAGAATCAGGGTCGCGGGCATACGCCGAGCCTGATCGATTTCGTGCAGAACCGTCACGGCAAGGTGATCTGGCCGGAGAATTGGCGTGCCTGCGACCGCTGCAACGCGCCCGACTGGAACGGCAAGGCGATGCCGCGCCCGGTGATTCGCGGCAAGCAGGTGCTCGACGCGATGACCGCATTTCAGATGATCCATATCACCGAAGGCGTCATCCAGCGCGGCACCGCGACGACGCTGCGCGATCTCGACCGGCCGGTCTTCGGCAAGACCGGCACTTCGTCGGGCCCGACCGATGTGTGGTTCATCGGCGGCACGCCGCAGATCATCGGCGGCCTTTATATCGGCTTCGACAAGCCGACCAGCATGGGCGGTTATGCGCAAGGCGGCACGCTCGCCGCGCCGATCTTCAAGCAGTTCGCGCTCAAGGCCTATGACGGGATGGAGAAGCTGCCGTTCCGCGCGCCCGCCGGGGTCCGCATGGTGCGCATCGATCGCGCCTCGGGCAAGCCGGTGTTCGGCGGCTGGCCGGGCACCGATCCCAAGGCCGGCATGATCTGGGAAGCGTTCAAGCCGGAGAGCGAGCCGCGTCGTTCGATCAAGCGCGCAACCCCGGAGGAACTCGCCGCACAGGCACAGGCCGCCGCGATCAAGGCACGCGCGGCGCAGGTCGAACAGCGCGCCGAACAGCGCCGCGACACCGATTTCTTGCAAAGGGAAGGCGGAATCTACTAGTCCGCCCAGTCTCGCACTATATGTCTCGCACTATATGCCTCGCACTATGTGTCCTGCATTATATCCTGAAGCCCGGCGATGTCGGGACCAATGAATTGACCCGGAGTATTCCCGATGCGCGCTGAAGCGCAGGCCCATGTCGACACCATCAACGAGGCGCTGGCGCTGCTGCGTCGCTTCCTCGACTGGGACCGTGCGCTCCGCCGTCTCGACGAGCTCAACGCCCGGGTCGAGGATCAGGCGCTGTGGAGCGACCCCAAGGCCGCGCAGGAAGTGATGCGCGAGCGCCGCCGCCTCGAAGAGGCGATCAATGCGACGCGCGCGATCGAAAGCGAACTGACCGACACCGCTGAGCTGATCGAGATGGCCGAGGCCGAGGGCGATACCGAGATGGAGACGGAAGGCGTCGCCGCGCTCGCCGAACTCGCCAAGCGTGCCGACCGCGACAAGGTCAAGGCGCTGCTCGCCGGCGAGGCCGACGCCAACGACACCTATATCGAGGTCAATGCCGGTGCCGGCGGGACCGAGAGCCAGGATTGGGCGGGCATGCTCAGCCGCATGTATTCGCGCTGGGGCGAACGGCACGGCCTGAAGGTCGAGCTGATCGATCAGCATTCGGGCGAACAGGCCGGGATCAAGTCGGCGACGCTGCTGCTCAAGGGCGAGAACGCCTATGGTTATGCCAAGACCGAGAGCGGCGTGCATCGTCTGGTGCGCATCAGCCCGTATGACAGCGCGGCGCGGCGCCACACCAGCTTCGCCAGCGTGTGGGTCTATCCGGTGGTCGACGACAATATCGATATCGAGGTCAATGAAAGCGAGCTGCGCATCGACACCTATCGCGCATCCGGCGCGGGCGGGCAGCACATCAACACCACCGATTCGGCGGTGCGCATCACGCACATCCCGACCAACATCGTCGTCCAGTGCCAGAATCAGCGATCGCAGCACAAGAACAAGGCCGAGGCGATGAACCAGCTCAAGGCGCGCCTTTACGAGCGCGAATTGCAGGCGCGCGAAGCGGTGGCCAATGCGGAGAATGCCGCCAAGACCGATATCGGCTGGGGCCACCAGATCCGATCCTACGTCCTGCAGCCTTATCAGCTGGTCAAGGATCTGCGCACCGGCGTGACCTCTTCCAGCCCGTCGGACGTGCTCGACGGCGATCTCGACTCATTCATGGCAGCGGCCTTGTCGCAGCGCGTGACCGGTGAGGCGGTCGAGGTGGAGGACGTGGATTGAGTTTCACGAACCGCCCAAACTTCCGTTCGTTTCGAGCGCAGTCGAGAAACCTTGCGGAGCGCATGGGGTCGGTTTCTCGACTGCGCTCGAAACGAACGGTATTGGGCGTTGGATTTTGTTCGCTCCTCGCGCTTACCGCATGCGAACCCGGCCCGCCGCGGATCAAGAAGCCGGTCGAAAAGATCGGCACTTTCCCCGCCGCCGACCGTCCGGTCGCGCATATCGTCTCGTCGCGCTGGTCGACCGAGGAAGCCCGCGACCGGCTTAATGAGGCGGGCGAGGTGATGGACAAATCAGGCATCAAGCACGGCATGACCGTCGCCGATATCGGCGCGGGCGAGGGGTATTACACGATCCGCCTGGCGCAGCGCGTTGGCAAGGATGGCCGCGTGCTGGCCGAGGATATCGTCGCCGGGGTGCGTGACACCCTGGCCGAGCGCGTCGCGCGCGAACGGCTCGACAATGTCAGCGTGCGCCTGGGCGAGCCGGCGAACCCAAAGCTGCCCGACAACAGCTTCGACCGCATCTTCATGGTGCACATGTATCATGAGATCGAGGAGCCTTATGAGTTCCTGTGGCGGATGCGGCCGTCGCTGCGCCCCGGCGGCGAGGTGGTGGTGGTCGATGCCAAGCGCCGCACCCAAGATCACGGCACGCCGCCGAGCCTGTTGAAGTGCGAATTCGCCGCGGTCGGTTATGCGCTGGTCGAGATGCACGACATGCCATCGGCCGGCGGTTATCTCACGGTGTTCCGTGCTGCCGGGCCGCGTCCGGAGCCGGAGGCGATCAAACCGTGCGTGACGGTTTCAACGCCTCCCCCCGCTACGCCAGCGGCAGCCGGCTGATGCGGCCTTATCTCGACCTCATGCAGCGCGTGCTCGACACCGGTGCCGAACAGATGGACCGCACGGGCACCGGCACGAGGAGCGTGTTCGGTCACCAGATGCGGTTCGACCTGGCCAAGGGTTTCCCGGTACTGACCACCAAGAAGCTGCATCTGCGCTCGATCATCGTCGAATTGCTCTGGTTCTTGCGTGGCGACACCAATGTGCAGTGGCTGCGCGACCGCAAGGTCAGCATCTGGGACGAATGGGCCGACGAGAATGGCGATCTCGGCCCGGTCTATGGCAAGCAATGGCGCGACTGGGAAACGGCGGACGGCCGTCATATCGACCAGATCGCCGAGTTGATCGCGCTGATCAAACGCGACCCCGGATCGCGTCGCCAGATCGTCACCGCGTGGAACCCCGGCGACCTGCATGCGATGGCGCTCAGCCCGTGCCATTGCCTGGTCCAGACCTATGTCGCGAACGGCAAGCTGTCGCTGCAGCTTTACCAGCGCAGCGCCGATATCTTTCTCGGCGTGCCGTTCAACATCGCGAGCTATGCGCTGCTGACGCATATGCTGGCGCAACAATGCGGGCTGGAGGTTGGCGAGTTCGTGTGGACCGGCGGCGATTGCCATCTTTATTCGAACCATCTCGACCAGGCGCGCGAGCAATTGTCGCGCACGCCCGGGCCGCTGCCGACGTTGGAGATCCTGCGCAAGCCGGACGCGATCGACGGGTATGAGTATGAGGATTTTCAGCTGATCGGGTACGAGGCGCAGCCGCATATAAAAGCGGCGGTGGCGGTTTGATCCTCCCCGGAACGGGGAGGGGGACCGGCGTAGCTGGTGGAGGGGACGTGCCAAGCAGCGAAGCGCTTGGGGAGGCGCCCCTCCACCATTTGCTGAAGAAGCAAATGGTCCCCCTCCCCGTGCCGGGGGGGATCAAGTGAGTATCAGCTTCCATCTCGCTCGCGCCGATAATGGCGTGATCGGCCGCGACGGTCTGCTGCCCTGGCGTCTTCCCGCCGATTTGAAGCGCTTCAAGGCGCAAACCATGGGTAAGCCGATGGTGATGGGTCGCAAGACCTTCGAGAGTTTCCCCGGCCCGTTACCTGGTCGCCGTCATATCGTGCTGACGCGCGATCGTGCATGGTCGGCGGTGGCGGTGGCGGCGGGGGCGGAAGTGGTGCACTCGCCGGACGACGCCATTGCGCTGGCCGGTGACGGAGACATTGCGGTGATCGGTGGCGCGGAGGTTTTCGCGCTGTTCCTCGACCGGGCCGACCGGATCGAACTGACCGAGGTGCATCTGTCGCCCGAAGGCGATGCATCGGTGCCATCCTTCACTGGCTGGAACGAGGTGGCGCGCGAGGATCATCCCGCCGAGGGCGATCGACCCGCCTATAGTTTCGTGACGTTGGCGCGTAACTGACTTAATTGTAACGCCAAAAGCAAATTAGGGGACGGGCGATGAAGAAATGGCTGTGGGGCATTCTCGCCCTGATCATCCTTGGTGCTATCGCCTTTTTCGTCTTCGCACCGGGCATCGTCGAGAAATCGATGAACAAGGTCGTGCCGGTCGCGCTGAAGATCAGCCCCGAAGCGCGTTCACTGCACGCGCGGCTTCAGATCGCCGACATGCATGCCGATACCTTGTTGTGGAAACGTAGCCTGCTCACGCGATCCTCGCGCGGCCAGGTCGATATGCCCCGGCTGGTCGAGGGCAATATGGCGCTGCAGGTCTTCTCTTCGGTGACCAAGACGCCCAAGGGACAGAATTACGACGCCAATTCCGCCGCGACCGACAATATCACGTCGCTGGTCATCGCCGACCTGCAACCGCTGCGCACCTGGGATTCGCTGCTGCAACGCTCGCTGTGGCACGCGACCAAGCTCAACCGCTATGCCGCGGCGTCGAACGGGCAGCTTCGCGTGATCCGCACTGCGGCCGATCTCGATGCGCTGCTCGGGGCACGCGGGGCGGGCAGGAAGATCGTCGGCGGCATGCTGTCGATCGAGGGGCTGCAGGATCTCGAGGGCAAGATCGGGAATCTCGATATGCTGTACGGCGCGGGCTTCCGCATGGCCGGGATGGCGCATTTCTTCGACAATGATGTCGCGGGGTCGATGCACGGCGAGAAGAAGGGCGGCCTGACCCCGCTCGGCCGTCAGGTGATCGTGCGGATGGAGAGGCTCGGCATGATCGTCGATGTCGCACATGCGAGCCATGAGACCGTCGCCGAGATCCTCAGGATCGCCAAGCGCCCGGTGGTGTCGAGCCATGGCGGCGTACAGGCGACGTGCAACGTCAACCGCAACCTGACCGACACCGAGATCAAGGGCATCGCCGCGACCGGTGGCGTGGTCGGCATCGGATATTGGGATGCGGCGATTTGCGGCACCGACCCGAAACAGGTCGCACTGGCGATCGCGCATGTGCGCGATGTGGTGGGGATCGATCATGTCGGACTGGGATCGGATTTCGACGGCGCGGTGACCACCGGGTTTGACGTCAGCCAGCTTGTCGCGGTGACCCAGGCGTTGATGGATCGCGGTTTCACGCCGGAGGAGATCGGCAAGGTGATGGGCGGCAATGTGCTTAGGGTGTTGAGGGCGGGAATCGTGCCGACGCCTTAATCCTCCCCGGCACGGGGAGGGGGACCACGCGCTTCTTCAGCGCGTGGTGGAGGGGGCGTGCCAAGCCGCGCTGCTCCAGGCGGTATGTTGCCGGCCCACCCCCTCCACCAGCTTCGCTGGTCCCCCTCCCCGTGCCGGGGGAGGAGAAGAAGGACTTTCGCGCTTCGCCACACCTCCCTATAGCCCGGCTCATGCAGCGGCTGGACGGCAGCGCGCCCATCCCGCCCGAACTGCGTGGCGGGATCGTCGCGCTCGGCAATTTCGACGGGTTTCACCGCGGGCACCAGGCGGTGGTCGGGGCTGCGGTCGCGATGGCCAGAGCGCGGGGCGTGCCGGCGCTGGTCGCGACCTTCGATCCGCATCCGGTGCGGTATTTCCGGCCCGATGCGCCGCCCTTTCGCCTGACCACGCTCGACCAGCGCGAGCGGCTGTTCGGTGAGGCGGGCGCGGATGCGATGATCGTCTTTCACTTCGACGCGACGCTGGCCGCGCTGACCGCCGAACAGTTCGTCGCCGAACGGCTATGCGGCAATATCGGCGTGGGCGGGGTGGTGACCGGTGAGGATTTCACCTTCGGCAAGAACAAGGGCGGCGATGTGCATGTGCTGGCCGAATTCGGTCGGCGCGACGGTTTCGCGGTCGAGACGGCCGGCGCGGTGGCGCAGGATGGCGAGACCGTGTCGTCGAGCCGGATCCGCGAATTGCTCGTCGCCGGGGATCCGCGTGGCGCGGCGGCGTTGCTCACCCGGCCGTTTGCGATCCAGGGCGTGGTGCAGCATGGCGACAAGCTCGGCCGCACGATCGGTTATCCGACCGCCAATGTCGACATGGGCAATTATCTCCGGCCAGCCTATGGCATCTATGCGGTGCGCGGGCATTTGGCCGATGGTCGTGTGCTGAAAGGTGCGGCGAATCTCGGCATCCGCCCGACCTTCGACCCGCCCAAGGAATTGCTCGAGCCCTATTTCTTCGACTTTTCGGAGGATTTGTACGGCCAGTGTATCGAGGTCGAGCTGATCGAATATCTGCGGCCCGAGGTGCGGTTCGAGTCGCTGGAGGCTCTGACGACGCAGATGGTGGCGGATTGCGATCGGGCAGCTGAGCTGCTCGCCTAACCTCCCTCTCCCCTTGTGGGAGAGGGAAGGGGCCCATCGCATAGCGATGGGAAGGGTGAGGGGGACTGGCAGAGATTGGCCACCCTTTCCCCGCCTCACTCCCCCTCATCCCTCCGCCGCTGCGCGGCTCCTCCCTTCTCCCACAGGGGGAGAAGGGCAGTTCGGTGTTTGTGTCCGGCGAAACGCTCGTCTAATGCCGCAGCACTTATGACCGATACGCCTTCCGACACCGCACGCGACTATCGCGACACCGTCTTCCTGCCGAAGACCGACTTTCCGATGAAGGCCGGCCTTGCCGCCAAGGAACCGGCGATTCTGGCGCGGTGGGAAAAACTGGGCCTGTACGACCGGCTGCGCGAACAGCGCGCGGGGCGTGAGCGCTTTATCCTGCATGACGGCCCGCCCTACGCCAATGGCGACATCCATATGGGCCATGCGATGAACAAGGTGCTGAAGGACATCATCGTCCGCAGCCAGTCCTTGCTCGGCAAGGACGCGCCTTATGTGCCGGGCTGGGATTGCCATGGCCTGCCGATCGAATGGAAGGTCGAGGAAGCGTATCGCGCCAAGAAGCTCGACAAGGATCAGGTGCCGGTCGCGCAGTTCCGCGCCGAATGCCGCGCCTATGCCGAGAAATGGGTCGCGGTGCAGCGTGGCGAATTCGAGCGGCTCGGCGTGATGGGCGATTGGGAAGACCCGTATCTCACCATGAAATTCGACGCCGAGGCGGCGATCGTCGGCGAATTGCTGAAATTCGCCGAGAGCGGCCAGCTCTATCGCGGCGCGAAGCCCGTGATGTGGTCGCCGGTCGAGAAGACCGCGCTGGCCGAGGCCGAGGTTGAATATGAGGATGTCGTGTCGACTCAGATCGACGTGGCGTTCGAGATCATGGACGCGCCGAACGCGCCGGAACTGGTCGGCGCGCATGCGGTGATCTGGACGACCACGCCATGGACGATCCCGGTGAATCAGGCGCTGAGCTATGGGCCTGAAATAACTTACACCGTCGTACACGTCGGTGATGAACGATACGTAGTCGCAGCCCAACTAGCGGAAGAGTTCCTTGCTCGAACCGGCCTGACGGCAACTGGGACTTCGAGCCCGTCGCATCAAATGCCTGGTGACCAAGTGGGGTTCTTTGGTGGTGATACGTTTGTTTGGAGAACGTTCGCCGGGGCGATGATGCAGGGCACCATCGCACGCCACCCAATGCACCATCTCGGAGGCTTCTTCGCCAAGCCCCGTCCGTTCCTGCCCGGCGATTTCGTCACCACCGAAGCCGGCACCGGCCTGGTCCATATGGCGCCGGATCATGGCGAGGACGATTTCCTGCTGTGCAAGCAATACGGTATCGACCCGGTGTTCGCGGTCGATGGTGCGGGCATGTACCGGGCCGACTGGCTGTGGCTGGGCGGGCAGGGCAGCGTGATCAACAAGAAGTTCGTCGCGTCGGACGGACCGATCTGTTCGGATCTGCGCGCGGCCGGTGCGTTGCTCGCGGCGTCGGACGATTTCGCACACAGCTATCCGCATAGCTGGCGGTCCAAGGCGAAGGTGATCTTCCGCGCGACGCCGCAATGGTTCATCCCGATGGACCAACCGCAACAGGCCGATGCCGCGCCGACGCCGATCGAGATCGGTGCGGAGACCGGCTTCGCACCGGTGCTTGGTCACGCCAAGGGCAATGGCCCGACGCTGCGCAACATCGCGCTCGACGCGATCGAGCGCACGCGCTGGGTGCCGGCGCGGTCGCAGAACCGGATTCGCGCGATGGTCGAGCAGCGCCCCGACTGGGTGATCAGCCGCCAGCGCGCCTGGGGCGTGCCGATCGCGCTCTATGTCGATCGCAAGACCGGGCTGTATCTCAACGATCCGGCGGTCAATGCGCGCATCGTCGATGCGTTCAAGGCGGGCGGTGCGGATGCGTGGTTCGCCGCCGATCATCAGCAGTTGCTTGGTGAGAAGTACGACGCGGCAAATTATGAGGTGATCAACGACATCCTCGACGTGTGGTTCGATTCCGGATCGACTCACGCATTCGTGATCGAGGCGCGTTATGGCGAGGGCACGCGCGCGAACCTGTATCTCGAAGGATCGGACCAGCATCGCGGCTGGTTCCAGTCGTCGTTGCTGGAAAGCGCGGGCACGCGTGGCCGCGCGCCGTATGACGCGGTCCTGACGCATGGCTTTGCGCTCGACGGGCAGGGGCGGAAAATGTCCAAGAGCCTGGGCAATGTCGTCGATCCGCTCAAGATCATCCAGGAATCGGGTGCCGACATCCTGCGCATGTGGGTCGCGCAAACCGATTATTTCGAGGATGTGCGGATCGGCAAGGAAGTGCTCGGCACGACCAGCGACGCCTATCGCAAGCTGCGCAACACCTTCCGCTATCTGCTCGGCGCGCTCGACGGGTTCGAGGATTCGGAGAAGGTCGCGCCGAAGCAAATGCCCGAGCTCGAGCTTTATGTCCTGCATCTGCTCGGCAAGCTCGATGTCGAATTAAAGGCGGCGACGGCGAATTTCGAATTCAACCGCTATCTGCGGCTGCTGACCGATTTCGCGGCTGAGGATCTGTCGGCCTTCTTCTTCGATATCCGCAAGGATTCGCTGTATTGCGACGCGCATGGCGACATAAAGCGCCGGTCCTATCGCACCGTGCTCGACATATTGTTCCACGCGCTGGTGCGCTATGCCGCGCCGATCCTGTGCTTCACAGCGGAGGAAGTCTGGCAGGCGCGCTTCCCGAGTGAGGATGGTTCGGTGCATTTCCTTGAATGGCCCGAACTGCCGTCGCTTCCGGGCGACGATGCGGTGTCGACCAACTGGGCGGATATGCGTGCACTTCGCGTCCAGGTGACCGAGGCGATTGAGCCGTTGCGCCGTGAAAAGCTGGTACGATCAAGCCTCGAGGCCGAAGTCGTGGTGCCTAAATCGCCGCTGCCGGTGGCGGCGCTGGCCGAGATGTTCATCGTGGCGAAAGTGACGCAAGGCGACACCGTATCGGTGACCCCGACGGATTTCCATAAATGCGGCCGCTGCTGGCGCCATCTTCCCGAAGTGATGGAAGACGGCACGCTGTGCGACCGTTGTACCGAGGTCGTACCCGCATGAAGTCGCTCCGCCCCGCCGGTTTCGTGACGGCGATCATCGTCTTCCTGGTCGATCAGCTGGCCAAGCATATGATCACCGGGCCGCTCGGCATCGATCATCTTGGCGCGGTGCGGGAGATCACGTCCTTCTTCCAGTTGCGTTTCGTGCCCAATATCGGCGTGTCGCTCGGCCTGTTCCCGGCCGATAGCGAGATGATGCGCTGGGGCCTGGTCGCGCTGACCGGGGCGATCGCGGTCGGCGTACTGGTGTGGATGACGCGCGAAAAGAACCGCCAGGACCAGATCGCGCTTGGCCTCGTGCTCGGCGGTGCGATCGGCAATATCCTCGATCGCGTGCGTTTTGGGTATGTCGTCGATTTCGCCGATCTGCATTTTGGTGAGTGGCGGCCCTTTTTAGTCTTCAATGTCGCCGACGCGGCGATTACGATAGGGGTGCTCATCTTGCTCGTTCGCGCGCTTCTGGTACGGGACAAGACCGGCACAGGGTCTGACGGCGGGCCCGACAGGCGACAGAGCGACGAACGAGCTCCAGTGGAGAATTTAAATGCGTAAGATGGCGTCGATCGCAACCGGGCTGGGCCTGGTGGTATTGTTGGCCGGATGTGG
This sequence comes from Sphingomonas sp. UYAg733, assembly GCF_054057355.1. NCBI lineage: Bacteria > Pseudomonadati > Pseudomonadota > Alphaproteobacteria > Sphingomonadales > Sphingomonadaceae > Sphingomonas > Sphingomonas sp. UYAg733. Next base: position 12,285 of record NZ_JBSRZE010000008.1, read on the forward strand.
CTCGACCGGGATCAACCGCGACCGCCCCGACGAGTTCGCGGTGGCGCGCCAGGCGCCGTTGGTCATACCGCCCGATTTCTCGCTGGTGCCGCCGGCACCGGGCGCCGCTCCGGTCTCGGCCGGCAGCGCCAATGCCCAGGCGCTCGATGCGCTGTTCGGTGGTTCGGCGGCGCGTAGCGCGTCGGAAACCGCGACGGTCAACGCGGCGGGTGGCGATCTGGCCGATACCGGCATCCGCTCCGATGTCGGCGACCCCGGCACGACGGTGGTCGACAAGGGCGGCACGACTCGCGACATCGTCGCCGCTCCCGAAGGCGACGGCCAGGACGCACGCGCGACCACGCCCAACCCATAATCCCGCGCGGCCGCGAATGAGCGGTCGCACCATGATCCAGCAACCCTTCGCTCTTATGGGCGGGGGTTTGCTGTGTCCGGGGGCCGAAGGCGGTAAATTCGACGACGATGAGGACGTGTCAAAAATAACAAAAAGGCCGCCGCTTCTTGCGAAGCGACGGCCCTTTTCGAACGCGATCGGTGTTCAGAAAGCGACGCCGAGCGAGGCGACCACGCCCGAAGATGTGATGTTACGCAGCTTGCCGGGACCGTCGATGATGAACGTGTCCTTGTTGGTATCGACATAGCTGATACCGGCCGTCAGGTGGTTCCAGGTGTAGGTCGCGCCCACGCCCCAATCGGTATAGTCCTTGTAGCCGGCCGACAGATAGCTCGGTCCAAAGGTGTGGCCGAGATGCGCGCTGAGCGCGATCGGCGTGTTCGGGATGCCGGTCGAAAGATCGCCGGCCAGGTACACATTGTCTTCCTTATGGATGCCATCGAGGCTCAACGCGTCCTGTTTAGGCGCGTAATTGACCGTTACCTTTCCGGTCACCGGACCGGCGGTGTACGAGACATCGGCATAAGGCTCGAAAAAGTCGGTCTTCAGATGGCCGCCGCCGGGATAGTAATAATAAAGGATGCCGCCATCGAGCTTGAAGCCGTCGATGGTATGCGAATAGCCGGCGATGAAATCGACTTCCTGGTCGCTGCCCGCCGCGACATAATCGTCGATCGAAGAGCCCCAGACGGTGAGATAAAAGCCGGATTCATGGCTGACGGTGAAAGTGCCCTGGACCGCAACCTTCTTGTCGGTCTGCGAAATGCCGCGGAAGCGATAGTCGGAAACGATCGTCGCGCCGCCGGTGACGGTGATTGCGGGCGGCGGTGCTGGTGCGGCGGCGTCTTGTGCGAACGCAGGTGTGGCAGTCGCGGCGAGCAGCAGCGCGCCGAGGCTGAGTGTGGAAATGCGCATGATATCCCTTTCGACGTCTTGAATAAGATCGTCCCAACCTGCGCTTCACGGATGTTGCATCTGTCGGGCACTTGAATGCCCCGTGCTACTAACCGTTGACGCAACCAAATTGCCGAAAGCTGCTGCAGTGCACAACAAAATTCGGCATTCAGCAACATTCAGCAATAATTGTGTGGCCGCGGTGCAACACTAGGGTCTGGACCTTTGCTACCGCGGCGCAACGACCTCGCGGAACCGGCTCAGTCCATCGGAAAGGTCGGCGATCAGGTCGTCGGCATCCTCCAGCCCGACCTGCAGCCGCACCATCGGTCCGGCATCATCGCGTTTCGTTACGCTGCGGTAGCGAACGGGATCGACCGGGAGCGCCAAACTCTCGAACCCGCCCCAGCTATACCCGATACCGAAATGTTCGAGCCCGTCGATGAGCGCAGCGCGGGCCGCTTCATCGCCGCCGTCGAGCACGAAGGAGAACAAGCCGGATGCGCCCTTGAAGTCGCGCAGGAAGAATTCGTGGCCGGGATGGCCGGGCAAAGCGGGGTGAAGCACGCGGGCGACTTCGGGCTGGTCCTGCAGCCAGAGCGCGATCTTCAATGCGCTCGTCTCATGCTGTTTGAGGCGGACCGACATGGTGCGCAGGCCGCGCGCGCCGAGCCAGCAATCATCTGGGCTGGCGACCTGGCCGAGCTGGAAACTGGTGTCGCGCAGCTTGGCGAAATGACCCGGCGCGGCGGTGACCGATCCCAGCATCACGTCCGAATGACCGACGACATATTTGGTGCAGGCGAGCACGCTCAGGTCGATGCCGTGTGCGATCGCCGGGAAGAGCAGCGGCGTCGCCCAGGTATTGTCGAGCAGGGTGGTCACGCCGCGCGCCTTTGCAGCGGCGACGATCGCGGGGATGTCCTGCACTTCGAAGGTCAGGCTGCCAGGGCTTTCCATCAGGATCGCACTGGTCCGGTCGCCGATCAGTTCGGCGATGCCAGCGCCGATCATCGGGTCGTAGAAGCGCGTGGTGATGCCCATGCGCTTGAGCAGGCCGGTCGCCAGCGAGCGGGTCGGGTCATAGGTGCTGTCGACGAGCAGCAATTCGTCGCCCGGCGACAATACCGAGAGCAATGCCGCCGCGAGCGCCGCGACGCCGGAGCAATAGAGGAACGTGCCTTCCGCTCCGGGTTCGAGTTCAGTCAGCGCATCGGCCAGCGCCCATTGCGTCGGCGTTCCGCGCCGGCCGTAGAACAGCTGGTGATGCGTATCCGACACGCGTTCGCGCAGCTCGGTGACAGAATCGTACAGGATGGTCGAGGCGCGCCACACCGGCGGGTTGACCACCCCGCCGGTCCATTCCTTGCGTCGCCCGGCGGACACGACGCGGGTCGCGTCATTCTTTGGGCGCCCTGCCTCATCCGTCATGCCGTCGGGCTCACTGGCCGCCGGTCGCCTTGGGGGTCGAGCTATCCGCACCCCATTCCGACCAGCTGCCGTCATAGACCGCGGCCTCGTTGCCGAGCAGATACGCTCCGAACGCCAGGATCGAGGCGGTGATGCCCGAGCCGCAGGTGGTAACCAGGGGCTTGGCGAGGTCGATCCCGGCGCCGTCGAAGGCGGCCTTGAGCGCATCGCCCTGCTTGTAGGTGCCGTCGGCGTTGAACAACTCGCCCTGCGGCAGGTTTTTCGAACCCGGGATATGCCCGGCATGCGTTGCCGGACGCGGATCCGGCTCGGCGCCGGTGAAACGCGCGGCGGAACGTGCGTCGAGCACCTGCTCCGCGCCGCTGTCGAGATTGGCCTTCATCTGGCCGATGTCGCGCACGCCCTTGCTATCGGCCCAGACGGTGAAGTGACGGTGGCGCAGCTGCTCCTTGCCGCTCGCCGTGTCGCGTCCTTCGGCCTTCCACTTGGCGAAGCCACCGTCGAGGATGGCGACGTCATGCGCGCCGAACGTGCGCAGCATGAACCAGGCGCGCGCCGCGGTGTGATAGGGCGAATCATCGTACAGCACGATGCGGCTGCCATCGCCGAGGCCAAGCGACTGCATGCGGCTGGCGAATTTCTCCGGCGGCGGCAGCATCGAAGGCAGGTCGGTATTGGTATCGGCCAGTTCGGCCAGATCCATGAACACCGCGCCGGGGATGTGCGCCGCTTCATATTCGGCCGCCGGATTGCGCTTGTCGCCGGCCAGCACATAGGTGGCATCGACGATACGCAGGTCGTTCGCGCCCATTTCGTTCGCGAGCCATTCGGTCGTCACCAGCGAGTCCATTGCCATCTCCCTTGCAGATTGCGGTTCACTAGCGAGCCTCGGGCGCGGCGTCGAGTGAGGTGGGGGCGAAGATGTCATTCCCGACCGCGTGACTGATTCCCGCCTTCGCCAAACGGAATTGATATATTTATTACAAATTCGAGTATTGAACCTTGGCGCGGGACCAATATCTGAGTCGCGCGCGGGCGCATTCGTGAAAACGAATCGTGCGCCATAAGCAATTGAGCCGGTCGGCTGGGGATAAAGAGATAATGAGTCCTGTATTCGGCGCCGTGGTGCTGTTCGCGAATTCGCCATTGGCCGCTGTCGAAGTGCCGATCCCGCCAGTGATGGTCCAAACGGCAAGCGCTCAGCACGCTCCGGTCGTTGCGCCGGAATCCCCCGTACCGGCGGTGCCCGTCGCGCCGCCAGAGGCTCTGCCTGTGGCCCCGGCCACTACGGCTCAGGCCCCGGCGGCACCCGACCAGTCGGCGCCGACGGATGCGCAGACACCGGCCGGCGACCCGCTTGTCGATCAGGACATTCTTGTCCTGTCGCGACGCCGATCGCCGATCGATCCGCTCGAACGGGTCAATGTCCAGTCCTACAAGGCGGTCCAGGCGATCGATGGCGCTTTTGTCGCGCCGATCGCCATGGGCTACAAAAAAGGCCTGCCCAAGCCGGTGCGCGACGGCATCCACAATTTCCTCGACCATATTCAGGAGCCGATCGTCTTCCTGAATTACCTGCTGCAGTTGAAGCCGGGCAAAGCGGCGGAAACGCTGGGGCGCTTCGCGATCAACTCGACGGTCGGACTGGCCGGCGTGGTCGACATCGCCAAACGCAAACCCTTCAAGCTGCCGCATCGCCCCAACAGCCTGGCCAACACGCTCGGTTATTATGGCGTGAAACCGGGACCTTATTTCTTTCTGCCGCTGGTCGGCCCGACCACGCTGCGCGATCTGTTCGGGATTTCGGTCGACCGGCTGCTCCTGCCGGTGACGATCGGCACGCCGTTCAACAAGGCGTACTACACAATTCCAGTCAACGTGCTCAGCGCGCTCGATTACCGCGTGGCGTTCGACGACAAGCTGACCGTCCTGCACACCGCCACCGATCCCTATGCCGCGACGCGCGACGATTACCTGCGCAAGCGCAAGGCCGAAATCGATCGCCTGCATAGCCCGAAATGGCCCGGGCATCGTATCGTGACGCGGACCATCGCACCGCCCGTCGTGCCCGTACTTGGGGTTGACGGAACGTTCGGCGCGGCGGTTGCGCCTGCCGAGCCTGTCTCAACCACAGCGGCGCCCGTCGCACCGACGCCCGGCGTCGGAGCGAAGGTGCCGGAGGTGGCCTCTCCCACGCCATAAGCGCACAACTAATCCCGCCCGATAGCGAACGAGTATTGAGGCCAATCGCTACTTTCTTGCCTTTGCCTGCTCCCACACAGATTCAAACTCCGCGGCCGATATCGCCACGGGTTCAAATTGCGGATCGGTGGCAATCTCCTCCATTGTCGGGAACGGCTCTATGCCAAGCTTCGTGCTGCCTGAATGTTCTTCGCTGTCGGCAAAATCAGCGCGCCCATCGGCATAAACCTCAACTTTTCTCTCTTCCCAAAGCTCCGGATTCAGTTCGCTGTAAAGCATCACTGGATCGTCGGGCGAGGTGTGCATCCATTTAACTTTGATATACTTCATTTGCCTGGAATCCTTCCGCTACCGAGAAGTCTGCCTGTCAGGTCAAGCGGCGTTTCGTTTCGGATAACTTAGACACCCACGCGACCTGGGATTGCTCCCAAACCGGTTGCATCAATTTCGACATAGTGTGTAAAACGATCACCATGGAACGGCCGACCCAGGAACTCACGGGATAATTGTGCGGGCGTTTTAGTTCCTGGCGCAAAATCTGAGACATATTGTCCGTTACCATATCGAACGTCCTTGGTTCCAGCTCGCCAAAGTGACGGATTAAGGGATCGGCTTTCCGCGATGCCGGCCGCACCGGCTTCGTTTGTATAGTGATACAGAACTTGGCGACCGGCCGTACCTCCCTCATTCCCCACTGTGTTCGCAGCGCGCCCGGAGAGTCGCGACAAAGCTCCACCGACTCGGTTGCCAAACGCGCGCACGGAGGGCGCGGCGGCCTCAATGGCTATCGGCGCGATCTTGCCGATGACGTTGCCCGCGCCGAAGCCTAACGCGTTAGAAGCGACCTCAATGGCATAGGCCTTGCCAAATGCCTTGGCTTCGCGGGCATAAGCTGCACTGGCGCGGACCTGTTCGGTATCGATGATTGCCTGTAGTCGATTAATGTCCGCGCCGAACGCGGCCCGGAGTTTCTCGTTACCCGCAACTCCGGCTTTCATGACGTCGAGGGTCTTGGCCAGCCGTTCGTCGCTGGGGTGCAATTCTTCCAGCAAGTGATCAGTCAGCGACGTGCCGTTCAGTACGTTGCGGTGCAGTTCCACCAGGCGATCAGTGGCCGAAACGCCTTCGGCTCCCAGCAGGAAAGCGAAGTAGGTTTTGTCGGTATCCGGTTTGAACGCAACGCCATTGGTGACATGCGCGCGCCACTGGTTGCTAGATTGTGGCTGATCCGTCCCGGCATCCGATGGGCGGCTTGTGGGCGGTGTTCCGGCTCGCGGTTCGGTAGCCGTTTCCTTGCCATCTATGACCGCAGCATTACCCTGATTGACCGTTTCGCTGCCCTGGTCGGCAGCGGCTTGCCCGCTGGAATCCCCATCCGACCAGAAGGAATCATCGACGACCTCATCGGCGGACTCCTGGCTGTCTATATTCTCCCCCAGCTCTTTAACGATGGCGCGCTTCGGGGGATTGGCGACGTCGCGATCCATACCAGGTGTCACGCGGCTTCCGAATGTGGAATTGACCGGGTCAAATGAGGCAAATTCGCGTGCCGGCTGCCCACCGCCCGGCGATCTGCGCCAAGCGGCTTCATCCTGAGCCGACCATGCCCCATGCGCTCGCGCCGCACGCCGCAACGCGTCATTGATCTCGTCATCGTTTGGCACACGCGTGCCGTCGGTTAGCACCGTCAGATCGGTCATCATGCGCGAATAGAGCTGCATCTCGACCCGGCGTCGTGCCCGGTCCGTATCGACCGGACTGTCTTGTTCGTATGGTATTTGCACCGGCATCTCCCTCGCCTCACGGGCCAGAGCGATACAGATCGGCTCGCCCGTGTGACGAAACGGGCTGTAGCGAGCGGATGGGAATATTGAATCGGAGAGCCGGACTCCAAATGACGGGCCTTCGCCTGTCGGAGAGACAACCGTCATCACAAGTGGTCCGGGAAGGTCAGACGGTGGCGGGCGACCGGCACCCACGGACCTGCCACCGTGCCGGGCGCGTTTCAATTTCGCGCCGCCTTCCCTAAATAGCACGCATGACTCCAACTCATCTCGGCAAAACCAGTGCGCTGCCTGCTTCCCCGGAGGAAGCGGTGCTCGATTATGTCCCCAATCCGCGCCCCGGCCGCCCTTATCTGGTGCGCTTCACCGCGCCTGAATTCACGTCGCTCTGTCCGGTGACCGCGCAGCCCGATTTCGCGCATCTCATGATCGACTATGCGCCGGGTGCGACGATCGTCGAATCCAAGTCATTGAAGCTGTTCCTCGGCGCGTTCCGCAATCATCAGGCGTTCCATGAGGATTGCACCGTCGGCATCGGCGAGCGGCTGTTTGCCGAACTGGCGCCGGTGTGGTTGCGCATCGGCGGCTATTGGTATCCGCGCGGCGGCATACCGATCGACGTGTTCTGGCAGTCGGGCGAACCGCCCGCCGGCATGTGGCTACCGGGTCAGGACGTGCCGGGATATCGCGGGCGCGGTTGAAGGCGCTCAACTCGCCGCAGAATCCATTCATTCGGCGCCAAGGTTGATCTCGATCAGGACGATTCACTTATTGCGCTGCAGCATAAGTGCAACCATATTCAAATCTGGCCGTTCGGAGAAGGCATGATTGGGGTGGAAGACCCTTTGTACACTCGGAAGGATTGAAATGTCGCTCCTCAAGGACGTCGTGGCGCCTATCGATCATATCGCCCTGATCGGCAACTTCCTGCCGCGCAAATGCGGCCTTGCAACATATACTACCGACACGTTTACCGCGCTCAGGGCTCGTTATCCTGAAGTGCAGGTCGATGTTTATGCGATGGACGACCATCCCGGGCTTTACGATTATCCGCCCGAAGTGACCGGCAGCATCCCGCAGCACGAGCGCATCGCCTATCTCGACACCGCACGGGTGATCGAGGCGAGCGGCGCCAAGGCGGTTTGGCTGCAGCACGAATATGGCATTTTCGGTGGCCCGGCCGGCGAATTGATCCTTGCGCTGCTCGATCGCGTATCGCTCCCGGTCATCGTCACACTCCACACCATCCTCGAAAAACCCAGCGCCGATGAGCGCCGGGTTATGGAAGGCCTGCTGCGTCGCGCATCGCGCGTGATCGTGATGGCCGAGAAGGGCCGCGAAATCCTCGAGCGTGTTTATGGCGCGAACCCGCGCTCGATCGTGATGATCCCGCACGGTGTGCCGGATCGCGCGTTCGTCGATCCGAACACGTTGAAAGCGCAATTCGGCTGGGAAGGGCGCCAGACCATTCTGACCTTCGGCCTTCTCGCACCCAACAAGGGTATCGAGACGATGATCGAGGCGCTGCCGGCGATCGTCGAGGCCAATCCGGATGTGCTGTATGCGGTGCTCGGCGCGACTCACCCCAATCTGGTCGCGCATGAGGGCGAGAAATATCGCGACGGGCTGAAGGCACTGACCGAACAACTTGGCGTCGCCGCCAATGTCGAATTGATCGACGCGTTCCTCGAACATGGCGAATTGATCGATTATCTGCAGGCGTCGGACATCTATGCCACGCCCTATGTCAATCCGGCGCAGATCACCTCGGGCACGCTGTCCTATGCGGTCGGCGTGGGCAAGGCGGTTGTCTCGACGCCTTATGTCCATGCCACCGAGATTCTCGCCGACGGACACGGCGTGCTGGTCGATTTCGGCGACAGCGCGGCGTTTGCGCGAGAGATCAACCTGCTGCTCGGCAGTGAGCGTAACCGCACCCGTTTATCGCAGCGCGCTTATGCTCGTGGCCGCACGATGATCTGGCCAGTGCTGGCGGAGACCGCGATGCGCGAGATCGAAACCATGGTCGCGGGCAAGCTGCGCCGCCTGGCGAGTGCCAAGCCGGCGTTCGCGCCGCTCGCGCCCGATTTCGCCGCAGTCGAGCGGATGAGCGATGCGACCGGCATGTTCCAGCACGCGATCCTGTCGGTGCCCGATCGCCGCCACGGCTATTGCATCGACGACAATGTCCGCGCGCTGATCCTGATGACCGCGATCGAGGACATGGACGAAGTTGTGCGCGACAAATGGATGACGGTCTATGCCGCGTTCGTTCAATATGCCTGGAACCCCGACCATCGCCGGTTCCGCAATTTCATGAGCTTCGATCGCACCTGGTGTGAGGATGAGGGGTCGGAGGATTCGAACGGCCGGACCCTATGGGCGCTTGGCGTGACCGCCAAACGCGCGACCGCGGCAAAGCATCGCGACTGGGCCGCACGACTGTTCGACGAGACCGCCAGTCTTGCGTTCGAGTTGAGCAGTCCGCGTGCGCAGGCTTTTGCCATGCTCGGCGCTGCCGCCATGCTCGGCGCACATCCCGGCCACTCGCTCGCGCTGAAGATCCTCCAGCGTTTTTCGGGCGACTTGCTCGCGCTGGTCGAGGAAGCCCGGCGGCCCGAATGGGAATGGTTCGAGATCGTCCTCGCCTATGACAATGCGCGTTTGCCCGAGGCATTGATCCGCGCCGGCATGATGCTGGGGCGAGAGGATTTGTTGAACTGTGGCTTGTCGACGCTCGACTGGATCACGCAACAGCAGACCACGCCGGAAGGGCGATTCCGTGCGATCGGTACCGAAAGTTTCGGACGCCCCTATGCGCCCCCGTTGCCGTTCGATCAGCAGCCGCTTGAGGCACAGGCGACGATCGATGCCTGTGCCGCCGCCTTCAAGGCGACTGGCGACCAGCGTTGGGTCCAGGAGGCGATCCGCGCCTATCGCTGGTATCTCGGCCAGAACGATCTCGATCTGCCGCTTGCCACGTCGCAGGACGGCGGCTGTTTCGATGGCCTGATGCCAACTGGCCTGAACCGGAATCAGGGCGCCGAGTCGATTTTGGCGCTCCAATTGGCCTCTTGCGCCATTTCGGGGCTTTCAAAGGCTAGCGAAAGCGTGGCAGGACCGGATCGCGCCGTCGCATAGCCTCGCTAACGACGCCGCCTGGTGTTGTATGCGAGGCATTTTGTGGTCGAGATTTTCAATCACGCATTGCGGCTATATGCCGATCCATCGCGCGTCGTGGTGCGTCCGTTCCATCTTGCGTGGAGCGGCAATGGCGGTAGCCGGACCGAACGGCTGGTGCGCGAGGTACTCGCCATGGATACGGCACAGACGCGCGCCGAACTGGAAACGGTTCTGAAGGATTTCGAGGCGCGGCACTGGCAGACGCGCCGCGTGTTCATGACGCGCTATGATGAGATCGAGGAGATGCTTGGGCTCGACGGCAGCGAGATCGGCGATGAGAAGCGTCAGCTGATCGGTGCCTATTTTTGCCACGAATACAGCTATGCCGCTGCCGCGCTGATGAACCCCAGCGCAGTGCCGCATTTCGACCAGTCGGGCATGCCCAAGGGATCGATGCGCATCCTGATGAGCTTACGCGCGGTGGGCGAGGGGCATATCTCATCGGTTGCGTTCCGCGAGGGCATCATTACCTCGAAGAACGAGATGAAGCTCGCGCCCGAGCCGCCCTTCGCAACGGCGACCGACGCGGTAGGCGTGGATGAGGAGCAGCTGCCCGAGGGTCCGATCACCGTCTATCGCCACCGCGATTCGACGCTGTCGGGTACGGTGATCTTCCCGATCACGGCGGCGCAGTCCAAGGGGCTGGAGGATCTGCGCCTCGTCCACTTCACGCATGACGATGGCAGTGTCGAATGGCTCGGCACCTATACCGCCTATAATGGATCGACGATCCAGTCGGAGTTGCTGCGCACTACCGATTTCCGCGGCTTCGATCTCGTGCCGATGACCGGTTCGGCGTCGCGCAACAAGGGTATGGGGCTGTTCCCGCGCAAGGTGAACGGCCAATATATGATGATCGGCCGGCAGGACGGCGAGAATTTGTTCCTGATCAAATCCGACACACTGACTCATTGGGACGAAGGCGAGCGGCTGCTCGCGCCGAAACACCCGTGGGAACTCGTGCAGATCGGCAATTGCGGGCCGCCGATCGAACTGGACGAGGGATGGTTGCTGCTGACTCATGGTGTCGGCGCGATGCGCAAATATTCGATCGGCGCGGTGCTGCTCGACAAGGAAGACCCGTCAAAGGTGATCGGCCGGACGGCGCAACCGATCCTCGCCGCCGCCGACCAGGACCGCGAGGGCTATGTGCCCAATGTCGTCTATAGCTGCGGCGCGATCCGCCACGGCGACAAACTGTTCGTGCCTTATGGCGTGGCCGACAGTTCGGTCGCGTTTGCGTTTATCCCCATCAAGGCGCTGATCGCCGGCATGGAGCGCTAGGCGGCCCCATCGCGCACGTTGCCGCCACGAGTGAGCGTGATAGCTCGCCCGCGCGGGTTTGCTATTGTGCCAATGACCGTGTCCGATTGTACAGTAGCGCAATGAACGCCGCGAACAACAAGGGCGCGGCGTACATCGCGATAGGTGCGAATCCCTCGCCGACCACTGCCAGCGGTGCGTCGATCGGCGGGATCGGCGAACCGCGATTGGACCAGGCCACGATGCCGGCGAATGCGACACCAAACAGGCTTTCGCCCACGATCAGGCCGGTCGCCGCGAGCGTGCCCATCCGTTCCGCGAAGTCGGGATTGGATGCGCGCTTTGCCCAGCGATCGTAGAAATGGCCGATCACCGCGCCGATCGGGATCAGCAAGGTGAGCGCCATCGGCAGATAGATGCCCATGCCGACTGCAAGTGGGGGCAGGCGCATCTTGCCGCTCCGACTGAGCAGCTCGTCGATGATGATGGCGACCACACCGATCCCGGCGCCAATTGCGATCAGGCTCCAGTCGAGATCGCCGCCGAGCACGCCCTTGGCAAGCGAGGAGATCAGCGCCGCTTGTGGCGCGGAGAGCGCATTGGGGCCGGCATTCGGCATACCGACGAATCCGAGCGTATTCTTGAGCAAGTCGAGCACCAGCGGGATAACCAGCGAACCGAAGATCACACCCATGACCAATGCGACCTGCTGCTTCCACGGCGTCGCGCCGACCAGTTGTCCGGTTTTCAGATCCTGGAGATTGTCGTTGGAGATGGTCGCCACCGAAAACACGATCGCGGTGGTGAACAGCGCATAGGCGATCAGTGCGTTGGTGCGCGCGACATCGGTCGAATAACCGAAGATCGCCACCAGCAGCAGCGAGGCGCCCAGCACGGCGAGGATGCCGACGCCTGATACGGGCGAATTCGATGCGCCGATCAGGCCGGCCATATAGCCGCAGATCGCCGCGATCAGGATGCCGACGATCACGATATAGAGCACCGTGCCACCGATCACGGCGAGCGGATATTCATGCACTGGCCCGCCGGCGGAGAAATTCCACAACAGCCAGGCGATCGGAGGCAGGGTGAGCAGGACCGATGCGCCGACGATACCGATCGGCAGGTCGCGCTCGGTCAGGTCGAGGGTCGCCCCCCCCGCGCGTGCACGCGACGCGGCCATTGCCGATCGCAGCCCGCCGATGATCGGCCCGATGATGCGCAGCAGCGACCATATTGCGGCAACGCCGATCGTGCCCGCGCCGATAAAGCGAACCTGGCTGCGAAACACGGTGTTGACCACCGCGTCGACCGGATCGGCAAACGCGTTGAACGAGGCGAGATACGGTACCAGCCCGGCCCAGGAGATCACGAGCCCGAAGAACATCGCCGCGCCGACCGACAGGCCGACAAGATGGCCGACGCCGATCAGCGCCATCGAGTAGCTGGTCGAGACGCCGGTGGCCGTGCCGCCGATCTTGAAGGTCTTCGCCGCTTCGCCGGCGACCAACTTCATCGCCGCGAGCAGTGCGAACAATGCCGAGATCGCCGACCCGAAGATGATGACGCGCAGGCCCTTGGCGTTTTCAAGATCGCCCTCGGCAGATCCGGAGCCGACCTTGAGCACTTCGGCGGCGGCGACACCTTCGGGATAAGGCAGATCTGATCCGGTGACGAGCGCGCGGCGCAGCGGGACCGAGAACATGACGCCCAATATGCCGCCCACAGCGCAGACCGCGACGGTTGTCCAATAGGGGAAGCCGGTCCACCAGCCGACCAGGATCAGGCCAGGCAGCACGAAGATGATCGCCGCCAGCGTCCCCGCCGCCGAGGCGATGGTCTGAACGATGTTGTTCTCCAGGATGTTCGAATTCTTGAAGAAGCGCAGCACCGCCATCGAGATCACTGCCGCCGGGATCGAGGTTGCGAAGGTCAGGCCGACTTTCAGCCCGAGATAAACATTGGCGGCCGTGAACACGACGGTAATCAGCGCACCGAGAATGATGCCGCGGATCGTGAGTTCGGCCAGCGGGCGAGCGGGGGTCGTCGCAGAGACAGAGGCCATGAAAACTTACCTTGCGAAAATGGGGGTGGTGCCCGCGAAATCACCCGCGGCGGCGATGGCCGGAGGCGGGGAAGCGAGGGGGCACAGCGTCATGCCGGCATCGTGGCACAATCTCGACGCATAGCGACAGGGTTTTTATCGGCGGAACATGCCGGATCCTACCGGCGAAGCATGGCCGCCAGGGATGATTTTTGACCGAACCGCCCTTGCCGTGCTGCTTTCGCGGCGATCCCGCTCAATCGAAAAAGAGATAGCCGGTATCGAATTCAGCGAAATCCTTGAGCGCAGGCCAATCGAGGATCGTCACCAGGCCCTGGCGGAATTCCACCAGCCGCCGCTCGCGCAACTGGCGCAGCATGCGATTGGCATGCACTGCGGTCAGGCCGGTCGCGTCGGCCAGATCGATCTGCGTCACCGGAAAATCGAACTCCAGGCCGCGCGTCATGCCGATCCGGTCGAGCCGGGTGAACATCTCGCAGAACAGATGCGCGAGCCGCACGGCGGCCGAGCGCGCGCCGATCGAGACGATCCATTCGCGATTGATCGCCGCATCGACCAGCGTCGAGCGCCACAGCAATTCGGTCAGCGTCGCGGACTGCTCGGTCAGCGCGCGGACCTTGTCATGCGGGAAGGTCACGACCGTGACCGGGGTGAGCGCCGCGACCGAATGTTCGAGCCGCTTGAGTGGATAGCTGTGCAGGTCGACGAAATCGCCCGGCACATGGATGGCCAGAATCTGGCGGCGGCCCTCCGGCGTATCCTTGAACCGCTCGACAAAGCCGTTGAGCAACAGGGTACATTGGGTCAGCGGCGTTTGTTCGCGCACGATGATGCGCTTGGCCGCGAACTCCTGGGTACGGGCGGCTGCAGCCTCCAGCGCGGCGGCATCTTCCGCCGAAAGAATCGGCGTGCGGTGGGTTTGCAGAAACAGCCGCGTAATCATCATTGCCTCCCGGCATCGGAACCTGCCGTGCCATATGACGTTAATAGCTTGTAGAGAATGGAGAAAACAGGTGGCTAGATCTCCTCATGATATACCGACCAATGCTACTGCTGAACAAGGCGAAGTTATGCTCGACGGTCCCGATGGCCTGGCGATATCGCTGACCCCCGATGCCGCTCAACAGTCGGCCGACCGTATCGCCCAAGCTGCGCGGGAGGCGGGGAGCCAGACGCGCAAGCCGGTCGACCCGAAAATGGCCTGACGGTTATAGTCGCGGGGTAAGACCCGGAGCGATTCACGAAGGAAATTGTCGCCCGCTGATTGCCGGCCCGGGATCACTCCCGGTGGATCGGCATCGTGCGTAGCCTCAACCGACCGACCGGCCACAGCCGGGCGGGTTGGATCGCTGCGTCGGGCCAACCGCAGTTCCGGGGTCACAATTTCCAATGAATATCTCGAAATACGAACAGCGCGTATTGCACGCGCTGGCACAGGGTGGACCTATGGTTCATCGCTGGGATGAAGAGGGCAAGCGGATCATCGCGGCCGATTGCTTCACGCGAGAGGGACATCGCCTCGCCGATTGTTCGATGAGATTGTTAGTCGCGAGCATGGGCGGCCAACCCTATCGCATCACGCGCCTCGGCCTTGCGGCGGTGCAGTCGCAGCTCGACAATCGGTGAACGTCCGGCCCCGTTAACCGTCGCTGCGAGCGGGTCCTTAACGCCGTTCGTTTAACGTCGCGCGATGTTCAGCCGCCTTTTCCGCAGCCGATGGGCCGCGCTCTTCTGGGCGTGTGGTATATTATGGACCGCGGTCGATGTGGCCGGATATGACCCCGGCGCGCGACCGCCTCAGGCGGGAAATGCCACGTCGGAAGACGCGTTGGGCGATGTCGTCAATAGCGGGGACCTGGCGATACTCGCCAACGCGATCGGCTCTGGCGGCTAGCTATTTACCCGCGAACAGGAATGCGACTGCGCCGACCAGGCAAGCGAGAGCGCCTGGATGCCGCCATCCGACCGGTTCGCCCAGCATCGTGACCATGAAGATACCAAATACCAGCAAAGCAATCGCTTCCTGAGTGACTTTCAGCGGCCCGCCGCTCCAGCCTGCGGCATGGCGTGAAAATTACCCGGCCTTTGGTCTCGGCTTGATATCGCTGCTGCGGATATGCCAGCTTTTTTGTGCCGGCGTCGCGCCGTCGATGTCGCCGGTGCGGTGAAGTGTGACGCTGCCGATCATATAGACCGGGCGCGCACCTTCCTTCAGGCGGCCGTAAATCTGCACCGGCACGGTCACGTAACGTTGACCGGCGCCAGCATCGATCTCGCCGGGCGCGCCGATATTGGCGTGATATTCGCTATATTTGTCGAAGCTCGCCGCGAACGCTTCGGCACTCATGCCCGAATCCTTGCCGCCATTGTCCCATAGCGCCCAAGCGCGGCGATATTTCCCTTCGCCGAGCAGCGCGTAATAGGTCTGGACGACATTGGCTGCACCCTGCGCGCTGTCTGGCGTGAACGGCGCTTCCGATACTGGAGTACGATCGTCCGGCAGACCGCCGGGCGTGCCGGGTGCCGGTGGATTGAGTGGTGCCGGCAATGACGAAGGTACCGGCGTTGGCATGGGGTCGGGCGTGGAGCTTGGCAGGGGCGCCGCGTCCGGATCGGCGGTGTTGGCGGCATAGCTGTCAATACTGTTTTGCGCTTGCGTTGCCGCCGCATTTATATCGACATTTGTGTTGGTCGTTTCGCTATCCGGTGCGCATCCGGCAAGCAGTAAGGGAAGCGCAATCAGATAGCGCATGACAGACCTCTTAATCTTTAAGTGAGGACTGTCTTAACGCAGATTAATCACCCCCGGTTCCGCATGAACCGGGGGAAGTCGAGTTTTTAAAGGTCGCCGAATTTGGCGAATTGTTCGTTGCCGACAAAGCCGAGCCGCGTCACGCCGGCGCGTTTGATCATCGCCAGCGTCTGGTCGAACCGTTCATAGCGCGCGGTGGCCGCGGCGCGGATTTGCAGCTGGGCATTGTCCTCCTTCATGAAACCGGCGAGCCGCGCGGGCAGCGCCGCGTCGGTGATCGGCGCGCCATCCCAGGTCAGCGAGCCATTGGCATTGAGGTCGATGCGGTGGATGGCCATGGTTTCGACCGGGCCGGGCTGCGGCTGCGGCAGGTCGATCGGCACCTTGTGCGTCATGATCGGGATGGTCAGGATCATCATCACCAGCAGGACTAGCAGGACGTCGATCAGCGGTGTGATGTTGAGGTCGGAAAAGGGCTCGGTATTTTCACTGCGAGCCGGACCATATTTTATCGCACGAGCAGCCATGGCACCCTCCTGTCAGACAAAAGATGTTACAACGTAACATACTTTGATCCCCGCGCAAGAGCTTAGCAGCTTTCATATTTCCAGTTGCGGCGCTTACCTTCGCGCAGCCAGCCGATCGCTTCGGCGACTCGTTTTGACCGGGTTTCGGCGCGCTTCGCTTCGCCGATCCATTCGCAATATTCGCGGCGGCAGCTTGGCGGGAAGGCATTGAACGTGGTGGCCGCGCCATCATCGCCCGCCAGCGCTTCGGCCAGTTCTTGCGGCACATAGGCCTCGGGCTTGGCCGGCCGTTCCGCGTGGGACCGACCACCTTCGCCTATATCGATCAGTGCGGCAGCAGCCCGGATCATCGCATCCAGTGCATCCTGTCCGGGCAGATCGGCCAGGCTGGCAAGTTTGCCAAACTGGCCCATCGCCTCTCCCTCATGCCCCGTCGCCGAACTTTTGCGCTTCCAGAATCCGAACGCGGCATGCGCCTTGAAGGCGGCCATGTTGGCGAGCGGTTTGCCGCGATAGGTAAAGAACGGCATGCTCCATTTGATCGTTTCCTCGACCTCAGGCAGCGCCGCATGGATGCGGGCGCGCAACCAGGCGAGGATCGGCCGCGCGAAGGGCGCGCTGGCGTCGATATAGGTGTCGATACGAGGGTCGGTCTGCATGGCGCACTCCTGTCGAGTGGCCATGCTGGACCGTAGCGGCGGGCGCGGTCAATCCGCGTCCCCGCTTGTCATGCAGCGCTTCCCCGTCAGGGCTTCAGCGCAGCATCGTCGGCATCGTCCAGCTCGTCGTCATCGGCGAGCGTGCCGCTTTCGAAATCGGCCTGCACATCGTCCTCGTCATCATCGTCTTCGTCGCTGACATCCTCGTCATCGTCGCCGCCGACTTCGTCGCTGAGCATGTCGAGATCGTCCTCATCCTCGTCCTTACCGCCGATATCGGGCGCGAGATCGGTCAGGATCGTGCCGTCGGTCGGCCCGTCGCGCGTGACCTCGAGGATTTCCGCGCGCTGGCTCTCGTCATAGCCTTCTTCCTCGAAACCGTCGTCGCCGGTACCTTCGCCCGGCACTTGATAGCCGCCCATGATTGTCTCTCCCATCCGGCACGATGCCGGTTATAGTCGCGAACGGCGGGGCGGGGGCGAGAGTTCCGTCACCCTGCGAAGAACACGGCGAAACGAACGGCGATCAGGTGGGGCGAAACAGGCGACCGCGTTCAACGATCGCAACGATGATCAGCGCGATCACGCCGGCCACGAAGAAACCGAGATAAAGCGGTACCGTCGTTCCGTCGAAACTCTGCCCGATCAGCGCGCCGATCAGCGCACCGGCGGTAACCGTGATGAAGCCCTGTACGCTCGACGCCGTGCCGGCGATATGACCCATATTCTCCATCGCCATCGCTCCGAAATTGGCGGTGGCGAGGCCGAAACAGCCCATCATCAGCGCCTGCAGGATGGCGAAGCTCCACAGCGTTTCCCATCCCGACCAGGCGATCACAAGATGGGTGCCCGCAAGGATGATGAGCACGGTCAACGCGGTGTGCGAGATGCGCCGCGTACCGACGCGCATGACGATGCTCGAATTGAGCAGATTGGCGACCGCCATCGTACCCGCCGTCGCCGCGAACACCGGCACCAGCAGGTCGGGCCGATGAAAGATATCGAACAGGATCTGCTGGATCGAATTGATATAGCCGTACAGCCCGCCGAGCAGCGCGGTCGAGGCGAGCGTGTAGCCGATCGACCAACGATCGGTGACCGCGAGCCGGAACCCGTCGGCCAGCCGCGCCGCCGACAATGGCATCCGATCGGCTTCGTGCATGGTCTCCGGCATGCGCCACCAGAACCAGGCCAGGATCACCGCGCTGACGCCGGCAATGCCCCAGAAGATCAGCCGCCAGCTGCCGACCAGCAACACCGCCTGGCCGAAAGTCGGCGCGATCACCGGGGCGGCCATGAAGACGATGAAGGCAAGGCTCATTACCCGCGCCATCGCCCGGCCCGAATAACAATCGCGCACTAGGGCGATCGTCACCACGCGCGACGCCGCGATCGCGGTGCCACCGATGAAGCGTGCGACAAGCAGCAGCATGAAGCTGCCTGAATAGGCCGCGACCATATTGGCGACGACATAAGCCACAAGCGCCGCGCCGAGAATCGGCTTGCGGCCATAACGATCGGCCAGCGGACCATGGACGAGCTGCGCGACACCGAAACCGATCAGGAATACGGTGATGACATATTGGCGTTCATTGTCGCTCGCGATGCCGAGCGATGCGCCGATCGCAGGCAGCGCCGGCAGCATCGAATCGATGCCCAGCGCGGTCAGCGCCATCAGCCCCGCAATCAGCCCGACAAATTCGCGGAAACCGAGTGGCGGGGTGTCTTTCTGGCGGATTCGGGTCGCTTCCATGCGTGATCTCTTCGCAGATGCAGCACAAAAGGTCACCCCCTTCGTGCCGGTTGAAGGAACCGGGGGCCTGTCCCAGCCATTGTCGCAGGCTACCATTGGGGATATCCTGATGGCCCACCATCGAGGAGACGGACATGAGCGTATTCGGCGCAATCAAGGACGCGATTTTCGGACATGACGATCCGGCTCCTGCCGCACCGGCGGCACCTGCGTCGCCCGCTGCCGCTGCCGCCCCTCCGCCCCCACCAAAACCCGCGCCGTCGCGCGAAGCGATCGAAAGCGTGCTCGCCGACCGCGCCGCCGCCCGCGGCGAGACGCTCAATTACAAGACGTCGATCGTCGATCTGATGAAGGCGCTAGGTCTCGATTCGAGCCTTGAGAATCGCAAGAAGCTCGCCACCGAACTCGGCTATACCGGTGACCAGAACGACAGCGCTTCGATGAACATCTGGCTGCATGAAAAGACCATGGCGCGACTGCTCGGCTAAAAATCTTGACCCGGACCATGGCGCGTCTGTAGTGTGTTGGTTGAATATAACACACTGGAGGCTCGTCATGGTTCGTCTTTTCGCCGCCCTGGTCCTCGCCATGCCGCTCGCCGCCTGTAACGACAGCGGCGATGGCGCGTCGATCACGCTCAACGCGAGCGGCGCCGACGGCAATATTGTCGCCGGCATGGACAAATCGGGTCAGTTGACGGTCAATGTCCCGGGCTTTTCGGGCAAGCTCAAGCTGCCCAAGATGAAGCTCGACGCCAGCGATGTCGATCTGAACGGGGTCAAGCTGTTCCCCGGATCGACCGTTTCCAGCATGAATATCGATGCGCACGATCGCGGCAAGGAAGGTAAGGACTCGGGTAAGGTCCGCTTTAGCTTTGACAGCCCGGCATCGCCCGAGGCGGTCCAGGACTGGTTCCTTCAGCGGCTCAACAAGGATGCCGGATTCAAGGTGAAGGTCGACGGCACCGGACTGACCGGCACGACCGACGACAACGAGCCTTTCCGGCTTGAACTTTCACCCTCTGGCGCGGATCATGCGGCGGGCACGATCTCCATCGGCGGCTGACCCGCTGTATGTTTTCGCGGCCGGCCCTCGCCGGCTGTCGCCCACCAGTCGCCGATCGCGTCGATCAGTGGGACCAGCCGCAATCCGGTCTGGGTCAATGAATAATCGACGTGCAGCGGATAGCCCTTATGCACGGTGCGCCGAACGATTCCGGCCGCCTCCAGCTTGCGCAATTCCAGCGTAAGGATGCGGTGGGACACGGCGGGATTGTCGCGTCGCAAATCGCTGAAGCGTTTGGTGCCTTCCTTCAGATAATAAAGCAGCAGGGTCGGCCAGCGGCCGCTCAATACCTGCATCGCGCCCTCGATCGGGCAGCCGGTGACGACCTGTTTCATCGGCGCTCCGCCTGGTTACAAAATTGTGCGTAATTTACTTGGGGGCATCAGCGCCTAGATCAAGCCTCGCTGCGCAGCGACACACCTCCATATCAGGAAAATCAAATGGAACCGATACTCGTTTACGGCTTCCCGCTGGGGAGCTCGATGGGGCTCGTCGCCGCGTTCGAACTGCTCGGCCAGCCCTATCGCCTCACGCGCGTCGACATGCTCGCCGACATGAAGAACGATGCTTATGCGCGCCTCAACCCGCGTCAGGAAACCCCGGTCCTGATCACCGACGACGGGCGCGTGCTGACCGAAACCGTGGCGATCACGGCCTGGATCGAGGCGCGCGATCGGGAGTATCGTATCAGCTTCGCCGCCGGCACGCCGGAGGCCGACCGGATGCACCAACTGATCGGCTTCGTGAACACCGGCTTCACCGGCGCGTTCGGCCCGTTATGGGCGGCGCTGGAGATGAGCGAGCCGGACCCGGACTTCCAGGCGGCGTTGCGTCGCTTCGGCCGGGACTCGGTCGCGCGCCGGCATGTCCAGCTGGAAGCGGCGATCGGCGACACGCCGTTCCTGGTCGGCGATCGACCAAGCCTGGCGGATCTGGTGCTGATCGGGGTGGCGCGCTGGGCCGAGTTCCATCAGGCGATCGACGCATCGACCTATCCCCGGCTCGCCGCATTGCGCGCCCGAACCGAAGCGATTCCCGCGGTGCGATTCGCGCAGGCGATCGAGAATGGCGAAACGCCAGATGGCAACGGTGCGCTTGCCGGCCATGTGCCGCTCGACGAGGTGATCGATCGCTTCGGCACGGCGGCATAGCGGGAGCAAGGCTGTTCGTTCGTCGCGGGGCTTGTTATCAATGGTTTGAACAACGCCATCACGGACGAACAGCCATGCTCGATACCCCCGCCGCCCAGGTCCCCGCTTTGTCGCTCAACGACGAAGTCGGCGATCCTGAAGCCTTTGCCGCCGCGCTCGGCGGGTCGTTCGAGCGGTTCGGCTTCGCGGTCGTGTCGGATCACGGCATCCCCCGCGACCTGATCGATCGCGCCTGGGCCGAGACGAAGACGTTGTTCGAACTGCCCGAGGCGGAAAAGCGTGGTTATCACGCGCCGGGCGGCGGTGGCGCGCGGGGTTATACGCCATTCAAGACCGAGATCGCCAAGGGCGCGAGCCAGGTCGATCTCAAGGAATTCTGGCATGTCGGTCGCGAACTGCCCGCCGGGCACCGCTTCGCCGCGCAGATGTCACCCAATATCTGGCCGACCGTGCCAACCGGTTTCAAGCCGGTGTTCCTCGAACTGTTCGAGGCATTCGACCGCGCGGGCGACCGGCTGCTTTCGGCGATCGCACGGCATCTCGG
The DNA here is from genome assembly GCF_054057355.1 of Sphingomonas sp. UYAg733. Taxonomy (NCBI): domain Bacteria; kingdom Pseudomonadati; phylum Pseudomonadota; class Alphaproteobacteria; order Sphingomonadales; family Sphingomonadaceae; genus Sphingomonas; species Sphingomonas sp. UYAg733. Next base: position 33,951 of record NZ_JBSRZE010000008.1, read on the forward strand.
CCTTGCGCCCAACTGGTTCGACCATGCCGTGGGCGACGGCAACAGCGTGTTGCGCCTGCTCCATTATCCGCCGATCCCGGTTGATGCCGAAGGCGTGCGCGCTGGCGCGCATGAGGATATCAACCTGATTACGCTGCTGCTCGGCGCCGAAGAGGCGGGTCTCGAACTGCTTGGCAGCGACGGCAAGTGGCTGGCGATCAGGCCGCCCGAAGGTGCGATGGTGGTCAATGTCGGCGACATGCTGCAGCGGCTGACCAACCATGTCCTGCCCTCGACCACGCACCGCGTCGTCAACCCACCGCCGGAACGGCGCGGCGTGTCGCGCTATTCGATGCCCTTCTTCCTCCACCCGGCGCCCGATTTCCTGATCGAAACCTTGCCGGGCTGTATCGATGCCGATCACCCCAATCGCTATCCGAGGCCGATCACGGCGCATGATTATCTGCACGAGCGGCTGGTCGAGATCGGTCTGGTGAAGAAATAACCCCATTCGTCACGCCGGGCTTGTTCCGGCGTCCCTCCCTCCGCTAACGCCGCCCTGACGGAGGGACCAGAATGACCAAACCGCCCAGAACGATCAAACCACTACGTATCGCGCTCGCCGGACTCGGCACTGTCGGCGGCGGCGTGATTCGCTTGATCGATGCGAATGGTGCGCTGATCGCGCGGCGCGCCGGCCGGCCGATCGAGATCGTCGCGATTTCCGCGCGCGACCGCGCCAAGGATCGCGGCGTCGATCTGTCGCGTTTCGCTTGGGTCGACGACACCACCGCGCTCGCCCATCATGACGATGCCGATGTGGTGGTCGAACTGATCGGCGGATCGGATGGTCCGGCGCTCGCGCTGGCGCGTTCGACGCTGGCTGCGGGCAAGGGCTTGGTTACCGCGAACAAGGCGATGATCGCGCATCACGGCCTCGAACTCGCCCGCGCCGCCGAAAAAGCCGGTGCCGCGCTGAAGTTCGAAGCGGCGGTCGCCGGCGGCATCCCGGTGATCAAGGGACTGCGTGAAGGCGCAGCGGCGAACGAGATCGCGCGCGTCTATGGCATCCTTAACGGCACCTGCAATTTCATCCTGAGCAAGATGGAGGCGGAAGGGCGCGACTTCGCGGAGGTACTGGCCGAGGCACAGGCATTGGGCTTCGCCGAATCCGACCCGACCTTCGACATCGATGGCGTGGACGCGGCACATAAGCTGTCGATCCTGTCGAGCATCTGCTTCGGCACGCAGCCGGCCTTTGCCGATGTGGCGGCGAGCGGCATCCGCAACATCGTCGCCGCCGACATCGCCGAAGCAGCGGCGCTTGGTTATCGCATCCGCCTGCTCGGGGTTGCCGAGGATGGCCCGCACGGGCTTTTCCAGCGCGTCCATCCGCATCTCGTGCCGGTCAGCCATCCGCTCGCGCACGTCACTGGCGCGACCAATGCGGTGGTGGCGGAGGGGAATTTCGTCGGCCGCTTGTTGTTCCAGGGCGCTGGCGCTGGAGATGGCCCGACCGCTTCGGCAGTGGTCGCCGACCTGATCGACATTGCGCGCGGCGAATTCGGCCCGGCCTTTGCGATGCCGGCCGATTCGCTGGCGTCGCATTCTGCCGCCGATAGCGGGGACCGTCGCGCCCGTGCCTATGTGCGTTTCACCGTGACCGACAAGGTTGGCGTGCTGGCGGAGATCGCCGCGGCGATGCGCGACGCGGGCGTGTCGATCGAAAGCCTGATCCAGCGCGGCGCGATGCCCGATGGCAGCGTGCTCGTCGCGATCGTTACGCATGAAGGCCCGGAGCGCAGCGTGGCTCAGGCGCTGGAAAAACTGCGCGGCTCGCAAAGCCTGGTCGGTCAGCCGATGTGGATGCACATCCTCAGCTGAGGCGTGCTATTTTACGCCGACGGGCGTGTATTCGGCGCGTAGCACCGGCCGTGCGTGGCTCGGGCAGACCTTTGGGCCGATCACTTCGCAATCGCTGCCATCCATGGCGACCGCGCGATCCTTGGATGCCGGGCCGATCGCCGCGCCGGCTTGCAGGCGATACTGCGACCGCTTCGGTGCCCGGCAGTCCGGCCTGGCGCTGTCGGCGCATTCGTTGACGCTCAGGCGTTTGGGAATGCCGACCGGAATGCTGGCATGCCTGCCCCGACGCCACGACGTGGCTTTCGACTTCTTGGCGACAATCCTGACGACCTGCGTCCCAGCCCAGGGCCTGACCGGCTCACCGGCAACCGGTGCGGCGGCGAGCAATAGAAGCGACACGATGACCATCACGATCCCCCGTTCGGGCAATTATTCGGCCCGATCAAACGCTTAACCGTTTAATCGCCGCTTGGTTGCGTCGCGGCATCGTTTTTTACGGGTGTCGGCGGGGCCGGATCGTCGAGCGGGATGGCAATGCGTTTCGACTTGTCCGGGTGCCGGGCAAATGCACCCTTGGCTAGCCCGACCAGTCCCTCGACGATCGGTATCACTGGCGGCCCGAACCCGACCACGCATCCGCCCATCGCCGTGGCGCAGGGTGCCGCATCCGCCGCCAGCGCGCCGCTGCCGCTTCGGTTGGGATTGGACGGTCGCGGGCCATCCGGCACGATCTCGTCCCGCAATGGCAGGCGCTGCGTCTGCAAGGGATCGGCACAGATCAGGATATCGTCGCCCTTGGCGGCGGTACGGCATGGTTCGTTGGCGACCGGCACGAGGATCGACCAGCGTTGCGGTGCCGGAGGGGGATCGGCCGCCGGGGCCGATTGCAGCAGCAGCGCGAGCAGGATCATGGCGCGATCGGCCGTTCGCCGCCGAGCTTGACCCCGTCCGTCCCGACTGAGACGCCGGCCATGCCGCAGCCGACCAGGAAGGAGGATTTCTCGGCGCAATTGTTGGTGCGGGCAAGCAACCGCTCGCGTTCGGCCGGCACGCCTTCATTCTTCGGATCGCCGGCCTCCGGCTCGATCAGCGGTACGCGATAATTGTCGGCGCGTCGGCGGTCGCAGACCAGGATCTCGGCGGGGTCGGTCGATGCGACGCACCGTGGGCCGACCGCAGTCAGGTCGCGGTATCGCTCGACCGCCGCGGTATCCGGCGCCGATTGAACCAGCAACAGCAGCAGCGCGCTCAGCATCAATTCCGCCTCCGGTCAGCGTCCGGCAGAATGCACGCTCGCCATTCCAACGCAAGGAAAACGCAAGCCGTCCGGGCGATCAATTGCGTTTGGCGACGCCAAGCCGGGGGATTTCGATCGCCGGACAGCGATCCATCACGACCTTCAGCCCTGCCGCTTCGGCGCGCGCGGCCGCTTCCTCGTTGATCACGCCGAGTTGCATCCACACCGCTTTCGCGCCGATCGCGATCGCCTGGTCGACCGCTTCGCCGGCGGCGGCCGAGTTGCGGAAGATGTCGACCGTGTCGATCGGGTCGCCGAGCTGGTTCAGCTCGCGAAACACGAATTCGCCGTGGATATGCTCGCCGGTGATCTGCGGATTGACTGGAATCACGCGGTAGCCATGGCCCTGCAGCATCGCCATGACGCCATAAGACGGGCGGTTCGGCCGATCCGACGCGCCGACCAGCGCGATGGTGCGCGTCTCTTCGAGTAGCGCCTTGATATCCTCGTCACTGGTCAACGGCACATCAGCCTCCTTTGGGAATCCAGTCGAACACGCGCTGGCTCACCTCGGCAAACGCGTTCGTTTCACCGGCGTTCCCCGCATCGGAAGCCATGCGGATCGCGATGTCGAGCGGAATGCGGCCGAGAAACGGGATGCCGAGCTCGCTGGCCGCCGCTTCGGCACCGCCACGCCCGAACGGATCGGAAATCTCGCCGCATGATGGGCAGGCGTAACCGGCCATGTTCTCGACCAGCCCGATGATCGGCACGCCCGCCTTGACGAACAGGTCGATCGCGCGGCGCGCATCGATCAGCGCCAGGTCCTGCGGGGTGGACACGATCACCGCGCCGGTCGGGCGGTATTTCTGTACCATGGTCAGCTGCACGTCGCCGGTGCCGGGCGGCAGGTCGATCACCAGCGTATCCTGCGCCGCCCAATTGCCGTCGAGCATCTGGCCCAGCGCACCGGCGATCATCGGGCCGCGCCACGCGATCGCCTGATCGGGCGCAACCAGCTGGCCCATCGAGAGCATCGGCACGCCGTGCGGCGTTGGCACCGGCTGCAGCACTTTATCGCGCGCAGTGGGCTTCGACCCTTCGACGCCCATCAGTTTGGGCTGTGACGGGCCGTAGATATCGGCATCGACCAGCCCGACCTTGCGCCCGAGCCGGTGCAGCCCGATCGCGAGACTGGCAGAGACGGTCGATTTGCCGACCCCGCCCTTGCCGCTGGCGACCGCGATCAGGGTACGTGTGGTGCGCTGGGCGGTCTGGGCGATTCGCACCGTGGCGATCCCGGGGATCTGCTCGGCGGTGGTCCGCACGCGCCGCTCGAGCTCATCGCCCGATGGCCTGTCCAGGCCGGTGACATCGAGGATGATGCTGGCGCGATCGCCCTCGATCCGGGCGGTCGCGCGCTCGCCCGCAACCGAGTGCAGGGCGGCCTGCATTGTTACATCTTGTGTCATTGTCGGGCAGATAGGGACACAAAGAGCGCTTGCCACTGTTTTTCCGCGCTCACACACCTATAAAGACGTTATGACGATCCTGACCGGCTGGCTGCAGCGTTTCACCATTCTCAATTCCGATCGACCGAAAAGCCCCTGGGGCGGCTCGGGTGGTGACAATGGCAATGGGGGGAACAATGGCGACGGCGAAAGCGGTCCGCGCAATCCCTGGGCGGTGCCGCCCGGTGGCGCACGCGGTACGAAGCCGACCGCGCTCGACGAATTTCTCAAGCGCGCCAAGGGCGGCGGTGGCGGCGGATTCAGCGGCGGTCGTCCGCGTATGCCGGGTGGAGCCAATGCCGGGCGGCTCTGGGGCCTAGGTGTCGGCCTGATCGTCGTCGCCTGGATCGTCTTGACCAGTTTCCATCAGATCGGCCCGCAGCAACGCGGCGTCGTCACCTGGTTCGGACGTTATGCCGGCACGATTGAGCCGGGCATTCGCGCCACGCTTCCCGCGCCGATCGCATCGGTGAGAAAGGTCGATGTCCAGAAGATCAGGCTGGAGGATTTTCCCGAAGGATCGGGCGGCGAAAATCTCGTCCTGACCGGGGACCAGAACATCATCGATCTTGCCTATTCGGTGCGCTGGGACGTGTCGAACCCGCAGGATTTCAGTTTCCAGATCAAGGATCCGCAAGCGACCGTGCGTGCCACCGCCGAAAGCGCGATGCGCGCGGTGATGGCGACGACCACGCTGGAGGAAGCGATCGGTGCCGGTCGCGGCTCGATCGAAGGTCGGGTGCAGGAACTGATCCAGTCGGTGCTCAACGATTATAATTCCGGCATCCGCATTCAGGGCGTCGCGATCAAGCAGGCGCAGGCGCCTGCTGCCGTGTCCGAGGATTTCAAGGCGGTGTCGGCCGCGCAACAGGCGGCGCAGGGCAATATCAATCAGGCGCGCGGCTATGCTCAGCAGATCCTGGCTCAGGCGCAGGGTGAGGCGACCTCATTCGACAAGGTTTATGAGCAGTATCGGCTCGCGCCCGAAGTGACGCGCCGCCGTATGTATTACGAGACGATGGAGAATGTGCTGGCCAAGAGCGACAAGACGATCATCGAGGCGCCCGGTGTCGTGCCTTATCTGCCTATTCCAGGTGGCGCACGCCGCGTGCCCGAAGTGCAGCCGACGGCGCCCGCCGCCCAGGCCGCGCCCGCACCGGGAGCCAGCCAATGACCGCCGCCATGTTCCGCAATCCAATCGTGCTCGGCTTCCTTGCGCTTGTCCTCGTGATTCTCGCGGCGAGTACCGTGGCGATCGTGCCTGAAACCAAGCAGGCGGTGATTCTGCGCTTCGAAAACCCGATCCGCACGGTCAATCGCTGGCAGCCGAATCAGCCCTTTGGCCGCACTGGCGCCGGCCTCGTCTTCCGCGTGCCGTTCATGGATCGCTTGGTGTGGGTCGACAAGCGGGTGCTCGATGTCGATCTCGACAATACCCAGGTGCTGTCGACCGATCAGCTCCGTCTTTCGGTCGATGCCTATGCGCGTTTCCGCGTGGTCGACCCGCTGCGCATGGTGGTCACCGCCGGCAGCGAGGAGCGCGTCACCGATCAGCTCGGTCCGCTGCTCGGGTCGGCGTTGCGTAATGAGCTTGGCAAGCGGCCGTTTGCCGCCCTGCTCAGTCCGGAACGTGGCCAGGTGATGGATAATATCCAGGCCGGGCTGCAGCGTCAGGCGACGCAATATGGCGTGCAGATCGTCGATGTGCGGATCAAGCGCGCCGACCTGCCCGACGGCACCCCGCTGCAGAGCGCGCTCGACCGCATGAAGACCGCGCGTCAGCAGGAAGTCGCGACGATCTCCGCGAAAGGTCAGCAGACCGCGCAGATCATTCGCGCCGAGGCGGATGCCAATGCAGCCAAAATCTATGCTGCGGCGTTCAACAAGGATGCGGACTTCTACGAATTCTACCGTGCAATGCAGTCCTACCGTTTCACGTTCGGGGTGCTCAACGACAACAGACCACGTGGCGCGACGTCGTTGATCCTGTCGCCGAACAATGCATATTTGAAGGAATTCCAGGGCCGCGGTCGTTGATGCGAGGCTTTCCGACAAACTTTCATTGCGTTCATATTCAATCGCCGTTCAGCAAGTGCGCGGCAGAAACCTGTTCTTGCCGTCCGGCAATCGAGAGGAAATGACCCAAGTGCGTTATGCTTACGCCATTACTGGTGCCCTGCTCCTGAGCGGCACCGCCGCAACCATGATGTTCCAGCCGTCCGCGTCCGCGCAGACCGCCCAAAACGAACCCGGCGCGATCGAAGCGACCGTGCCCAAACCCGGCGCGCCGATGAGCTTTGCCGATATGGTCGCGCGGCTCCAGCCCGCCGTCGTCAATATCTCGACGACGCAGAAGATCACGCAACAGGCCGCCGGCAACCCGTTCGAAGGCACGCCGCTCGGCGAGCTGTTCGGCCAGCAGTTCGGCCAGGGCCAGGGTGGCGCGCCGATCACGCGCGAGGCGCAGTCGCTCGGTTCGGGCTTCGTCATTTCGCCCGACGGCTATGTCGTCACCAACAACCATGTGATCGCGCCGGGTGCCAAAGGCGCAACGGTGGAATCGATCAAGGTGATCATGCCCGACCGTAAGGAATATGTCGCCAAGCTGATCGGTCGCGATCCTGCATCAGATCTCGCGGTGCTCAAGATCGAAGGCAAGAATCTCCAGTTCGTGAAGTTCGGCGATTCGACCAAGGCGCGCGTCGGCGACTGGGTCGTGGCGATCGGTAATCCGTTCGGCCTCGGTTCGACCGTGACCGCCGGCATCGTCTCCGCACTGCACCGCGTGACCGGGTCGGGCGGCGCCTATGATCGCTTTATCCAGACCGATGCGGCGATCAATCGTGGCAATTCGGGTGGCCCGATGTTCGACCTTCAGGGGAACGTGATCGGCATCAATTCGCAGATCCTGTCCGAAACCGGCGGCAATGTCGGTATCGGCTTCGCGATTCCGGCCGAAGAGGCTCAGCCGGTGATCAACACGCTGATGAAGGGCGGCTCGATCAAGCGCGGTTATATCGGCGTCGGTATCGGCGGTCCGGTCGACGAGAATGTCGGTGCGGCACTCGGCCTGCCGAAGAATCAGGGCGAGCTGATCGCCCGGGTCGAGGCCGATGGCCCCGCCGCCAAGGGCGGGCTCAAGGCCGGCGACGTGGTCGTGCGCGTCAATGAAAAGGCGGTGACGCCCGATCAGACCTTGTCCTACCTGATCGCAAATGTCGCGCCCGGCGCGGCCGCAAAGCTCGACGTGATCCGTCAGGGCAAGCCGATGAGCCTGTCGATCACCACCGCCAACCGGCCGACCGAAGACCAGCTTGCGGCGATCGCTGGTGGCGGCGATGACGGCCTTCCCGATGAGAATGACGGCCCTGGCGTGCAGGCGCCGACCGCTGCCCCGCTCGGCCTCAACGTCGTGCCGCTGACGCCGCAGATCGCGCGGTCGATCGGCGTCGATGCGACGGTCCAGGGCGTCGTCATCGCGTCGGCCAGCCCGGCCAGCGATGCGGGCCAGAAGCTCAAGCGCGGCGACGTGATCCAATCGGTCAACAATGTGCCGGTGCGTACCTCAGCCGAGCTGGCGGCGCAGGTCGCGCAGGCATCTACGGCCGGCCGCACGCAAGTGCTGTTGCTGGTGACGCGTGCTCGCCAGACCAATTTCATTCCGGTGAAGATCAAGAACTGACCCAGAACTGACTTGGGTTAAATTCCTCCTCGGGCAACCCCCGGGGAGGACATCCCGTCTTCCCCCTTGCCGGCAAACGCGCAATAGTCGCGGCCTTAAGTCGAGGAGCGATCATGACGGACGGATCCATCTTTGTCGGTAGCGGCCCTGGCGGCGAACACCCCCAGCAGCTCGAATTGAAGCGAGCCAATCGCCACGGGCTGATTGCGGGCGCGACCGGCACCGGCAAGACCGTCACGCTGCAGGGCATTATCGAGGGTTTCTCGCAGCGCGGCGTGCCGTGCTTCGTTGCCGACGTGAAGGGTGACCTGTCGGGCCTGGCGATGGCCGGATCGCCGATGACCAAGACTCACGAAATCTTCGCCGCGCGCGCGAAGGAGATCGGTTACACCGACTGGGCCTATGCCGATAATCCGGTGCAGTTCTGGGACCTGTATGGTGAGCAGGGCCATCCGATCCGTACCACGATCAGTGAGATGGGTCCGTTGCTGCTGTCGCGGTTGATGGATCTGAACGAAGTGCAGGAAGGCGTGCTGACCATCGCCTTCCACGTTGCCGACAAGGATGGGCTGTTGCTGCTCGACCTCGACGACCTGCAATCGATGCTGGCGCATTGCGCCGAGCGTGCCGATGAGTTGACCATCACCTATGGCAATGTCTCGAAGCAGAGCGTCGGCACGATCCAGCGCTCCCTGCTCCAGCTGCGCAGCCAGGGGGCTGAGCATTTCTTCGGCGAGCCAGCGCTCGACATGGACGATTTCATCGGGCTGGACGACAAGGGCAGGGGGATCGTCAACATCCTCGCCGCCGACAAATTGATGGCGAGCCCGAAACTCTATTCGACCTTTCTGTTATGGCTGATGAGCGAGCTGTTCGAGCATCTTCCCGAGGTCGGCGACCCGGACAAACCCAAGCTGGTGTTCTTCTTCGACGAAGCGCATCTGCTGTTCGACGCCGCGCCCAAGGCGTTGCTCGAGAAGATCGAACAGGTGGTGCGGCTGATCCGGTCGAAGGGCGTGGGCGTGTATTTCATCACGCAGAATCCGATCGATATTCCCGACACCGTTGCGGGCCAGCTCGGCAATCGCGTTCAGCATGCGTTGCGCGCCTTCACCCCGCGCGATCAGGCCGCAGTCAAATCGGCGGCGACGACCTTCCGCGCCAATCCGGGGGTGGATGTCGCGACCGCGATCACCGAGTTGAAGGTTGGTGAGGCTTTGGTCTCGCTGTTGCTGCCCGACGGCTCGCCCTCGCCGGTCGAGCGCACATTGATCAAGCCGCCCTGCTCGCGCGTCGGGCCGGTCACGCCGGTCGAACGCGGCGTGCTGATCCAGACCGATCCAATCGGCACCAAATACGATACGCTGGTCGATCGCGAATCCGCCGAGGAACTGCTCGCCGCCAAGGCCACCGAGGCGAGCGCCGCCGCCGCCGAGGCCAAAGCCGATACCGATGCGGCCAAGGCCGATGCGCTGCGGGCCAAGGAAGACGCGCGGCTCGCCCGCGAGAGCGAGCGCCAGCGCCTCGCCGACCAGCGCGAAGCCGATCGCCAGACGCGGCTGGCGGCACAGGCGCGGAAACAGGCCGAGCGCGAAGCGGCCAATTCGCCATGGAATCGCGCGATGACCTCGGCGACGCGCAGTGCATCCTCGGCGGTCGGGCGATCGGTCGCGAACGAGGTGTCGAAAGCGGTGTTCGGCAGCTCGCGCGGTGCCGGCGCCAGTGTGCTGGGCGGGCTGGTGCGCGGCGTGCTCGGCGGCTTGTTCAAAGGACGGTAATGATCAGGGGGTTCCTGCTTGCCGCGTTGATCGCGGTGCAATCGGTCGCTGCCGCTGCGAGCGAGCCTGTCGTGGTGATCAAACCCGGCCAGTCGGCGATCATCAAACCCGAAGCGGACGGCAGCGTGACGGTCGTGACGGCCAATCCATTGGCCGGGCAGAAGCCGGCGCGGGGCGAAATCCGCGTCGACCTGACCTACGGTGACAAGGGCACGATGCTGGTCGTGACCAGCAATGCCGACAAGTTCATGCGATACAAAGCAGTGATGCTGCTGGACGGCGGCAAAATGGAACCGACCAGCGTCTGCACGCTGATGACGGGTGGCAAGATGTCGATCGAATCCTGGCCCTATCCGATCAAGGCGATCGCGCTGGGCCAATTCGTCGCCGTCGATGATGAAAATATGACCTGCGAATAGGATTGCGCCATGCTTGACGAACTTGCCACCGACTGGAGCGCGATCGGCGAGGCCGAACTGGCGGATGTGGTCGAGCTGCGCCGCGCGATCCATGCTGATCCAGAAATCGGGCTGCATTGCCCGCGCACCGCCGACAAGATCAGGGCGGCACTTGCCGGTCTGCCGCTGGAGATTCGAGAGGGGAGCTCGACCACCGGCTTCGTCGCGATCCTGCGCGGCGGCGCCGAAAGCGGGGCGGGGAACAACGGCCGCACCGTGTTGTTGCGCGGCGACCATGACGCGCTGCCGATGCAGGAGGAGACCGGGCTCGACTTCGCCAGCAAGGTGCCGGGCGCGATGCATGCCTGCGGCCATGATGCGCATACCGCGATGCTGGTCGGCGCGGCGAAAGCGCTGTGCGCGCGGCGCGAGAGCCTGCCGGGCACGATCATATTCATGTTCCAGCCGGGCGAGGAGGGGTATCACGGCGCGCGCTTCATGATCGAGGATGGCCTGCTCGACGATCCCCGGCCCGAGGCGGCGTTCGCGCTGCATATCTCGCCCAACATCCCGGCCGGCACGATCGTCAGCCGCTCCGGTGCGTTGCTAGCCTCCACCGATACGCTGACCGCGACGATCACCGGGCGCGGCGGCCATGCGGCGATGCCGCACGAATGCATCGACCCGATCCCGGTCGCATGCGAGATCGTCACCGCACTGCAGACTTTCCTGGCGCGGCAAGTGCCGGTCAGCGACCCTGCGGTGCTGACCATCGCCAAGATCAACGCCGGCAGCGCGCACAACATCATCCCGGGCGAAGCGACGATGCTCGGCACGCTGCGCACCCTCTCGGAGCGGACACGCGAGACGATGCGCGAGGGGTTCGTGCGCATCGTCGAGAATATCGCAGCCGCGCACGGTGCGACCGGCGTCGCGCAGATCGATCCGGGCTATCCGGTGACGATGAACGACGCGCGTGCGACCGAGCTGATGCGGTCCTGCGCGGTGTCGCTGGGCGGCGATCAGGCGTGGCAGGTGATGCCGGCGCCAATGATGGGCGCGGAAGATTTCGCCTATGTGCTGCGCGATGTGCCCGGCGCGATGGCGTTCAGCGGCGTCGCGGCCGAGGGCAGCGATGCGCGCACCAATCCGCCGCTGCACAACACGAAGATGGTCATTCGCGAAGACGCAATGGCGATGGGCGTCGCGATGCACTGCGCGCTGGCCGAGCGGTTCCTGAACGCCGGCTTCGACTGACCTGAAGTCCTCCCTCGCTGCGCTAGGGAGGATTTAAGCAGTGGCCACTGGCGCTCGCGTCCCGCTCCAGCCGATGATCGCAACCGAGGCGACGAGCGCGAAGGCGCCGGCGATCACAAAGGCGATCGTGTAGCTGCCGGTCTGTTCGCGGATCAGGCCGGCGCCGAACGCGGCGGTTGCCGCACCGAGCTGATGCCCGACCAGGATCCAGCCGAACACGATCGGCGCCTCGCGTTCGCCGAAAGAGAGGTTGGCGAGCTTCACCGTCGGCGGCACGGTCGCGATCCAGTCGAGGCCGAAGAAGATCGCGAAGATCGTCAGGCTTGCCGGGCTGAAATCGAGAAAGGGCAAGGCCAGCAGCGAGAGGCCGCGCAGGCCGTAATAGACGAACAGCAATTTGCGCGGATCGTGGCGGTCGGTGAGCCAGCCCGAGGCGGTGGTGCCGATCAGGTCGAACAGCCCCATCATCGACAACAGGCCGGCCGCCGCGATCGGCGCGATGCCGTGATCGCCGCAAAACGCGATCATGTGGGTGCCGACCAGCCCATTGGTGGTCAGGCCGCACACGAAGAAGGTACCGAACAACAGCCAGAATACCGGCTGTTTTGCCGCCCGGAACAGCGCCGCAAAGGCGAGCATCGGCGAGGCTGCCTGTTTCAACGCCGGGGGTGGTTCGCTTTCGTCGGTTTCGCCGAAGCGGCGCGTGCCGACATCGCCGGGGCGTTCGGGCACGATCCAGGCGACCAGCGGGATCAGCACGAGGCAGGCGATGCTCACCGCCATCACCACCGGCCGCCACGCACCCTCACGCGCGAGCCAGGCGAGCAGCGGCAGGAAGATCAGCGCGCCGGTCGCGGTGCTTGCGCTGAGCAGGCCCATCACCAGGCCCTGGCGCGTCGCGAACCAGCGATTGACCACCGCCGCGCCGAGCACCGAGGCGACCGCACCGCTGCCGACACCGGACAGGACGCCCCAGCTGAGCACATAATGCCAGGGCAGGGTCATCCACAGGCTGGCAAAGGTCGAGGCTGACATCAAGGCAAGCCCGGCGAGCATGGTTCGCCGGATGCCGAACGACACCATCAGCGCGGCGGCGAACGGGCCGACCAGGCCGTAGAGCAGCAGGCCGACCGCCGCCGAGAAGGATATGGTCGCGCGGTCCCAGCCGAAATTGACCTCGAGCGGGACCATCAGCACGCCGGGGGCGGAACGCAGGCCCGCCGAGATGAGCAGCGCGAAGAAGGTCACCGCGACGACGACATAGGCGTAGCTGCGTACAGGCAGTCGGAGCAGCGGCAGGCGGAGTGTCGTCACCGGAGGTCTCCGGCGATCGCGGTCACGGTGCGCAGCATCGTTTCCAGCGCGCGCCAGTCCTCCACGCCGAACGCGCCGACGATGCGCTGCTGCGCCGCCTCCCATGGCACGGTCGCTTCGGCCATCGCCGCGCGGCCGGTATCGGTCAGCGACGCGATCCGGGTCCGGCCTTCGGGCGCGGCGGCGACCGACACCCAGCCCTGCCGTTCGAGCGGCGTCAGCGCGCGGTAGAGCGAGGTGCGGTCCATCACGAGCTGTTCGGCGAGCCGGCTGAGCGGGACAACGCCGCCACGCGCGATATGCCGCAGCACGGAGAATTGCGCGATAGTCATGCCGGTATCGGCCAGCGCGGCGTCATAGACGCCCGACAGGGCGCGCGCGGCCTTGCGCAAGGTGGTGCAGGCACAGGCCGCGTCGGCGATCGGATCTTCATGATGCATATACATGATGTATCTACATCACGTGATACGGTCAATGGCCAGGATCGACGTTCGGCCGATTTGTGATTGCCCCTTGTCGCGGTCGTGGCACTGTTCGCGATAACCAGGGACCTGGTTACGAGTGGCCGGGTTAGGGGGGATATGGCGAGCACCGCAGGAACATTTTTTCGCAGCATCCTGGCGACCGTCGCGGGGCTCGCGGTCGTCGTCATCGGATCTACCGTCACCGACCAGATCATGCATGCGACTGGTATCATCCCGCCCGGTGCGATGTGGAATCCGTGGCACAATGCGCTGGCTCTGGCCTATCGCTGCGTCTTCGCCGTCGGCGGCGGGTTCGTCACCGCGTGGCTCGCGCCGCGTAATGCGATGCGGCACGTGCTGATCCTCGGCCTGATCGGGCTCGCCGCCGGAACCCTCGGCGTGATTGCCACCGCCGGGCTCAATCTCGGGCCGCGCTGGTATCCGATCGCCGTCGCGGTGACCGGGCTGCCATGCGTCCTGCTCGGCGGCCGATTGCAACGCCGGCGCGCCTCATAGGCAATCAGGTGCAAGGTTCGGGTCGATCGAGGAAATCGACCGGATCGAGATTGTCGCGGGCGATTTCGGTCCGGCTTATCCCGGCGGCATCTTGGTCGCGCAGGATGGGGTGAACGCGCCGCGCGCGCAGAATTTCAAACTGGTTAGCCGGGGCGAGATCAACGCGGCGCTTGGGCCCCGATCCGCCATTGCGCGCGCGCGGGAGGGGGCATAGCCTCTCCGTAACTCAAGGAGATCAAGCGATGCGCAGCGGAACGATGGCGATCATTGGGGCGACACTGATCCTGACAGCGGCGGCGGCGAGTGCCGGCGGTCAGAGGCCTGCCGCGCCTGCCCCGGCCGCAGCGAGCGTGCCGGTCGATCCTGCGGCGATCGTCGCGGGGCGGCAGGCCGCGTTCCTGCTTTCGGCGGCCGATTTCGGCGGGATCAAGGCGGCGATCGCGCGCGGCGACGATGTGACGACGCAGGCGTTCGCGGCGCGATCACTGGCCCGCTGGGCGAAGACGATCCCGGCGATGTTCCCGGCGGGCACCGGGATCGCACCAAGCGGGGCGCTGCCCGCGATCTGGACCGATCGCGCCGGGTTCGAGGCCAAGGCGACGGCCTATGCCGCGGCGGCGGACAAGCTCGCCGCGCTGGCCAAGGCGGGCGACAAGCCGGGCTTTGCCGCGCAGTTCGCCGTCGTGGGCAAGAGCTGTGGCGCGTGCCACGACGCATACCGGATGGCGGACAAGAAGTAGCGGGCGTGCCCGGCTATGGCGCCGCACGGTGGGAAGCTGAACACGCGCGACAGGCGCCAGCCATCGGCGGTGCGCTGCCAGAGCTGCATGAAGTGCGCGGTGCCTGCCTTGCGCTCCGCGCCGTCGCCCTGGCGTTCGTAGAAATCGTGATCGCCCTCCTCGATCGCGCCGAAGCCGGGGATCGCCTCGACCTTGAGTGAGCTTGTGACGAGCACGCCGCGCGTGCGCCAGGCGTCGGGCCTGGCGCGATTGGCGCAGTTTTTCACATATTCTGCAATGAATGGCGCAGCGCTCGAGGCGACCTTGCCACCCTTGTCGTGGTACATTTCGAAATCGGGCGTCAGCGTGGTCGCGAGCCTGGCCTGGTCGCAACCCTCGAAATAGAGCTGGAAGAATTCGGCATCGCGCGTCGCGATCTCCGCCGTCAGTGCCGGGCCGCTCGGCGGGACGGTTGGGGTCGTCGCGGCCGAAATGGCCTGGACGAGCAGGAGAGCGAGAAGCATGGGCGACTCCGATATGTGTATTCGTGGGGTATTGTTCGGGTGTGCCGGGTCAAGCGATCACATCCTCAGCCTGATCGATGCCACCCTTCATGGCGCATCGTTCCCGGTCGAGATGCCCCGGAGCAGGGCAACGGCGCTGAACGTCCGCCATAAACCGAACGGTACCAGCAAGGCCGCCAATAACCGGTACGCGAGCGGATCGAAATGCAGGATCGCCCATATGCCGAGCGCCGCGACCGCGAGCCCGGCCACGATATTCAGCACGCTGCCGCTGATCCATTGAAACTTCAGGGCGCGAACCGTGACCGACAGGATATGATCGGCGACCCCGAGTTCGAAATAACAGGCCAATGCGGTGAGCCCGACGAGCAGCAGCGGGACGACCGCCAGTCCGATCAGGGTAAACGCCACGACGGTCATCAGATTATCCATCGGCAGGGCATGTTCGCACTCCGGCTTTGCCGTCCGGCCCGGCACCGCGAACGGCGGTAAGGGCGCGGCGCCGTGTCATTGCCGGCTGGGCGATGGGGCCGAATCGCTTTTATCGCTGGTCATCGGTTACCGCGAGGGCGGGCGCCGACCATCCCCGGCGACATCGACGAAGATTCGCAACAGCTCGAACGGGTCCTCATTGCCCATCACGTCCTTTTTGTCGGGACGCGTCTTGCCGCAGGCGATAAGCAGCACCGCGTTGCCGCCGCTGCCGGGGGCGACCGCGGCCCAATCGCGCTTGTCCGACATGAGCAGTTTGCCATTCACATCATGGAAGTTGATCGCGACGTCGCGCGATCGGTGCGCGGTGCAGTCGAACTCGGTCAGTGCGACGCTGATGATCCGCTCCTTGCCCTCGACCGCCGCGCCGTAGACGCGGGCGCGGACCAGCCTGCCGGCTGGCGCGATCGAGTTGCGATCGATGATCATGACTGAGCTGAGCCCGTCGTGACTGCTGAGGCTCGCAACGACCAGATCGCGAACATTGACCGATGGCGCGGGCAGCCCGCCCGGCAGGCATTGACGGAAGAAATCGCGCATCGTCTCGCGGCCAGGCCGCAGATCGAGCGATTGCCCGTGCAGCGAAGTGCCGCGCACCCGGATCGCCATGTCGTTGGTGTCGATCAGGCGCCTGGCCATGTCCGGCGTGATCGCGCGCGTGAAGGTGACATAATCGCTGACCGCCTCCACCGCATCGGCGCCGGCGGCGGCCAATTCGATCTTTCCGTCGAGTTCGACATAGGCAAACCTCGACCCGGTGGCCCAGGTGCGCGCGGTTACGGGCGTCGTGATCAGGATCGCGTTCATCGTCAGCCGGCCGCCGAGGCAGAAGAACAGCGCACGGCCGATCATGTCGTGATGCTCTTGCTGGACGATGAGATAGGGCCGCATCTTCAAGGTCCCGATCGTCGCCGTGGCGGGCTGAGCGCCATTATTGGCGAGGCCAAGGCTCAGTGCTGTTTCGGGCGACAGCCACGCGATATCGTCGGCATCGGTCATGCTGGCGAGCGAGAAGAGGCGGGCATCGACGCCCATTTCGGTGAGGAAATCGACTTTCTTCGCGCTGACGACCTGTGCTCTCAGTACGGTCTCGCGGGTCGGCTTGGCATTGCTGGAGAACTGATGGATGCCGAGCAGGCCGCTGCGTTTGGTCAGAAAACGGCTGACGCCGCCGGCATAGGCGCTGGTACAGGCGCTGGCGCAGAACGCTTCCTCGCCCGGCTGGCCGACATCGGTGTTGAACCTGAGCTCGCGGATCGCGCGGCCCAACTCCATCCCTCCTTCCATCAGTCCGCCGTCCGAGTTGAGATAGATCGTCGCGGACTTGATGCCCCGCGCCCGGACAAAGGCGCGGAGGTCGGCCACCGTGTCTTTTACAATCACGCCGCTGGCGAGGATCGGCACGGTCTCGCCCAGCGTGGCGGCTTCGGCGCGCCGGAATTCGGGGTTGGTGATGACGCTGAAGGTCATTGCCTGCCATTCGCTCGCCAATGCGTCACGCGGCGTGGCGGCGAAGACCAGCACCATCGTGAGGGAGGCAAGCGCGGTGCGAAGGAGACGCCGAAGGCCCCATATGGCGCCCAGCGCCGGTAATGGCTTTTTCCCCATGAACCACTCCCCGATGTGGTGATGTCAGCCGGTCCCCGGCCCCTCTGTTGGGAGCAGGAATAGGGGGCTGCGGGTGCAGCGTCCAGCGGCGCGCTGCCGTTTCGTCGGCAAGCGCTTCATCGAGAGTGCGCTACGCGATGCGCATTTTGCGGCCATCGCCGGGAACGGCGTGAGTGTGGTTGGTCTTCATCATGTGAAAGAGCGAGTCGGCCGATCAGCAATTGCCGACCGAATGAATAATGGACACGATGGCGGCGTGTTTGAATCGCGCGGGTGGCGGCTCGCCGATGCTGCGCATGACCAGTGGGCTGTCACCATAAACCAGCTGGCCGCCGTCGACCCAGATTCCCGTGGTTACGGGAGCCGCTACGGGAAAAGCATTTTTTGAGCGCACTACGGGAATTTACGGGAAATCTTACGGGAATATCGACCCGACGCCACGGGAATTTTGGAGAGGTGCGGCGAACGCAAAGTCTGGCGCCATCGCAACCTAAAAGGGGTTTTGGAAACTGGGGGCGAGCTTTCATGCCTGCTGCGATAGCGCGGGTTGAACGGCGTTTGTATCGGGCCCCCGCGACAAGGGCGGGGAGAGATATGTCACACCCTATTGTGACATATGTCCGGTGAGTGGCGTGCCGGACATTCGGTCGATATCGGCGGATGCCGGGCGGCGGGTCGCGTCAAGAAAAATAATAGCTATTTCAATAAGTTATAACAGTGCGCGCGGTATGGGAGACCTGTGGTCGCTCGAAGAGATCGCCACCGGATCAGTTCCGAGCTGGCGCGGAATCTTTCCCCCCGTTCGTTTCGAGCGAAGTCGAGAAACCATGCGCAGCGCCTGCTGTCTGTTTCTCGACTTCGCTCGAAACGACCGGGGGTGGATCAACTTAGCTCCAGAACGCCCCAGACCAGCAAGCTTGCATCGCCGCCGCAAAGCGGGAAATTCCAACAAGGCCGTTCGTTACAACCCGGCCGCTTGATTTAGGGGAGACGCAGCATGGATCGATTCACTGGTGGTTGCCTGTGCGGCAATGTTCGGATCGTAGCGTCGGGCCAGCCCTATCGGGTCGGCCTTTGTCACTGTCTCGACTGCCGCAAGCATCATGGCGCGCTGTTTTACGCCGCCGCGATCTTTCCCGAAGATGCGGTGACGATCGAGGGCGAAACCAGCAATTATGGCACGCGGTTTTTCTGCTCCCGCTGCGGCTCGTCCGTTTTCGCGCGCAGCGGCGATGAGGTCGAAGTGTATCTGGGATCGCTGGACGCGCCGGACCAGCTGGTGCCGACCTATGAGTGCTGGACCGTCCGCCGCGAGTCCTGGTTGCCGGCGTTTCCGCTTGCGAGAGGATATGAGCGCGATCGGGAGGCTGAGGGTCGCTTTGAGTAGGTCGCGGGAACGGCGCTGGCTATGGCGTTATGCGATGTGATGACTTACCTTCCACGCATGAAACCGACCTTGCCTGACCGCGAGAAGCTGGAAGCCGAAGGCGGCGCGACCGAGACCGGCTATGCCGATTGGAAGCGCGAGAAGGTCGAAAAGGGAATGGCGCAAAGCCGCGACCGCAAGACGATGATCCCGGTCGAACAGATCTGGCGCGACCTCAAGCTTGAACGTTAGTTTCACCCCGCAGGCTCGCCGTAATTAGTGGACTGTCACCGTTATTTCACTTGGTTTTGGAACGCGCCCACCGTAATTCGTAATTCCGCAATGCAGGGACCTTGTCTGCAGTAGGGCGATTGCGGGACGGAACGATTATGTCCTGCCCCGCCATTCAACAATACACGTATCTCAATACGGTTTGCCTGATTAGCTTTTCTTGGGTGGTGGCGGAGGCATGCTAGGCGCCGCTGATTTAGTTACAGATCCTAGAGCCCGGTCCTCGCCGAGATTGATCCGCGGAGGGGCAGGTGGCGTTGGCGGTGGTGGCGGCGGAGGAGGAGGCGGCGGAGGTGGAGGTGGAGGAGGCGGGCTGGGATTGTTGTTTTCTGACATCTTCTCTCTTTCCTGCTTGGATTATTGCGAAGCACGCCAAAGTTATAAGCGCTAAGACAAAAAAAGAGAATGATGAAAGTTGGAAGAAGCGAACCCACCAATTGGCCTTTGGTTCAGAAAATTCGTTAATCTCCTTGTTGTAGTATTTTTCGAGGATTATTTGCTGAGCTTGGTATGCCTTGGAAGAAAAAAACTGTTCTGCTAATCCCGCTGTAAGAGCTAGGATAAATAATATAAGTACAGAAGAAAAGAGTAATAAGAAATTGAGGTCTATTAAAATGTTAGTCTGAGCCAAGAATCCAGCTATAAGTGCTATAAGTGCGGCTGAAAGTTGTATTATTGTCTTTATTAAATGGTCTTCCGCTTCACGGCGGGCTTTTATAAGCTCCGTCCGTTCAGACATCATGGTTTTATAGCATTCGTCCGCATCGCAACCGTCCAGCGGATGTTCTAGTGTTTTTGACTCTCCATTGGGCATGATATTTGCCTTCCGAGCAACAATTCACTCCGCCGCCACGCCAGCCTGCGAGAACATATCCCCGCCGGCATCCCCACCGCTGGCATCCTCGTTCGCCGCTGGCCCGGCCTTGGCCTTTTGGCGCTTGTCGAAGCCGTCCCACACTTCGTTCCAGTTGCCGCGCGTCGCTGCCTTGGAATATTCGGTGGCGCGCTGTTCGAAGAAATTGGCGTGCTCGACACCATTCAACATCGGGGCGAGCCAGGGCAGGGGATGGTCGTCGATCATGTAGATCGGCTTGAGGCCGAGCTGGCCCAGCCGCCAGTCGGCGATGTAGCGGATATACTTCTTGATCTCCTTCGGAGTCATGCCGTTGACCGGGCCCATTTCGAAGGCGAGATCGATGAAGTTGTCCTCCAGGTGCACGGTCGTCTGGCACATGTCGCGAATGTCCTGCTTCACCGCCTTGGTGTAGCAATCGCGTTCCTTCACGAAGGTGTGGAACAGCTTGATGATGCCTTCGCAGTGCAGGCTTTCGTCGCGGATCGACCAGGTGACGATCTGGCCCATGCCCTTCATCTTGTTGAAGCGCGGGAAGTTCATCAGCATGGCGAAGCTGGCGAAGAGCTGAAGCCCCTCGGTGAAGCCGCCGAACATGGCGAGCGTCTTGGCGATATCCTCATCGGTATCGACGCCGAAGCCCTGCAGATAGTCGTGCTTGTCCTTCATCTCGGAATATTCGAGGAAGGCGCCATATTCGCTTTCGGGCATGCCGATCGTGTCGAGCAGATGGCTGTACGCGGCGATGTGCACCGTCTCCATATTGGAGAAGGCTGCGAGCATCATCTTGATCTCGGTCGGCTTGAAGATTCGGCCATATTTCTCGTGGTAGCAATCCTGCACCTCGACATCGGCCTGAGTGAAGAAGCGGAAGATCTGCGTCAGCAGGTTGCGCTCATGGTCGCTGAGCTTCTGTGCCCAGTCGCGGCAATCCTCGCCGAGCGGCACTTCCTCCGGCATCCAGTGGATCTGCTGCTGACGCTTCCAGAAGTCGAACGCCCAAGGGTATTCGAAGGGCTTGTACTGCTTGCGGGCTTCGGTGAGGGACATGGGGTTACGCCTTTCAGACTATATGCGAGAATTGGGTGAGCAGGGACACGGCAATGGCGAGCGTCAGGACACCGCCGGCCCGTGCAGCAACTCGTGAGGGCAGGCTGGAACGATCCGGCCAGATCAGCCAATCGGTCGCCCAGCAGCAGAACATCGCGGCAAATAACAGGTTGGTCCATCGCGCCGTGTCGACCGCCAGAAGATACGGCAAGGCCATCGAGATCAAACCCATTGCCGCAACCAAAAGCTGGATCGCACCGAGCGTGCGTCGCGATTGCGGAGCGGGCGAGACGGCACTTGCTGCGGTATTCATAACGCTGCCTTCTGGTCTCGGTGATCGCTGGCGATCACCGTACGAGTCGCCGTCATCATAGCACCAAATGAGGTCATCCGGGCGCTTCCGAGCGGTCCGAACCGCGTACGCGACGCGAGGAGGAAAGCGGGCGTGCTGCCGATCATGATGCCGCGCCCCTGAGCAGGAGTGCTGCCTGGATGGCGGCGATGAGCAATATAAAAATGCCTATGAGACGATTGCCAAGCGTTCTCATCTCGGGATCGTAACGACCAGCCAACAAGCTGACCAAGCCGAGCCCTCCGCAGAACAGCATTGCGATTATTCGAGCGGTTGTGGCGGCGGCGGGGGTTTCGCGCACCCAGTCTCCGAAGCCGGTCAGGATAGACGCCAATTGCAACAGTGCAACGACCACAGCGGTTATTAGCAACAAGCGCAGTCGAGGCCAGAAGCGGCGTGTCATATTCACGTTGCTCATGACTCCGTGCTCCATTGCCACATCGCACTCGCCGAGATCGCCAGCACCACGCCGAGCGCCACCGCCATGATCCCGACCATGCGGAACACATAGACCTTGGCCGGTCCTGCCGGACGGCTGAGCGCGAGCAGCAGACCGGCTCCGACCAGGGCGAAGACCAGCGCGACGGCGTACATGATGGCGATCTGCAATGTCATCGCGGCCGGCGCCGATCGACATAGATCCGCTTCGAGCCGCGATGCGAGCCGACGCCGAACACGACGATGCCGAGGAAATAGCCGAAATCATACCAGCCGCCATTGTTGGGCACGGCATAGACCGCGACCTCGGGCATGAAGAGCGACAGGACCCAGGCGACCGGGAAGATGAAACCGTGCCACAGGCCGAGCAGGAAGCCGGGCGCGGTGGGCGCGACCGTGGCGTTTATCTGGTGCGCGCAGGCGGTGAGCGTCGCGACCAGGGCTAGTGCGAGGGTCAGACGCAGGCGTGGTGTGGTGATCATCATGGCCGGTTCTCCCGTGCATCCATTCCCGCTGGCGCGCGTTCAATCGCCGCAACCGTAACGAAGGAGCTGAAAGCATGGCCGATCTGAGTGCGATCAAGGAACATATGGAAGTCATCGGCGCCGATGGCGTCCATGTCGGCACCGTCGACCATGTCGCCAAAGGACCAGATGGGGGCGACCGCATCAAGCTGACCAAGAAGGATTCGGGTGAGGGGAGCCATGAGGGGCACCATCATTATATCTCGGGCGGGCTGGTCGCTGAGGTCGAGGGCGACAAGGTTCGGCTGAGCGCCAATGGCGACGTCGCGGCGAGTTTCGAAGAAGAGGCGTGAGGCGTCTTTCCCTCTCCCCTTGTGGGAGAGGGAGGGAGGAGTGAAGCGACGGAAGGGTGAGGGGGACAGAGGTTTCAAGACTCACTCCCCCTCATCCGGCGCTTCGCGCCACCTTCTTCCACAGGGGGAGAAGGAATTTGTGCGGCGATCGTTGTGATTACGCCTTCCATGTTTTCGATGATGTCGTTGTTCCAGAAGCGCATTACCCGATAGCCTTCGCCTTCCAGAAAGCGGGTGCGGCTGGCATCGTTTTCCGTGGCGATCGCGTGCTGGCCGCCATCGGCTTCGATGATCAGCTTTGCGCTGTGCGAGCAGAAATCCACGAAGAAGCGTCCCATCGGGACCTGGAAGCGGAATTTTGCCGCTGGGAAGGTTTCGCGCAGGGCTCGGAGCAAGCGTTTTTCGGCTTCGGTCACGTTGCGGCGCAGTTCGCGGGCGCGGGCCGTGGTGTTTGACGGCAGCAGCTGGCGTTTCGTCAGGCCCGCGTCATTCCCCCTCATCTTCCCACGCTTCGCGCGGGCCCCTTCTTCTCCCACAAGGGGAGAAGAGTTTTTAGGAGTCGCGCTTTCTGTTCCCTCTCCCCTTGTGGGAGAGGGAGGGAGGAGCGAAGCGACGGAAGGGTGAAGGGGACTTAGCTGCTCCACCTCACTGGCACGCCAAACACTCGTCATAATCCTTCGATTCGACCTCGATCTGGCGCAGGTCGATCGTGTTGTCGGCTTCCACCCCGCCGGCGAAACCGGCGCGTTGGATGCTCTTCGAGCGGAGGTAATAGAGCGACTTGATGCCCAGTTCCCAGGCGCGGAAGTGGAGCATGAGCAAGTCCCATTTCTCGACATCGGCTGGGATGAACAGGTTCAGCGACTGCGACTGGTCGATATAGGGTGTGCGGTCGGCGGCGAGTTCGATCAGCCAGCGCTGGTCGATCTCGAAGCTGGTCTTGAAGCAGTCCTTCTCCTCGGTGGTGAGGAAGTCGAGATGCTGGACGCTGCCGCCTTGTTCGAGGATCGTATTCCATACCGCGTCCGAGTTCTTCGACTTCTCGTTCAGCAGTTTTTCGAGATAGGGGTTCTTGATCGAGAAGCTGCCCGACAGCGTCTTGTGAGTGTAGATATTCGCCGGGATCGGTTCGATGCACGCGCTGGTGCCGCCGCAGATGATGCTGATCGACGCGGTCGGCGCGATCGCCATCTTGCAGCTGAACCGCTCCATCGCGCCCATGTCGGCGGCATCGGGGCAGGGGCCGCGTTCGACCGCGAGCTGCATCGACGCTTCGTCGACCTGCGCCTTGATGTGCTTGAACATCTTCAGGTTCCACGACTTGGCCATCGCACCTTCGAAGGCGAGGCCGCGCGCCTGGAGGAAGCTGTGAAAGCCCATCACGCCGAGGCCGACCGACCGTTCACGCATCGCCGAATAGGCGGCGCGCTCCATGCCGGGTTCGGCGCGGTCGATATAATCCTGCAGGACATTGTCGAGGAAACGCATGACGTCCTCGATAAAGCCCTTCTGGTCCTTCCACTGATCCCAGGTTTCGAGATTGAGCGAGGACAGACAGCACACCGCGGTGCGTTCGTTGCCGAGATGGTCCTTGCCGGTCGGCAAGGTGATTTCCGAACACAGGTTCGAGGTCGAGACCTTGAGCCCGAGATCGCGGTGATGCTTGGGCATCGCCTTGTTCACATGGTCGGCGAAGACGATGTACGGCTCACCAGTGGCGAGGCGCGTTTCGACCAGTTTCTGGAAGAGCGAGCGCGCGTCGACCTTGCCGCGCTCCGACTGATCCTTCGGGCTGCGCAGCGTCCATTCCCTGCCGTCGCGCACCGCTTCCATGAATTCGTCGGTGATCAGCACGCC
The DNA here is from genome assembly GCF_054057355.1 of Sphingomonas sp. UYAg733. Taxonomy (NCBI): domain Bacteria; kingdom Pseudomonadati; phylum Pseudomonadota; class Alphaproteobacteria; order Sphingomonadales; family Sphingomonadaceae; genus Sphingomonas; species Sphingomonas sp. UYAg733. The sequence goes on from NZ_JBSRZE010000008.1 coordinate 58,320, forward strand.
GTGGTGCAGGTTGAGTGCCTTGCGGTTGAAGTCGCCCGAGGGTTTGCGAATCTCGAGGAATTCCTCGATTTCCGGGTGTGAGACATCGAGGTAGCAAGCGGCCGAGCCGCGGCGCAGCGAGCCCTGGCTGATCGCGAGCGTCAGCGAATCCATCACGCGCACGAACGGGATGATGCCGCTGGTCTTGCCGTTCAGGCCGACCGGCTCACCAATGCCGCGTACATTGCCCCAATAAGTGCCGATACCGCCACCGCGCGAGGCGAGCCAGACATTCTCGTTCCAGGTATCGACGATGCCGCCCAGGCTATCGGGCACCGAATTAAGGTAGCAACTGATCGGCAGGCCGCGGCCGGTGCCGCCGTTCGACAGGACGGGCGTCGCGGGCATGAACCACAGCTGCGAAATCGCGTCGTACAGGCGCTGCGCATGCGCGGCATCATCGGCATAGGCCGACGCGACGCGGACGAAGAGATCCTGGTAGCGCTCGCCCGGCAGCAGATAACGGTCGGTCAGCGTGTCCTTGCCGAAATCGGTGAGCAGCGCGTCGCGCGAATGATCGACCTCGACCGGATAAAGCTGCGCCTTCACTTCCTTCGAATCGCCGCGGGCGTCGAGCTTGCGCGCTGCCGTGCCCTTACCCTTGTCGTCAGGGGCGGATGCCTCTGGAGTAATGCCGGTGATCGCTTCGATCGTGTCGGTTGACATGTTTACGCTCGCTTCCTGGCCGTCTCTGAAATCCATCGGTGTCGCCCTCAATCAACAAAAATACCCGACCGACGTTCCCGGTCCGTTCGAATCGGAGGGCGAACCCCCAAGCTATCATTTCGGGCGACCCAAGGAGAACAAAATCTACCGCTCCGCGCCACCCCGATGGCGCGTGGCGATAGGCTCGCAATATGGTGTTGCGACCGCTGTACTACCAGTTCTTGGGTTCGCCCCCGAACTCAACCCCTACAGATTGTGCCTATTCTGGTCAGGAGGCAAGACGGTAAATGACAATTTAGCGACTCGGTTCGTCGCTATTTTGAGTCGGTTCACCACAGGCTTTCGATGCCGCAGCGCAGCGACGCGTGGTCAAAGCTGGCTTTGCTGAAAGGCAAGAGCACGAACACGGAACGAACAAAAAATTTGCGCGAAAAAATCGGTCCGGTGCAGAGACGTCGGATCAGGCGGCGCGGACCCTTGCTTCGATCCCGCTGGCCACGGATTGCGGGTGAACGATCGACACATAAGTGCCCGGCCTGGCGTCGGTGATTACGACATCGGCGCGAAGCTGCTTCGCCAGCGCCTCGACGATGCTGGTCCCAAGGCCGGGCTTTGCGTCCGCCGCGTCGCTCGGCATGCCGACGCCGTCATCGCCGACCGAGAGGGTCCATGAATTACCGTCGGACTGATAGCCGACGGTGATCACGCCGTGGCGCGTACCCGGAAAGGCGTGCTTCAGCGCGTTGATGACGAGTTCGGTGACGATCAGCCCCAGGCTGACCGATGCATCGGCACTGGTGATGCTGTCATCGACCTCGACCTTCAGGCTGATCTGGGCATGGTCGTGGATCATCGACGCGCCGATGCTGCGGCACAGATCGTTGAAATAGCTGCGCAGCCCGACTTCGCCGAGTTGCGACTGGGCGAGTTGCTGTTGCAGCGAGGCGATCGACATGACGCGGTTATGCGCATCGTTGATATGGCCGCGCGCCTCGGGGGAACTGGTCCGGCGTGCGCTCTGCGTGAGGACGCTGGCGATGATCTGCAAGCTATTGGCGACGCGATGCTGCAGTTCCTGAAGCAGCACGGCCTTTTCGTGGAGCAGTTCGTCCTTGAGCTTGGCCGTCAGCCGTGCGTCGGTCACGTCGGAGATGGTCAGGACGAGGCGGATATTGGTGGCGTCGTCCGAATAATCGAGCGTGTGCGCGTTGAGTACGAGGCGACGCGGGGTGGTGCCGTCGCGCGCCAGGTCCATTTCATAGGCGTCGATCTGGACATTGCCCGATACCGTCGCCTCAAGCAGCGAGCCGAGCTGCGGGCGGTTCCATTCGCCGTTGCCGATCGCGGTCAGCTTGCGGCCAACCGCCGCCGAGCGCTCGATATCGAACGCGGCGCAGAAGGATGTGCTGAGCGCGATGATCACCAGATCCCCGTCGAGCAGCACAAGCGGCGCGTCGGATGAAGATATCAGCGCGAGCATCATGCTGTTCGCCGCGTCGATGATGGCAGGTGGCGAGGTTGGCATTTATTGGCCTCAAAGGGCCGGAGACTCGCGGTGCGAAAGCCATCCCCGGTACGGCCTGACCCGCCGATGCGGGCATGATGCAAAGGTGGCTGGGAGGACGTGAGTTCCACTCTAGCAGTTTCAATCGGTTAACCTGCATGAAATCGCTTTGGTCGGCCGCTATTGCGCGAGCTGCGCGGCGAGGTCGATGAACGAGCTGGCCTGGTAATCCCAGTCCTGCTCCGCATCGGCGTCGGGCGCGGGGCGGCCGCCATATTCCATCGGCCGATGTACGAACGCGGTGATCAGCCCGCACGCCCGCGCGGCGGCGAGGTCGCTATGGTGCGCGGCGACAAGACACAGGCGGCACGGTGCGATGCCGAGGATTTCGGCAGTGCCGAGATAGGCCTGGGGGAGCGGCTTGTAATAGCCGGTCGATTCGGCGCCGAGGATCGCGTCCCAGGGCAGGCGTGCGCGGCGGGCCATCTCCAGGGTCAGCGCGGTGTTGCCGTTGGATAAAGTGACGATCGGGAAAAATGCCTTCATCCGCGTCAGGCCTTCGACCGAATCGGGCCAAGGGTCGAGCCTGTGCCAGGCTTTGGCGAGATGGTCGAGCGCGGACTCGTCGATGCTGGCCGGGTCGATATCGTGGCGGATGAGCAGCGCCTCCAGCGTCTCGCGGTTGAGGATGTCGAGACGGGTATAGGGGCGCCGTCCGCTGCGGCATTCCTCCATCGCCGGCTGGTAGAGACCGCGCCATTGATCGGCGAACTGCGCGCCGTCGATCTCGATGCCGAGCGCGGTGAAGCAAACGTCGGCCTCCCGCGCGATGCTGGTGCGCCAGTCGACCACGGTGCCGAACACGTCGAAGGCCAAAGCGAGGGGTTCGGGCATACGGTGTTCCTTCGATACGCTTAGTCTCTAACTCAGGGCGAACGGCGCGTGGTCAAGGCGCCGAATTCATGAACCCGCTTTCACGAAATCCCCGCTTTCACGAAATCCCCGCTTTCACGAAATCCCCGCTTTCACGAAATCGACGAACGCGCGCAGCGGCGCCGGCATGTGTCGGCGGCTATGGTAATAGATCGACGGACCGGGGAAATCCTCCAGCCAGTCGACGAGCACGGGCACCAGCGCGCCGCTGTCGATCTCCGGCTGCAGGACTTCCGCGAAACTGGCGATCAAGCCCAGGCCGGCGATCGCGGCGGCGAGTTCGATCTCGTGTCCGGTGCTGATCAGCGGGCCTTCGGGGGCGATGCGGAAACGTTTGCCGGTGCGCTCGAAATCCCACAGCGCGACATTGCCGTTGGCGAAGCGGTGGCCGATCCGGGCGTGATCGGCGAGGTCGCGCGGATGTTTCGGCACGCCGCGCGCGGCGAGATAGGCAGGCGAGCCAGCGACCGCGAAACGCTGACGCTTCGGGCCGATCGGGATCGCGATCATGTCCTTGGCGATACTCTCCTCGTAACGGATGCCGGCGTCGAAACCGTGCGCGAGGACGTCGAGGAAACTGTCTTCGGCGACGACCTCCAGACGGATGCCGGGATGCGCGGTGAGGAAACGCGCGACGATCGGCGGCAAGATATAGCGGGCCACGATCGAGGGCACGTTGAGGCGCAGCGTTCCGCTCGGCTGGCCGTGCGCGACGGCGAGGCCGTCGAGTGCATCAGTGATCTCGGCGAGCGCCGGGCGCAATCGGTCGAGCAGGCGCTGCCCGGCCTCGGTCGCCGTCACGCTGCGCGTCGTGCGGTTGAGCAAGCGGACGCCGAGATCGCCCTCGAGCCGCCGTACTGCGTCGCTGAGCGATGAGGCGGAGACGCTGCGGCGTAGCGCGGCGGTGCGGAAACCGCCGGCTTCGGCCACTGCCGTGAAGAGCCGGATGTCGTCGAGGTTGGGTGTGGTCATTGTCCGGGTTCCCGCACGGGTTGTTCCAATAACAGCGGCTTATCGCACGATCGTGGGTGCGGCATAAGCGGCAGATCGACTTTGAGGAGACCATGAATGGAACAGCGCAATCTCGGCGCCACCGGCCCGGCGACATCGGCGATCGGACTTGGCTGCATGGGCATGTCGGGCATGTATGGCCCGGCCGACCGGACGGAGAGCATCGCGACGATCCATGCCGCGCTCGATGCCGGCGTGACTCTGCTCGATACCGGCGATTTCTACGGCATGGGGCATAACGAGATGCTGATCGGCGAGGCGGTGAGGGGCCTAGCGCGGGACAGTTTCCAGTTGAGCGTCAAGTTCGGCGCGATGCGCGATCCGGCGAATGGCTGGTCGAAATATGATGCGCGGCCCGAGGCGGTGAAGAATTTCCTCGCCTATTCGCTCCAGCGACTCGGCACCGATTATATCGACGTTTACCGCCCGTCGCGGCTCGACCCCGATGTGCCGATCGAGGAAACGATCGGGGCGATCGCCGAGATGGTGAAGGCAGGGTATGTCCGGCACATCGGGCTCAGCGAGATGGGCGCGGAGACGATCCGGCGCGCGGCGGCGGTGCATCCGATCTGCGACCTGCAGATCGAATATTCGCTGATCTCGCGCGGGCCGGAAAAGGTGATTTTCCCGACCACGCGTGAACTGGGCATCGGTGTGACCGGCTATGGCGTGTTGTCGCGTGGGCTGATCAGCGGGCATTGGCAGAAGGATGCGAGCCGGGCGGGCGATTTTCGTGTGATGAGCCCGCGTTTCCAGCCGGGCAATGTCGATGCAAATCTCGCGCTGGTCGCGGCGTTGCGGACGGTCGCATCCGCGACAGGCGCAACGGTGGCGCAGATCGCGATCGCCTGGGTCGCCGCACGGGGGCGTGACATCGTGCCGCTGGTCGGGGCGCGCCGCCGCGACCGGCTGAGCGAGGCGCTCGGCGCGCTCGATGTGGTGCTGACGGCGGAGGATCTTGCGGCGATCGAGCGCGCGGTGCCCAAGGGTGCAGCGGCGGGCGACCGGTATCCGACACCGCTGATGGCCCACCTGGATAGCGAGCAGGGGTAGGCGATCCGGCTTGCCGGCTCACGTCCTTTCGGGGAATAGCACGGGCTGACCAGGTAAAGGGCGGCGGCCATCGAGCCGCCGCCCCTTCACTTTAGCGGCAGATGCGAATGCGGCGGTGATGGCGCCATTCGATCCAGCAGCGACGATGGTTGTTCCAGCGGCGATCGCGGTTGTGCCAACGGCGGTCGCGATGGTCCCAGCGACGATCATATCGATTGTATCGGTCGTACCGATCGCCCCGATCGTACCGGTCGCCACGATCACCCCGGTCGTACTGGTCGCCCCGGTCGTACTGGTCGCCCCGGTCATACCGCTGCTCGTAGTAGCGGCCATCGTCACGATAGCTTTGGGCGCTTGCACTGGTGCTCACGCCGAGCGCGGCGATCATGAGACCGGCAGCGACGAAGAGTTTGGGCATTTTCATCGGCTTGTCCTCTTTCGCCCGGTGAGTCGGGCATTGTTGGACGATACGCCTCGGTTGAAGTCCGGTTGCTGAACCCGCTGGTTATCTGCGGTTCATGGTTGGATGTAGGGTTGCGATCGCAAAGCGCAGCGCTCGATGCGAAGCATCGACGGGGCATTGAGCCGCGCGCACGGCTGAGCCCCTCCGCAACCGCTCCCGTAAAGGACGGTGCGTTAACCGAGTCTCACCGACTGGCCGCCATCGACCGGCAGTAGCGCGCCGGTGACGAATCGAGCATCGTCGGAGGCGAGCCAGAGTGCCGCATGCGCGACGTCCCAGGCAGTGCCCATCCGGCCCATCGGAACGCGCGCGTTGCGTTTGGCGCGCAGTTCGGCCTGCGCTTCGCCGCTCATGCCGGCCCAGCCCTGGATCGCCATCGGCGTGTCGATCAGGCCCGGCAGGATCGCGTTGCAGCGGATTTGATGGCGCGCGTTGAGCGCGGCGACGCTGGTGGTGAGTTTATTGACCCCGGCCTTGGACACTTCATAGGCGATGATCCCGGCGGGGGCGATCGAGGCGAGCGACGAGATGTTGACGATCGCGCCGCCGCCCTGCGCGCGCATCACCGGCAGTGCATGTTTGATCGTCTGCATCATCGCGGTGAGGTTGAGATGGAGGATCGCATCGAAGCGGGCGGGATCTGTCTTCTCGACCGGCGCGTCGCCCGCGCCCCCGCCGACATTATTGTGCAGTATGTCGAGCCGGCCGAGCGCCGCGACCCCGGCTGCGATCAGCGCGGCGCATTCGGCTTCGTCGCGGATATCGGCGCCATGGGCATGAGCGATGCCGCCCTCGCCGGTGATCAGCGTCGCGGTTTCTTCGGCCCGGATCAGGTCGCGGTCGACGCAGAACACCGCCGCCCCTTCGCGCGCGAAAAGCAGCGCGGTGGCGCGGCCATTACCGATCGTGTCGCCCGGCGTCTGGCCCGCGCCGATCACGATCGCGGTCTTGCCGGAAAGCCGCCCGGTCATGCGCGACGGTCCAGATCGGGATCGAGCGTCAGGCCGGGGTCGAGCTGGACCCCGAAGCTGTTGAGCAGCATCGACACCTGGGTGTACTGGCCGACGGTATAGACCAGATCCATGCACTGTTCGGTCGAGAAGTGCCGGCCCAGCGCCGCCCAATGCACATCGGTGATGAAGTGATCGCGGGTCAGGTCGTCGCACGCATCGAGGATCGCCGCGTCCGCCGCGCTCCAGCCTGGTGCGGCACTGCCGTTCTTGATCCGCGCGACCTCATCATCGGTCAGCCCGGCGCGTTTGCCGATAACGACGTGCTGTGCCCATTCATAACCGGATCCGCAATTGAAACCGGTGCGCAGTATGGCGAGTTCGCGCTCGCGCGCCGGCAGCGTATTGTGCTTGCCGAGGATGTAATTGCCCCATTTGAGGAATCGGTCGAGCGCGCCAGGGTGTCGCGCCATGGTGCGGAAGATGTTGAGGACGAAGTTGCGCTCGACGAACGGTGCCAGCACTTCCCTCTGCGCATCGGTCGCCTCGGCATCCGACAGCGGCTCGATACGTGCTTTGCTCAGGCGCATGCGACTCTCCCGTTTTGAATTACGGGTATGCTAGTCCGTCGGGTCGGCCGAGTCTCGGTATAATCGGGTGACCATCGCTTCATATGCCGCTTGAAGGCGGCCGGCGACGCTCGGACGGCCGGTGGGCGGGGTGCCGAGATGCGCGGTACGCAGCTCATCCATGAAATCCGCCGATATTTCGGGTCCGCCCTCCTCAAGCAATTGCGCACGGATCGCGAGATCGGGGGTGACGGGCAAATGGCGCCGCCCCCAGGCGCCGAGCTGGACGATCAGCGGCACAAGCTGGATCGCGGGCTCGGTCAGGCTGTAGAAATGCTTCTGCTTGTGACTTGGATCGTCGGTGATCACGAGAAAGCCCGCAGCGACCAGTTTCTTCAGGCGATCGGCGAGGATGTTGGATGCGATGCCCTCCTCCGACCCGCCAAGCAGTTCGCGAAAATGGCGGCGATTGCCGAACATCACGTCGCGGATGACGATCAGGCTCCAGCGGTCGCCCAGCGCCTGGATCGTAAGGTTGATCGGGCAGCCCGACCGCGGAGCGTCGATATGGATCGTCATGACTGATTGCAATATAGGATCAGTTATGCAAAAGAACAACTGCTTTTGATTCGCAATCAGTTTTGAAGGGATCGATGATGACCAAGGTTCGCGTGGGCGGTTTCTCGATATCGGTGGACGGGTTTGGCGCCGGCCCCGATCAGAATCTGGACAATCCCCTCGGTGTGCGTGGCAAAGAGCTGCATGAATGGGCGTTCGGCACCAAGACCTTTCGTACGATGTTCGGTGAGGCGGGCGGCTCGTCCGGCATAGACGAGGGTTATGCCGCCAGGGCGATGCACGGCCTGGGGGCCTGGATCCTTGGCCGCAACATGTTCGGCCCCGTTCGCGGTGACTGGCCCGACGATGAGTGGAAAGGCTGGTGGGGCGATACTCCGCCTTATCATTGCCCGGTGTTCGTCCTGACTCATCACGCCCGCGCGTCGATCGAAATGAAGGGCGGCACCGTTTTCCATTTCGTGACCGGCGGGGCCGACGAAGCACTGGCGCTGGCGCGGCAAGCAGCCGGCGAGCGCGATATCCGGATTGGCGGCGGATCGGCGACGATCCGCCAATATCTGCAGGTCGGCGCGATCGACGAGATGCATCTCGCCATCGCCCCGATAATGCTGGGTTGTGGCGAGGGGTTTTTCGCCGGGATCAACCTGCCGGCGCTCGGTTATAATGTGACCGAACATGTCCGGGGCGAAAACGCGATGCACATCGTCCTGAGACGAAATAGGCGGAGAGAGAGATGACCATCAAAATTTACGCACATCCCCTGTCGTCATACTGCCAAAAGGTGCTGATCGCACTGTATGAGAATGGCACCTCGTTCGAATACCGCGAGCTTGGGCCGGACACGCCCGAATATGCCAAGGAGTTTGCGACGCTTTGGCCGATTCAGCACATGCCGTTGCTGGTCGATGGCGAGCGCTCGGTGGCGGAGACCAGCGTGATCATCGACTATCTCGACCATTATCATCCGGGTGCGACACCGATGATTCCGGCAGACATCGACGCCGCGCTGGAAGCGCGCTTCATGGACCGGTTCTTCGACAATTATGTCATGACCCCGTTGCAGACGGTGGTGTTCGAGCGCCGCCGACCCGAAGGTAATGCCGACCCCTATGGCGCGGGGAAGGCGCGGGAGATGCTGACCCGGGCCTATGGCTGGCTCGATACGGTGATGGCGACGCGCGAATGGGCGGCGGGCGGCGCGTTCGGCCTGGCCGATTGCGCGGCGGCGCCGTCGTTGCTCTATGCGAAACATGCGCTGCCGTTTGACGGGTTTGCCAATGTCGCGGCGTATCACGAACGGCTTGAGGCACGGCCTTCGGTGGCGCGAACGCGCGAAGAGGGCAAGCCGTTCTGGGATTGGTTTCCGCTGGCTGATGGTTGATGCCGTTCGACATCGCCGCACCATCGTATAAGTCCGTCGCATGACCTGAACTGGATAATTGCCCGGAATGATGTTGTCGCGCATTTGGTGGTTCGCCTTGTCGATCATGCTGCTCATGGAGAGCGGTTCGGCGGCTGCCGTTGGATTGCGCGAGACAATGCTCACCATTTCCGTGACAAACAACGCCGTTCAGGTCATCTACGACCTGCCGGCCGAGGTAACGTCGCTTTCGCTCGGCAATGGCTCGCTCCCACCCGCTGCAGCCGACATCCGCGTTCGCGAGGCAAGCGTGACCCTTGATCGTGGGACGCTCAGCGCACGGACGGGCTTTCGCCGTGTCACGTTGCTGATTCGATCGGACAGTGACGAAATCGACTCGATCTATCCGATGTTGCTTCCGGTGGCTGGCAAGGGTGTTGTGCTGTTCGCCCCCTACATACTCCCGTCTTCCGGGCCGTTTCGCGTCGGGATCGTCACCGATGGTGGTGCCGTGCATGTGTTGCGCGATCGAGCGACGCTTGATGGTTATGTCATTATTGGCGCGGCACCGGAAAAGCGCGGCGCCTATCGATCGCTCGTATCGATGGGAATGCCCGACGGACTGCGCGACACGCTGTTGGATCGGACCGGGCGCCTCCTCGCCTTTTATCGGGCGCGGCTGCATCTGCCGCTGCGGCGAATGCCGACGGTCGTCATGTCCTATGCGGAGCGAGCATCGGAATCGGGGCACCGGTACAGTCGTGGCGACGTGACGCCCAATGGCGTTGTGTTCCTGCGCATCTATGGCAGCGCGGCACAGGTTGCTGATCCGTCGGCGATCGGGAACTATACGGGGTTTCTGTCACACGAACTGTTTCATCTATGGGGTGAAGGCGGGGAGACCGCCCCGCGCGACTGGTGGCTGCACGAGGGCGGTGCGGAATATGCCTCATGGGTTGCCACCGCGACGCTGTGGCCAGCAGATTTATCGCTCGACCAGCGCGTCGGCGGCGCACTGCGCGGATGCGCGAGCGTCCTGCAATCACAGCCGCTAGGTGCTTTGGAAGAGCCGGCTGCTCGTGGCGCGCGGTATCCGTGCGGCGCGGTGATGCAATGGATCGCCGATCTGGGTGCCCGCAGCGAGTCCGGTCGCCGCGATAGCTTTGCGATCTGGCGACGCTTTCTGGTGGCGAAGAGGGCCGGAGGGCTGGCGGCAGTCGCAACATGGCGTGGGCTGGTCGCGTCGTTGGCGCCGCGCGCGGTGCCAGCGGTTGATTCGCTAATCGACGGTGCGGGGGCCGGGCGATGGCCGGAGCTTGCGGTAATGCTGAACCGGCTTGGTGCCTCGGTCGATGTGCAATCGCCCTTGGGCTTTAGTCAGCGGGTTGCGGCAATGCAGGCGCTGATTCTGTCGTCATGTGGCGAGTTGCGCGGCGTGGGGGAGGACAAGCGCGGCCTATATGTGCAGGCGCCCCCCGGATGCGTCTTGTTTGGCGATGCGCCGGTAATCGAGAAAGCGGAAGGTATCGAGCCGATGGCGGACCCGAGCGGCTTCTACCGCGCGATCGTCGCCAAATGCGCGGCCAGAAGCGAGGTCGCATTGGTGTTGAATGCGAACGGCGTACCGCGAACCGCCCGCGCTCCATGCACCGTTGCTGTCGAACCCCCTCTGCCAGAAATGAAGTTGATTCGAGCCTTGCCGCCTATGCCGAACGGCGGATCGTGGCGGGCTGATTGACCGGGTTCAGGCGTTCCATGTTGAAATGCTGCGCGAACTCGATCCCGGCCTTGCCGTCGGCGGCCCAGCGTAGCTTGGCCGGGAACATCTGGTCCTCGATCAGTTCGATCAGGATATCGATGCCGGCGGCACTGCCGTCGATCTCGATGCCGTCGATCATCGCGCCGGTCGAAGACATGTTGCGAATGCGGATTTCACCCTCGACGCCTTCGGCCAGGATCCGCGCGTTGCGCAGCATCGTGCTGCGGGGCGAGCGGCTGACACTGTAACCGCTCGCGGTGGCCATGCCGCCGTTCGCGGCGAGTTGTTCAAGCACCGCCGCGACCCGTGCGGCCTTGCCATAGACATAACCCTGGATGTGGCTGCAGCCGAGTTCGCGGATCAGCGCGATCTCATCCTGCACCTCGACACCCTCGGCGGTGGTTTCCATGCCAAGCGTGTCGGCCAGCGTGACGATCGCTTTGATGATCGCGGCATTGCGGTTACCGGCGACTGCCGCGCCGCGTACGAAGCTCTGGTCGATCTTGATCTTGTCGAACGGCGCTTTCTTGAGATAGCCAAGCGAGGAATAGCCGGTACCGAAATCGTCGAGCGCGAGGCGCACGCCGATCGTCTTGAGGTTCTTGAACATCTGTTCCGACGAAGCATCCTCGTTGAGGAATACGCCCTCTGTTATTTCAAGCTCAAGCCGCGCCGGGCTGATACCCGACCGCGCCAGCGCATTAGTGACGACCGCAGGAAGAGCAGGGTTGGCGAACTGGATCGGCGAGACATTGACCGCGACGCGGATATCGCGCGGCCAGGTCGCGGCATCGGCGCAGGCGGTGCGCAGCACCCATTCGCCGATCGCTTCGATCAGCCCGCAATCCTCGGCGACCGGGATGAATTCGGCCGGGCTGACTGCGCCGCGCGTCGGATGGTCCCAACGCAGCAGCGCTTCATAACCGACGATCCGCTCGGTCCTGGTGCTGACCACCGGTTGATAGGCGACATGGAATTGGTTCTGGACCATCGCATTGCGCAGATCGTCCTCGAGTTGCCGGCGATTCTGTGCGCCGTGGAGCAGCTCCTCGCGGTAGAAACGGTGGACGCCACGACCATCGGCCTTCGCCGCGTAGAGTGCGAGATCGGCGTTGCGCACCAGCGTCTCCGAATCCTCGCCATCATCCGGCGCGATCGCGATACCGATCGAGCAGCCGATGGTGATCGACGAGCCTTCGATGAAATAGGGCTGGGACACAGCGGCGATGATTGCCCGCGCGAGTTCGGCCAGCCGGTCGCGATTGGCTTCGCGCGGCAGCACGACCTCGAACTCGTCGCCGCCGATCCGGCCGACCAGCCCCGCGTCGCCGACGCTGCGTTGCAATCGCTGGCTGACCTGTTTGAGCAGCGCGTCGCCGGTCTGATGACCAAGCGTATCGTTGACCGACTTGAACCGGTCGAGGTCGAGCAGGAGCAGCGCGGGCGAGCGATATCCGCCACCGTGGGAAGCAAGCGTCTGATCGAGCGCGAGGCGCATACGCTGACGATTGGCAAGTCCGGTCAGGCTGTCGAACAATGCGAGCCGGGTAATCTCGGCCTCCGACTTGCGCTTTTCGGTCAGATCGCTGCCATTCCCGATAAAACCTTGAAAACGGTTGAGTTCGTCGAGGATCGGCCGACCCGAAATCGACCACCAACGCTCCGTCTCACCGGCGGCGGCGCGTACCGAATAGCCCGAAAAGGATGTGCGGGAGGAAAGGTGGAAACCGAGGGTACGTTCGGATTCGGGCGACAGGCTGTCGACCTTGAACACATGGATCAGTTGCGATCCGACAGCCGGCGTGGTGGTGCCGACTTCGGTTGCAACCTGCGGCGACAGATAGATGACACGGCCGTGGCGGTCGGTCTGCCAGAACCAGCCACTGCCATGGTCTTCGAATTCGCGGATCAGGCGCAGGGCAAGCTTGCCGTCATTGGTATTGGCATCGCGCTCCTTGGCCATTGTCTGGTCGAGCCGGGCAAGGCTGCCGGTGGCGACCGTCAGGCATCCGAGAAAGACGCAGGCGATGCCAGTAACCATGCCGAAACCGGTCAGCACGGCGATGGCCGTGACCAGCGCGGCGGCAAAGGCGAGCATGCCCGCGCGCAACGCCTGCAATGCCAGCGTCGTGACCACGATCGCACTGAATACCGCGACGAAGCTGGCCAGTTGCAGCGTGCCGGTAGGCAGTCGCGTGGTCAGCCACAGCATAGCGAACAGCCCGGCGCCAAGGCCGGCGGCATAGATCAGCGACAGCCGCGCCTGGATATGCGGCGGCCAGCAGCGCGCCTTGCGTAATTTGAGCAGTGCCAGCGCGGCCACCGCGAACAATCCGGTCGCCGTACCGCACAGCAGGATCGCACCGAGCAACGTCCTTGGTCCCGTCGATCCAGCGGTCGTCGCAAGCATCGCGGTGGCAAGAATCTGCGCGAGCAGAGCGGCGGGCCAGGCGGTTGCCGCCTGCTCGAACTGTGCGTGATGCGCGTCGAGCGGCCGTTCCTCATCGGCGCCGAGCGACAGATCGTGCCACAGCGACGCGATTGATCGCCGTGCCCAGGGAAAAGGATTGAGAGATCCGATCATCGATCGTGGCGGTAGCGGCAAGGCGTTTCCGAATTGCCAACATGGATTGGTTAACGGCGCCGGGCGCGTGAGGGACTTGGCCGACCGCCATGCTGCGCATATGGACGGCGCCAAGCCAGTGCCGGGAACCGACCATGACAGTGATTATCCGCGAAGCCGACCTGATCGAGAGCGTCGCCGACGCATTGCAGTTCATCAGCTATTACCACCCGATGGACTATATCCGTGCGCTGGGCGTCGCTTATGAAGCGGAGCAGAGCCCGGCCGCGAAGGATGCGATCGCGCAGATCCTGACCAACAGCCGTATGTGCGCCGAGGGGCACCGACCGATCTGCCAGGACACCGGCATCGTCACGGTGTTCGTCAAATGGGGCCAGGATTGTCGGCTGGAAAAGGGCGACCGGTCCTTGCAGGAAGTGGTCGATGAGGGAGTCCGCCGCGCCTATCTCCATCCCGAGAATAAGTTGCGCGCCTCGATTCTCGCGGATCCTGCCTTCACGCGGCGCAACACCAAGGACAACACGCCGAGCGTGCTGAATGTCGAAATGGTGCCGGGCAATACGGTGTCGATCGATGTCGCGGCCAAGGGCGGCGGGTCCGAGAACAAATCCAAGTTCAAGATGATGAACCCGAGCGATTCGATCGTCGACTGGGTGCTGGAGATGCTGCCGCAGATGGGTGCCGGCTGGTGCCCGCCGGGTATGCTCGGTATCGGTATTGGCGGTACGGCGGAAAAATCCATGCTGCTCGCCAAGCAAAGCCTGATGGGCGCGATCGACATGGCGCAGCTGAAGGAGCGGGGACCGCAGAACGATATCGAGAAACTGCGCATCGAAATCTATGACAAGGTCAACGCGCTGGGGATCGGCGCGCAGGGGCTGGGCGGTCTGTCGACCATTCTCGATGTCAAGATTTTCGACTGGCCGACGCATGCCGCGTCCAAGCCGGTCGCGATGATTCCCAATTGTGCAGCGACCCGCCACGCCCATTTCACGCTGGACGGATCGGGTCCCGCCTATCTGGAAGCGCCGAAGCTGGAGGAATGGCCCGACGTCAACTGGACGCCCGACAAGGCGGCGATCCGGGTCGATCTCGATACGCTGACGGCGGAGGTGGTGCGGGGCTGGAAGCAGGGTGATCGGCTGTTGCTCAACGGCAAGATGCTCACCGGGCGCGACGCCGCGCACAAACGGATCAAGGACATGCTCGACGCGGGCGAAAAGCTGCCGGTCGAGTTCGCCGGCCGCGTGATCTATTATGTCGGTCCGGTCGACCCGGTCGGCGACGAGGTGGTCGGCCCGGCCGGCCCGACCACCGCGACGCGGATGGACAAGTTCACCCGCATGATGCTCGACCAGGGCCTGCTGGCGATGGTCGGCAAGGCCGAGCGCGGGCCCGACGCGACCGCGGCGATCGCCGAAGCGAAGAGCGCCTATCTGATGGCGGTGGGTGGCGCGGCCTATCTCGTCGCCCGCGCGATCAAGGGATCCAGGATCGTCGGCTTCGAGGACCTCGGCATGGAGGCGATCTACGAATTCGATGTGAGCGATTTCCCGGTCACTGTGGCGGTCGATTCGAGTGGAGCCAATGTGCACGCGCTTGCGCCGCTGGTGTGGAAGGAAAAGATCGCCAGACAGGCGCTGGAGAACGCGTGACGCAAGCGGGCCGTAGCGAATTTCGGATTGGGCAGCTCAGCGTCGCCGAAGGGCCGGCGTTTGATGGTTTCTACGAGATATTCTGCGAGGCGCTTCCGGCGAGCGAGCGCAAGACGCGCGAGCAGATCGTGGCGTTGGCGATCCGGCCCGACTATCGCATCCTGATCGGCGAAATCGGCAATCAGGTGATGTCGTTTGCGGTTCTTTTCCTGTCCGATCGCCACCCGATGGCGTTGCTGGAATATCTGGGAACCTCGGCTGCGGGGCGCGGCCAAGGGCTTGGCGCGGAGATGTTTCGCGCGGCGCTCGACCGGATCGGCCGCCATAGTCTGGTGATGGAAGTCGATAGCGATCGTCAGGACAGCGGCGATCTGGAGATGCGCCGTCGTCGCAAGCGGTTCTACGGTCGATTGGGCGCTCGGCAGATCACCGGCGTCGAATACCGGATGCCGAAGATCGGCGCCGAATCCCCGCCCGAACTCGACCTGATGATCTGGCCGGGCAGCGGTCGAACGCATGTCACAAGGGATGAGGTCGCTGCCTGGATCGAGGATATCTATCGCGGTGCCTATGACCGCGTCGTTCCTTGCTCAGCGCTGGCGAAGATGGTCGATGCGATGCCGCTACACGTCGATTTGATCCGTTGAAGCGTCGTTAGCGATGATCGTCCTGCCGATCTGGCTGCCGGCGACGGTTTTCGCCGGCGCGTTGCAGGCATGGCGCACGGCGGTGCAGCGCAAGGTCGGCCGGGATCTGTCGGTCAATGCGGCGGGGTTGGTGCGCTATCTCTATGGCCTGCCGTTCGCGATCCTGTTCGTTGTTGCTTATCAATGGGTGATCGCGCCGGCGCCGTTTCCGGCGCTTGGTGCGACGTTCCTGCTGTTCTGCGCGGCGGGCGGGATCGCGCAGATCGTCGCGACCAATCTGCTGCTGATGGCGTTCGACGAACGTAACTTCGTCGTCGGCACCGCCTATTCGAAGACCGAGGCGGTGCAGAGCGCGCTGTTGTCGATCCTGTTGCTGGGCGAGGGACTCCGGCCGTTGACCTGGCTCGGCATCGGCTTTGGCGTGGCCGGTATCATGATGCTGTCGACCGGCGGCAAGCGGATGGGGTTCGGCGAACTTCTCCGCTCGCTGGGTCAGCCGGCGGCGCGGTACGGCATCGCCTCAGGCTTCTTCTTTGCGCTGACGACGATCGGGATCCGGCGCGCGACTTTCGAAGTCGCGACCGATGATAAGCTGCGCGCGGCGCTGATCGTGCTGGTCACGACCGTGGTGCTGCAGACGGTGTTGCAGGGCGGCTATGTCATGTGGCGCGAGCGCGATCAGGTGGCGAAGGTGTTCGCCAACTGGCGCGTGGCGGGCCAGGCTGGATTGATGTCGTCGCTTGGGTCGGCATGCTGGTTCACCGGGTTCGCCACCGCTCCGGTCGCGCTGGTGCGGATCGTCGGTCAGGTCGAGGTGGCGTTCACCATGGGATTCGCGCATTTCTATCTCGGTGAACGGATCGCGCGCAGCGAAGCGATCGGGCTGTTGCTGGTGGCGGTGGGTGTCGCGCTGGCGCTCGCCGGGGCGCTTTAAGGAAGTCAATCGATGGCTCGCAAGATCGTGCTCGAATCCCCGCTCGATCCGGTCGCTCTGGCGACCAGGCTGAAGACGGTGCTCGGCGGACGCGACGGGCAAATCAAAGCGGCCGGCGTAACCGGGCAGGGTACCGATCAGAGCATGATGCTGTTCTATTTTCGGCCCAATATCCAAAATAGCTTCGCCACCAATCTGACCGCGACCATGGCTGCCGCAGGCGGCGGCACGCGGATCGCGGGCCGGATCGGCACGCCGCGCAGCGCGGGCGTTTTCATGGGATGCTGGTTCGGCTTCCTCACGGTTTTCCTGGCGCTTGCCGGGGGCGGCATGGCCGTGGCGGGAGAGTCCTTCGGTGCGGCGTGGCCGTTGATGGCGATACCGCTTGGCATGATGGCGTTCGGCGGCTTGCTCTATCGGGTCGGGACCTGGACGGCGAAGAGGGACGAAGCGGCGATCCTCGCGTTTCTGGCCGATACGGTGTCTGCGCGGCCGGCTGCCTGAAAGCGACCGCAAGGTGAGGAAAAGCCGTGCTCAGCCTGTGCGCAGGCGGACCCGGCGCTCATGGCTATTATGATCGGCGATGGTCCCCATGCCGATCACATGAGTCACGACCGCCGGATGCAGCGCGGTAGTAAAGCGGAATCCGGCATGGCCATCGCGGCTCCACACCGTGGTCGATGGTAGCGGTCTGAAGCCGGGAATGATGATCATCGTGGCGCGGCCCGGCGGCATCGCGAAACCTGCCCAGATCCGGCACCCGAGCGTGGAGATGTCGATTAGTTCCACATCCATCGGGCATGAGCTTAGTTCACGGACCTTGACTGGGAGGCTGATCGGCAGCCGCAGCGACCGTTGCGGACCCCGGCCGTCACTGACCCAGGATAACTTCACCCGATCACTCATCTCCCGCCCCGCGCAGTACGGTCCACATCATCCTATCCCACCAGCATTGGCCGGCCACAGCGCAGGCCATTAATCTGTACGTCCGCCTGACCGACCCGCACACCGAGCAGGCTGGTCACCTGATCGACCAGGCCGTCCAGCACCGGCGCGACAGGTGAGAGCAGCGCGCCCACCAGCGCGGTTATCGGGGACAGGCTGATGCCGACCGCACGCAAGTCGACCTGACTGATCAGTGAGGTGGCCACGCCTTGCAGCACGTCGTTGGTCGACACCGTCTTGACCTGACGCGTGGCAATATCGTTCGCCGAAAAGGTGACCGGCTGGGGCGATACGCCGCCAAGACTCACCGCCGCCTGACCCGTCACATCGACCAGCAATGCATGAGCGATGGTGGCGCGACGGAAATCGAGGGGTGCGTTGAAATTGTTCAGTGCCGTCGTGTCGAAATCGGCAATCCTGATTTGCCCGACCGCCGGCGTCACATCCAGCGTGACGCTCGCCTTGGCCTGGCCTGCCGGGCACGAGATCGCCGACAGCGTGGCCTGCGCCTCGGCCAGTTCGATGAAGATCGGCAGGCGTACCGACACCAGGCCGAGCGTCGCACCGCCGGCGATTTTCGTATCGAGAAACAGCCGGGTCTGGGCGGTGCGGACGATCGTCCTGTTGTCCTTTGTGACGGTGAGCCAGGGCGAGTGCGCCGGGCGATTGCCGATCGCGAGATAGAGCTTGGTCGATAAGAGCCCCGGCAACGACACGCCGAGATCGAGCGCGACCTGGCGCGACCCATTGGCCAGTTCGAGCACTTCCCGGACAACGGCATAACCATCGGTCTTGACCGACGATGCCGGATTGACGCTGACGTCCGACCCGAGCGGGCCGAGATCGATCAGATCGGAAAGCTTGACCGAGGTTGGCGGCACCTTGAGTGCCATTGACCGATAGGCTGCCGCCGCATTTGGGTCGCTGGTCGTGGCGGCCAGCGCATTCAGGACCTGAGGCAGGGTTGCGGTGGCGTCCAGCGTGTCCGCGAAGGTCGCAGCACCAAGGTGGAGCTGAGTGCGCAACGCGTCGGAAAAAGCAAGCAGATCGATATTGGTGCCGACCAGCGCGTTATAATCCATCACCGACAGGTTCAGACTGGTCCCGGCAAGCCCGGACAGCAGCGCATTGGGCAGGCCACCGCTCACCGCGGCGAGGCGCGATCCGATCGAGAAGGAGGCCATATCGGTCCGAGCGGCGGAGGCACGGGCGACGACCGGCGTGGTCGCCCTGCCCAGCAGGACGCGCCCGAAGAATAATGGTACGTCCTGACCGACCGAAATCTGCACCGCGTTCGCCGGCGAGCCGCCGGCGACGAAGCGCTGGTTCACGGCAAGCGTCGCATCGGGGGTGTAGCTTCCCCCGACCAGCGTCACCAGATGGGCATTGCCGTTTCGATTGGTGGCGATCACGGCGTTCGCGGCGGCCTGGGGGCTGGTGCTTGCGTTGGCCGCAGCGAGTGCCGCGGCATCCGCGACGCCCTGCAACCGGCGCTCGCCGAGATAGATCGACCCGACATCGACCGCGACCGCTGCGGCGCCGATCGTCATCAGCATCGCGCCCGCGACGAGCACGGTAACGCCCCCGCGACAGTCCCGGGCCAGCATGACCAGCCGGTTGGACCAGGTCCAGCGCGCCATCAGAGGTTGTCCAGACGGATCGCCGCGCTCCGCTCGATCGTCGGGCTCGGCATCGGCAGGAATTTTATCGCGAGCAGCGGGTTGTTGCGAGCATCATAAGTCACATGGACGACGAGTGTGGCGCCGTCATCCTCCAACTGGACGCTTGCCCGCCGTGGATCAAGACCGCCGGATCGCCGCATGTTAGTCTCCACGCTGCTGGCGGCGATCGTCGCGCGCTCCGTGGGCGTGAGCCCGGCAATGGTGGCGCGTGCCGCATCATTGGCGGCTTGCTGCACATCGTGCGCGGTCAGGAACCAATTGCCGTAAGCGACGATCCCGAGCAGGAAGGTCAGGAGCAACGGCAGTGCCAGGGCCATTTCGATGACCGCGGTGCCACGGGTGCATGCCGCGTGTCGCGCCAGAGCGGCGCGTCCTGGATAACTGAAGCGGCTGGTTCCCCTCGTCATGCCGGCCATTATCTGGCCGTCCTGACAATAACACCTTACTATGTAAATTGCGCAAAATAATGGAACTACGTAATATTACGTAATATTATAGCGGACCGGTAGTATCTGGCGCGCCGGTCAAAAGCAGACGGCTCGTCCGATTTCGATCGAACGATCGACCGCCTTGCGGAATGACGACGCGATTTGCTTGGTCGCGATATTATGGTCGGTCACGAGCAGCGTCGTCATGCCGCACGGGGCCGTCACCCCATTGCCTTCGATCGACCAGATCAATGTCAGTTTATCCCAGGGTGAGCCGGGGGCCAGGCTCGTCGTACCCGAAATGTGCCAGCTCGATCCATCCGCCCCGCCGATCGAGCCGTTGGTCGCGGCGTTGATCGTGCGCGACCATCCGCCATCGCCATTTTCTCCCGGCGTGATCGCCACATGGGCACCGTGCTGCGCGATCGGGGCACCGCGCTGCGCGATCGGAGCATCGGACTGCACGGGAGGTACGTCGAGCGCGCCGCCGCTGCGAATCCGGTCCGACATGCTCGCCGCTGGCCGGTCGAGCCCAGCTTCGGGCTCCCCGGACTCCGTTCCGATATGGCGGACGCCGTACAGATCGCTCCGCCCCGACAAGGCGAGCAGGACGATGACGAGCCCGGCGATCAGAATAGCGCGGACTTGCCGTGGCATTCTGCACAGGCAAATCACGACTACCGAGGCGAAACTGGCCGCCAACGCGGCCATCATCATGGCGATCGAGGGCGTCAGTCCGGGCGCGATGAGCAGAAAAAGCCCGAACGCGATTTCACCCGCGACGACCAGCGCCACAACAATCCCCACCGTGCCGATCGGGGCGTCATCTTCCAGGATCATGATTGCCCTCCAGCGAACAACAGCTTCCGCGTCGGGCTATAGGCGAATCTTCGTTAATTCGATCGCGCCGGGCCCCTGCGCCCGGTTCCTGCTTATACGTAATTCGGTTCACCGATTTTACGTATCGATGGGCTTGGGCGGGCACCGGCCCGGTGATAGAAGTCGTTTCGGGGGAGAAAAGACTTGGGTGAGCGGGTCGCACTGCGCAGCTATGATACGACACTTGACCGGGCGGGGATCGCTCTGGCGACCGGCGGGCTACTCGGCGGCCTGTTCACGGTAGTGCTGGTCATTTTCGGCGGCTCATGGTCGCCGGTTGCGCTGGTTGTCGGCCTGGTCGTCGGGTCGGTTATCTCCGCGATGACCATAACCGCGATCGGCGGGCCATTGTGGATCGTCTGCCATGCGCTGGGCAAGCGCGGCCCGGTGGCGGCGGCATCGGTCGGTGCGGTCGCCGGTCTGGCGTTGTTCCTTGGCGCACAAACCTATGGCTTCGGCCTGTTCGACATGCCCGTCACCGATGCGAGCACATTGATATTCCGCTGGTTGAGCGGCATCGCGACGAGCCTGATCCTTGCTGGCATGTCGGCGGCGATCGGGCTGGCGATGTGGCGCGTGGCGTATCGGCGGATCTAAAGGACCGCCGCGACCATTTGCCGGAACGCGTCGGCGCGGTGGCTGATTGCGTGTTTGGCTGGCGGATCCATCTCACCAAAGGTCTTGGTGCCGCCATCCGGCACGAACATCGCGTCATAACCGAAACCGTTCTCGCCGCGTGGCGGCCAGACGAGGGCGCCTTCAACCCGGCCTTCGAACCATTCGACATGGCCGTCGGGCCAGGCGAGTGCGAGCGCGCAGACGAAATGCGCGTCACGGCCGGTTTCCGGTTCAAGCGCGTCGAGCCGGTCGTTGACCAGTTTCATCGCCAGGCCGAAGTCGCGGGCTTCGCCGGACCAGCGCGCGGAGAAGATGCCGGGTTCGCCGGCCAACGCATCGACACACAAGCCGCTATCGTCGGCGAGCGCGGGCAGGCCGGACAGGTCGGCCGCCTGCAGCGCTTTCAACTCGGCATTGGCGACGAACGTGGTACCGGTCTCATCCGGCTCGGGCAGGTCGAGATCGGCAGCGGACACCGGCTCGATACCGTAAGGCCCGAGCAGATCGCGAATCTCGCGCACCTTGCCGGCATTATGGCTGGCGATCACCAGCTTGCCGGGCATGAGCTTGCGGATCGCCTGGGGGGTATCGCCTTCACCGCTCATTTTGCCACAGCCTTCGCTTGTGCCGCGAAGATGTCTGCGCAGCCGATGCGTGCCAAACGCAGCAGACGCAACAAGGCTTCCTCGTCATAGGTCGCGCCCTCGGCGGTTGCCTGCGCTTCGGCGATGTTGCCGTTTTCGAGCAGCACGAAATTGGCGTCGGCGTCGGCGTTCGAATCCTCGTCATAATCGAGATCGAGCACCGGCGTGCCCTTGAAGATGCCGCACGACACCGCCGCGACCTTCTGGGTCAGTGGGTCTGCGGTCAGCTTGCCCTCCGCCATCAGTCCGTCGATCGCGAGACGCAGCGCGACCCAGGCGCCGGAGATCGACGCCGTACGCGTTCCGCCATCGGCCTGGATCACATCGCAATCGAGCGTGATCTGGCGTTCGCCGAGCAGCTTCAGGTCGGTAACCGCGCGCAAGCTGCGCCCGATCAAACGCTGGATCTCCTGCGTCCGGCCAGATTGCTTGCCTTTCGCCGCTTCACGGCTGCTGCGGGTGTGGGTGGCGCGCGGCAGCATGCCATATTCGGCGGTGACCCAGCCTTCGCCTTTGCCGCGCATCCATGGCGGCAGGCGCTCCTCGACCGATGCCGTCACCAGCACCTTGGTGTCGCCGAACCCGATCAGCACCGATCCCTCGGCATGGCGGGTGAAGCGCGGCTCGATCGTGATCGCGCGCATTTGGTCGGGGGTGCGGCCGGATGGGCGCATAGTTGTTCTCCACAAAAACGGTCGGCACGGCACCTAGACGGGTCGCCGCAAACGCGCCAGTGTCGCGCGCAGTTTCCAACGAGGCGAGATACGACGATGCGTACGGCCATTGTATTTGGGGCGCTTCTGGTAGTCGGGTGCGCCGTGCCGCAGCAGCAGCCCGCGAAACCGCAGACCATCGTCTATGAAACGGCGCCCTGTTTCGGAGTCTGCCCGGTCTATCGCGTCACTGTCGGATCGGAGGGCTCGGGCATTTTTACTGGCATTCGGCACTCCGCGATTGTCGGAGATCGAAAATTCCCGGTGACGCCGGAGCAGTTTAAGGCATTTGCGGCGTCGCTCGCGCCCTATCGCCCGCAAGGCACGCGCGACATCATACCGGGTCAGCCCGAGTGCAACGATACTGTTACCGACATGCCGAGCGTCACGGTGCGCTGGAACGATGCACGTTCGGATCGGCTATCCTATTATTATGGCTGCCGGCCGGCGCAGGGCCCGGCTATGGCCGAGGCGCTGCAGGCGGCGCCGTCAAACCTGCCGATCGCCGACCTTATCGGCAAGCGTTGAGGCGCGTGCAGCGGATCACCATATGACCGGTATGTCCGCTCCCCCGATCAGCGATCTCAACGACCGCGCCCGCGACGTGTTTCGCGTGGTGGTCGAAAGCTATCTCGACACCGGCAGCCCGATCGGATCGCGGACGATCGCCCAGCTATCGGGCCTGAACCTGTCGCCGGCGTCGATTCGCAACGTGATGCAGGATCTGGAGGAACTCGGCCTCCTCGCGGCACCGCATACTAGCGCGGGGCGGATGCCGACCGAGATTGGCTTACGGCTGTTCGTCGATGGCATGATGCACGCGCTCGAACCGTCGGCGGAGGAGCGCGCTGCGATCGAATCGCGCGTGTCGCAAGTCGGGCCGGTCGAGGAAGCGCTCGCCGCGACCACCGCGGCGCTGTCGGGCCTGTCGGCCTGTGCCGGGCTGGTGCTGGTGCCGAAGCGCGAGCTGGTGTTGCGCCAGATGAGTTTCGTGCCCTTGTCGGCCGACAAGGCCTTGGCGGTGCTGGTCAGCGAGGATGGCGCGGTCGAGAATCGCGTGGTCGATCTGCCAATGGGTGTGACGTCGTCCGCCTTGGTCGAGGCGGGCAATTACATGACGGCGATGCTGTCGGGGATGACCCTGACTCAGGCGCGGGCACGGATCGAGCGCGAGATTGGCGAGGAACGCGCCTTGCTCGACAGCGTCGCCCGTGCGCTGGTTGAGCAAGGCCTCGCGGTGTGGAGCGAGGATGGCGACCGGCGTCCGGTGCTGATCGTGCGCGGGCAGGGGCGGTTGATCGATGCCGCCGCCGCCGCCGACCTCGAACGGATCGGCATCTTGCTCGACGACCTTGAAGGCAAGCAGGAGATCGCCCATCTGCTCGACAGCGCAAGCGCGGGCGATGCGACGCGGATCTTCATCGGGGCGGAGAACAAACTCTTTTCGCTGTCGGGATCTTCGGTCATCGCCAAGCCGTTTCGTGGGTTGGACGGGCGCGTCGTCGGGGTCGTCGGGGTCATTGGTCCGACGAGGTTGAACTATGCGCGGGTTGTGCCAATGGTTGATTTTACCGCCGCGACACTGGCGCGGTTGATGAGTTGAAAGCCGGAATCTGGCGAACAGGTCAGAATTCCCGATAGGATTGAAGCTAAGACATGATCGAAGACGAAAAGACCGAAGCGACCGAGATGATCGACATGACGGAAACTGCCCCGATCGCATCGGACCCGATCGCCGAGGACCGCCTGCTCAAGCTGGAAGCCGAACTGGCCGAGGCCAAGTCCGGGCTGCTATACGCCCATGCCGAGGCGCAGAACGTCCGCCGCCGCGCCGAGAAGGAAGCGGCCGATGCCCGCGCCTATGCCGCGACGGCGTTTGCGCGCGACCTTCTGTCGGTCGCCGACAATCTGTCGCGCGGGCTCGACGCGATCCCCGCGGAATTGCGCGATGACGAGAAGATGAGAGGCCTGGTCGCGGGTCTCGAAGCGACCGGCCGCGAGTTGGAGTCGGTGTTTCAGCGCCATGGCATCATCAGGATGACCGTGCTGGGCGAGGCGCTCGACCCCAACCGTCATCAGGCGATGTTCGAAGTGCCGAGCGATGAGAAGCCGGGTACCGTCGTGCAGGAAATGCAGGCGGGATATATGATCAAGGACCGGCTGTTGCGGCCGGCGTTGGTCGGGGTCGCCAAGGCGGGATGAACCCAGCGCCGACGCCATTCGGAGTTGGCGACATACTGTCGTTGGCCCTTGTGATCGGCTTTGTCGGCTATCTTATCTGGGCGTTTCGGCGCCGACGACGGACTGCATCCGGCTGCGTCGCGGACGGGCCGCCTGGCGAGCCTTATCGCGTCTTCACGTTCGACCATGACCTGACGCTTCCGGCGCGAGATGTGCCGGCCGCACTAACCGAAGATGGGATGGATCGCGCCAAGGGTTGGGCGATGCGAGATCCGGCAATCTGGCAAGGCAATATCGAAGCGGCCCGGCACATCGTCGCTGGCATTCCCGCCGATCGGACGACGGCAATTCGCGATGCTTTTGCCGGGGCCGAGCCGAAGGATTGGGCGATCTGCCTGCTGGTAGATCATTCTGGTTCCATGAAAAGCCAGCCCATTCTTTATGCTGCCGCGACGTCGCGCTGGGTCGCCGATTTGTTCGGCAGGCTGGGCGTCAATCTTGCGATTCTCGGTTTCTCGACGGTTGGCTGGAAAGGTGGGCGCGCGCGACAAGACTGGCTCAGGGGCGGCCAGCCCAAAAGGCCCGGTCGCCTCTGCTCTTTGTTGCACATAGGTTATCAGCGCTTCGGCGAGCCTCTTGCCGAGGAGGATTGGTCAACGATGCTCCACCCGGACGTGCTGCGTGAAAATGTCGATGGCGAGGCGATTCAATGGGCGGCTGGGTTGCTACGTGAGCGGCCGGAGCAGCACAAGCTGCTGATTATACTGTCTGACGGTGCACCGGTCGATGATTCGACGCTATGTGACAATGGCGCGCAATATCTATGGCGCCACATCAAGACCGTCATCGGCGATCTCGAGCAAGCGGACGATATCATCTTGGCGGGTGTCGGCATCAACTATCGCGTCGATGAATTTTATCACCGGTCGCGGTCGGTCGAAGATCCGGCGGATATGCCTGAAGCATTATCGACGCTGATCGCAGACATCGTGCGTCAGCCCGCCGCCGCCTTCTAGACCGGTGATCGTGAGGGCTTCCGCGAAGGGCACGTGGCGCAGCCGCTCGCCCTTCTCGTTCAGCACCTCCACGTGACAGCTCAGGTAGAGTTTACCCTGCGCCGCTTCCTCTTACGAGACCGCACGAGCGGCCTGGATCGCCTTGATGCGGGCTGCGTCCAGATCGGGGCCGCGCGCCGCGCCGAGATCGGGAAGGTCATGCCTTCGACATCCTGTCTGACAGTGCCGCACAGGTTCAGGCGAAAAAATAATCGAGCTATGGCGGTGGGATAGTGCGGGATGCTCGGCAAGTCAGACGGAGAATTGGCGATGCGCTCGCTTTTTCAAAAGCCTGGGTTAGGGTGCGGGCATGAACCCCAATCTCACCGCCGACCGACCGACTTTCGTCACGCACCTCGAATGCTCGCTGACCGGCGAGCGCTACGAGGCGGACCAGCTTCACGGCTTGTCGCGCGCCGGGCGGCCTTTGCTGGTGCGCTATGACTTGCCCGCGATTCGCGCCGCGACCCCGCGCGCGATGATCGCGGCGCGGCCGACCGATCTGTGGCGCTGGCGTGAACTGCTGCCTGTACGGCGCACCGGCGACATCGTCAGCCTGGGCGAGATCGAGACGCCACTGGTGCCGATCCCTAGATCGGGCGGCCCCAACGTGCTGGTCAAGGATGAGGGGCGGCTGCCGACCGGATCGTTCAAGGCGCGCGGGCTGGTCATGGCGGTGGCGATGGCCAAGGCGCTCGGCATCAGGAAGATCGCGATGCCGACCAACGGCAATGCCGGCGCTGCGCTTGCCGCCTATGCGACGCGCTGCGGGATTGAGACGATCGTCTTCTGTCCCGACGACACGCCGGAAATCAACGTGCGGGAGATCGCTGCGCAAGGGGGCCGCGTCTACCGCGTCAACGGGCTGATCGACGATTGTGGCGCGATCGTCGGCAAGGGCGCCGCGGAGGGCCTGTGGTTCGACTTTTCGACTCTGAAGGAGCCGTACCGGATCGAGGGCAAGAAGACGATGGGGCTGGAGCTGGCCGCGCAGTTCGGCTGGAAACTGCCCCAAGCGATCTTCTATCCGACCGGCGGCGGAACAGGCCTGATCGGCATGTGGAAAGCGTTCGTTGAGATGGAAGCACTGGGGTGGATCGGGCCCGAACGGCCCAAGATGTTCGCGATCCAGTCGTCGGGCTGCGCGCCGATCGTGCGCGCGTATGAGGCGGGCGAGGAACATGCCGAGCGCTGGGAAGATGCGCATACCGTCGCGGCCGGCATCCGCGTGCCGAAAGCGGTCGGCGATTTCCTGATCCTGCGTGCGGTGCGCGAGAGCGGGGGCCGGGCGATGGCGGTCGGCGATCCGGCGATCCTGCAGGCGGTCGAAGATGCCGCGTCAAAGGACGGCTTGCTGATGTGCCCTGAAGGCGGCGCGACGCTGGCAGCGTATCGCGAGGCGTTGAAACTAGGACTGGTCGACGAGGATGAAAGCGCAGTGCTGTTCAACTGCGCGACGGGATTGAAGTATCCGATGGCCGATGCGTCGAAGACAGTAGACCGGTTCGGCGAGATCGATTTGGCAGCGCTTTAGCTTAGTTGAGCTTCGCCAGCGCGAATTTCGGCGCCAGGCGCGGCACATGGGCGCATAGTGCCGCCAAAGCGGGCAGCCGCAACATGCCGATCGAGAGGCCGGTGATCATGAGCCCGCCGATTACGTCGATCAGGTAATGACAGCCATGTACTGGCGTTGCGAGGAGCATGGCGACATTGACCACCACCATGGGCCACCGCAGCAGTTTCAGCGGCCATGCGGCCCAGATTAAGAGCAGGGCCGCGGCGGCATGGAAGCTGGGGAAGCTGATCAGCCCGGAAAGGGTCATCGGGTTGATGACCGTCATCGCACCGCTGCGCAGATTCGCGATGACCACGACATGGTCGAGGCCGATCGCCGGCATGAAGCCGGGCTTCCAGCCTATATAATATAAGAGAGCGCCCTGGGCCGGGAACAGCGCAAAGGCGACGACCGTTGCGGTCAGCGCGATCGCATAGGCCATCAGGAATGCGTGCGCGCGATCCTTGCGGCCGGTGACGACCAGTGCCACGAGGATGATGGCCGGCGAATAGAAGATGTTGGAATAGGCCAGAGCGGCAAGGTGCGCGATGGAAGGGTTATGCGCGAAAAACTGATATAGCGCGACCCAGTCGAAGCCGAGCGACGCATCTATCGTCGCCAGCAGATGATCGACATAGCCGGTGGTCGCTGCCGCCACCGCATAGCTTGCCAACGCTCCCAACAGGCTGAGCAGCGAAAGCAGGCCCAGGCATTCCATCACATCCGCCAGCGTGCGGAGCACGGGATTGTCGATCCGGTCGCGCCGCAGTGCGAGGACGATCACGCTCGCCACCAGCACGCCACGCGCGCCGCTATCCGCGAAATCGAGCGAGAGGCCAGTAGCCGCGAGCGCACACGTCACGCCAATCAGCGCGAGCGATGCATATAACCACAAACCCGCGCGAACGCTCATTTTTTTGGCCCCGTTAAGGGGATTCTCATGACGGAAATTGGTTAAGCAATTGCCAAGAGCGAATGGCTGAAAGGCTATCCCTGCCCTTTTTCGAATGGCAGGATCGTCTCGTAGCGTGCCAGGTCCGGGGCGCCCGTCACGTCACATCCGCGGCGCAACAGAAAGGTGTGGCGAACGATCTCCGCCTGTTGCTCGATGCCATAGCGATTGAGCGGCAGGCCCGGCCGAATCGCATAGTCGTAACGGCAGAATGGATGGCGCGCGATCGGCAGGACGACGCCGCGCTGATGCTGCCACACGTGCGTCATCTCATGGATGAACAGCCCCTGTTCACCGAGCGGTGCGATAGCGAAATCGTCGCGGTAGAGCCTGCCCTTGGGATGGAAGTGGATATTGCCGGTCGGCGCCATCACCGTCTCGCGCGGCTGGAAGAAAATCCATTTGCGCCGCGCGATGCGCACCGGTCCGTAATCGATCGCGGTGCCGAAGACGGTCCGGGCGAGCTGAATCTCGCCTGACGTGAGCGGACGATCGGTCATTATTCGGGTGCCGGATCGCCCGCGCCGATCGCCACCGCCTTATATTCAACGCGCCGGCCGTTGGTGAAGGTGAAGGTCAGCGGCACGGTCGATCCGCGTTTGATGCCCGGATTGACGTCGAACAGCATGACATGCTTGCCGCCCGGCGCGAAGGTCAGCGTGCCCAGCGCGGGCAATGGCAGATCGGCGATCGGCTTCATCGTCATGCCGGCGCCCGCCTTCCCCGCGCTCGATTTCATCGATTCGTGCATCTCGGTCTTGATCGCGACTGTGGTACCGACGCTCATCAGGGTCGCGTCTTCGGCGCCGCCCTGGAGCGTGAAATAGGCCGCTGCCGGGTTGCCCTTGACGGCGGCGAGGCGAACATAGGCGTCGTGCGCTTCGATTTCCGCGGGCGGTGAGCAAGCGCTGAGCACCAGTGCGGCGGCGGGAAGCAGGGTCGCAAGGCGCATCATATTCTCTCAGTTCGGGAAATCTGCGCTACAACTACGCACGCGAAAATCTTGCGGCAAGCGAAAGCCCCCCTATATCGCCTTCAGTAACGTATCGTGCCCCGAACAGCGGGACGCGGTCGAGAGGCAATTTAGAACGACGGGGGTCAGAGGACCAAATGGCTAAAGTAATCGGTATCGATCTGGGCACGACCAACAGCTGCGTTTCCGTGATGGAAGGCGGCAAGCCCAAGGTGATCGAAAATGCGGAAGGCGCACGCACCACGCCATCGATCGTCGCCTTCGCCAAGGATGGCGAGCGGCTGGTCGGCCAGCCGGCCAAGCGCCAGGCAGTGACGAATCCGGAAAACACCATCTTTGCGGTGAAGCGCCTGATCGGTCGCCGCTTCGACGACCCGGTGACCAAGAAGGACACCGAGTTGGTGCCCTATACCATCGTCAAGGGCGCCAATGGCGACGCTTGGGTGCAGGCCGGCGGCAAGGATTATTCGCCGTCACAGATCAGCGCCTTCACGCTGCAGAAGATGAAGGAAACCGCTGAGGCCTATCTCGGTGAGACGGTGACCCAGGCGGTCATCACCGTTCCTGCTTACTTCAACGACGCCCAGCGTCAGGCGACCAAGGATGCCGGCCAGATTGCCGGGCTCGAAGTGCTGCGCATCATCAACGAGCCGACTGCGGCGGCGCTCGCTTACGGACTCGACAAGGACAGCAACAAGACGATCGCGGTCTATGACCTTGGCGGCGGCACGTTCGACATCTCGATCCTGGAGATCGGTGACGGCGTGTTCGAAGTGAAGGCGACCAATGGCGACACGTTCCTTGGCGGCGAGGATTTCGACGACAAGTTGCTGCGGTTCCTAGCCGAAGACTTCAAAAAGGCCGAAGGCATCGACCTGACCAAGGACAAGCTGGCCCTGCAGCGGCTCAAGGAAGGCGCCGAAAAGGCCAAGATCGAACTGTCCTCGGCGGCGACGACCGAAGTCAATTTGCCCTTCATCACCGCTGACCAGAACGGTCCGAAGCATCTCGTCAAGACGATCACCCGCGCCGACCTGGAAAAGCTGGTCGAGGACCTGATCCAGCGTACGCTCGAGCCATGCCGCAAGGCGCTTGCCGATGCCGGCGTGAAATCGGCGCAGATCGACGAGGTCGTGCTGGTCGGCGGCATGACGCGCATGCCCAAGGTGCGTCAGGTCGTGAAGGATTTCTTCGGCAAGGAACCGCATTCGGGCGTCAACCCGGATGAAGTCGTGGCGATGGGTGCTGCGATCCAGGCCGGCGTGCTGCAGGGCGACGTCAAGGACGTGCTGCTGCTCGACGTGACGCCGCTGTCGCTCGGCATCGAGACGCTGGGTGGCGTATTCACCCGCATGATCGACCGCAACACGACGATCCCGACCAAGAAATCGCAGACCTATTCGACCGCCGACGACAACCAGCAGGCGGTGACCATCCGCGTGTTCCAGGGCGAGCGTGAAATGGCCGCGGACAACAAGGTGCTCGGCCAGTTCGACCTGGTCGGTATCCCGCCCGCGCCGCGTGGCGTGCCGCAGATCGAGGTCACTTTCGACATCGACGCCAACGGCATCGTCAACGTATCGGCGCGTGACAAGGGCACCGGCAAGGAGCAGCAGATCCGCATCCAAGCCTCGGGTGGCCTCAGCGACAAGGACATCGATCAGATGGTCCGTGACGCTGAGCAGTTTGCCGAGGACGACAAGAAGCGCCGTGAGGCGGCCGAGGCGAAGAACAATGCCGACAGCCTGATTCACACGACCGAGCGCCAGATCGCCGAGCATGGCGACAAGGTCGATTCCGGCTTGAAGGGTGAAATCGAAGCGGCGATCGCCGAAGCCAAGACTGCGGTCGAAGGCGGCGATCCCGAGGCGATGAAGGAAAAGACCAATGCGCTGGCGCAGGTCGCGATGAAGCTCGGTCAGGCGATCTACGAGAAGCAAGCAGCGTCGGAAGCGTCGCCGGCTGGTGAAGCGGATGCCGAAGCGGCACCTGCCGAAGACGTGGTCGACGCCGAATTCTCGGAAGTCGACGACAACCAAAAAGCGTAAATCAGTAGATGCGTGCCCCCCGTCATTTCGGCCTTGTCCGGGATGACGGGGCGGGCGGGGGCCCAATATGACCACCGAAGTCGATTTCTACGAATTGCTCGAGATCGAGCGCAGCGCCGACGATGCGACGATCAAATCGTCGTACCGCAAGCTCGCCATGAAATATCACCCCGACAAGAATTCCGGGTGCAAGGATTCGGAAGGTCGCTTCAAGGCGATCAGCGAAGCCTATGAATGCCTGAAGGACCCGCAGAAGCGCGCGGCCTATGATCGGTTCGGCCATGCCGCGTTCCGTGATGGTGCCGGCGGCGGCGGTGGCGGGCAGG
Source organism: Sphingomonas sp. UYAg733 (assembly GCF_054057355.1). Classification (NCBI taxonomy): domain Bacteria; kingdom Pseudomonadati; phylum Pseudomonadota; class Alphaproteobacteria; order Sphingomonadales; family Sphingomonadaceae; genus Sphingomonas; species Sphingomonas sp. UYAg733. Next base: position 90,025 of record NZ_JBSRZE010000008.1, read on the forward strand.
ACTTCAACGCGTTCAGCGACATTTTCGAAAATATCTTCGGCGAATTCATGGGCGGCCAGCGTGGCGCCCAGCGCGGACCCCGGCGTGGCGCGGACTTGCGCTACGATATGGAGATCACGCTCGAAGAAGCGTTCCAGGGCAAATCGACCGATGTGACGGTCGATGTCTCGGCCGCCTGCGATACCTGTTCGGGATCGGGCGCGAAGCCCGGCACCAGCGCGAAAGGCTGCTCGACTTGTGGCGGCGCGGGCAAGGTCCGCGCGCAGCAGGGTTTCTTCGTGGTCGAACGCGCCTGCCCAAGTTGCCACGGAGCGGGCCAGGTGATCGTTGATCCCTGCAACGCCTGCCATGGCGAAGGCCGGGTCGAGAAGACCAAGACGCTGACCGTCAACATTCCGCCCGGCGTAGACGAAGGCACGCGCGTGCGCCTGACCGGCGAAGGTGAGGCGGGTGCGCGTGGCGCGCCGCCCGGTGACCTCTACATCTTCCTGCACGTCGCACGGCATTCGATCTTCGAACGCGAGGGCACGACCCTGTTCGCGCGTGCGCCGATCAGCTTCACCACCGCCTCGCTCGGCGGCGAAATCCACATCCCCGGTCCCGATGGCGAATTGCACAGCATCAAGATTCCGGCGGGCACGCAATCGGGACGCGAACTGCGTCAGCGCGGTGCGGGCATGCCGGTGCTGCAGGGGCGCGGGCGTGGTGACCTGGTGATCCAGATCGAAGTCGAAACGCCGACCAGCCTGACCTCGCGCCAGCGCGAATTGCTCGAGGAATTCCGCGCGACCGAGACGGGTAAGGAGAATCCGCAGACGACCGGGTTCTTCAAGAAGGTGAAGAGCGCCTGGGGGTGATGTGCCGGTCAGTGCGAGAAGTTTTGGGATCGACTGAGCCGTGACCGCCCCTCCTTGCGAAGGGGCGGGCTAGCCGATGGATCAGAAGGTCGTAATGACCAACCCGACCACCAGCGCCTGAGCCGCAAAAGCCAGCACGCTGCTGGCAAGGGCTTCGAACGTGCGCATAGGGTCGTCTCCGAGAATGCCGGTTAAGTCCGACACGGCCCAAATAAGATTATTGTGCTGCGGTGCAACATTGTTGCGCGCAGTCGCGATTGCAGAATTTGCATTCGTGGGTGGCCGAATGAGAGCACTGGTCTTGAGCGGTCATTGAGCTTGTCGAAATGCGTATCGAAAAGCAGCCCGATTGGCGCAATGCGCTTTGACAAGGTCTTCGACTTCGCTCTGAACCAATCGTTCATCGGACGGCAGTTGCGGAAGGAGTACGCCCAATTGCCGCCGTGAAGATAGCCGCGTCGCTCGACAGCCGTCATACAGCGAGGTGAAGGCGAGTTGTTGTCGCTATCTGATCGCGGGCAGAATATATCTCGGCGTGTAAATCTCCTGCGGCACGTACATGACCTTGTCGCTGTAATTGCCGCCATAGATCGCCACGACGAGGTCGAGCGCAGGAACCACCATCACGACCTGCCCGCCATTGCCCGCCGCGTAAAATGCGGGAAGCGTCCTGCCCTCATATGGCAAGTCGATACCCCACCAGAGATAACCGTAATGGAGCCCGCGCATTTCGCGTAGCGGCGTGGTCGATCTTGTTACCCAGTCGGCGCTGACGATGCGGCCGCCATGCCAAATGCCGCCGTCGAGCATCATTTGGCCGAACTTCATGAAGTCGCGCGGGAGGAACTGCGCGCCGCCGCCCAAATAGGGCTCGCCGGTCGGTTGCACATCGAGCGCGTAGCGCCCGAACCGCATCGGCTGCGCGATCAACCGGTCGAAGCTGTCTTCCAGTCGCTCGCCGGTCACCTTGGCGAGAACGCCGCCCGCCAGATTGGGATTGGTGCTGCAATAGATCGCCGTCGTCCCCGGCGCCGATGCCATCGGCAAGTCGAGCGCGTAGCGATACCAGTCGGGCTGCGCGTCCTGGTTTTGCATCATGTCCTCGTTCCCGGGCGCCTTCGGATCGCTGTCGTCGCAATGGAAACCCGACGACATCGTCATCAGATGTTCCAGCGTCATCGCCTGCTTGCGCGGATCGAGGCCGGGCGGGGCCGTGCCGCCATTCATTGCGGCATATACCGGAGTCGAGGCGCTCAGCTTCGCGCCATCCCGGATCGCGGCGCCGATCAGCACCGACGTCATGCTTTTTGCCGCCGACCTAGTATCGTGCAACGCGCCGCCATCCTGGCCGTGGAAATATTCCTCCAGCACTAGCTTGCCGTGGCGTGCGATCAGGACGCCGTGAATATCCTGTGCTTGGACCGAGTCGATCGGGGTATCGATCACCATTTGGATGAAGCGCTCGATCGCCGGCCGGTCGATAGCGACCGATTCGAGTGTGGCAACCGCCCAGCCGTCGTTCCGCGCCAGCGGCGCGCGATAGGCGTATGCGGCGGCGCCCGACCGGGGATAGAAATCGCTGTCTTCACCGGTGCGCTCGAAATCATAGGTGCCGCCGCGTCCCGCGACATAGATCGACAACACGCGGTCATCGGCATTGTAAGTACCGGTGGTGATGGGGACTTCCTGGGCCATGCCGCCCGGCTTGCCGAGCAGCGTTACCTTGTTCCCATCGCGGGTGATGTGCTGCAGGTCGACACGCTTGCCGATGTTGCGGTCGGGGTTGCGCAGGAATATGCGCGCCGTGCCGTCGGGGTCGGCGTCGATCTTGAGATAGAGAGTGAAGCTGTCGTCGAGCGGCCGCACTTCGCCGCGCCACGACCCTGCTCCCGTGGCGACGAGATCGACGGGCGTTAGATAGGCCATGCCGCCGGTCACTGTCTTCGACTGGAGCCAGTGGCCGCGAATTCGCTTGCCATCGTCCACCAGGCGGCCGCGAAAGCTGTCCCCGTCATTGCCGAGGGCGAAAGTGATGATGCTTCCATCGGCGTTTACGCTCGCGTGTCGTCCGGCGAGTTCCGCGCGCCATGTGGCGCCATCGTGCACGATGGTCAGTTCACCGCGCATGTCGGGGCCCAACCTCTTCTTGCTCTGCCACAGCCCGGCAAGGTCCGTTGCCTTGTCGCCGACGGTCGGCTTGTCGGCAAAGGCCGGCGTGGTGAGGAAGGCGGCCATTATCGTCAACTTGGTGAGGCTATCGGCAATGCGCATATTTCGTCCTGTCGCGGGTGGATCACCCGGTCTCTTGCACCATGCGCGGCTAGCAGTCTTGAAGCGATGCAACATCGCGTGCGCGCCGCCAGGCCGAGGGCGTGCTGCGAAATGTAGTGCGAAAGGCGCGGCTGAAATGGGCTTGGTCGGCAAAACCGGAAGCATGAGCGACGTCGGCCAGCGACGCATGAGATTTGCCAAGCATCGCCACGGCGCGTTCCAACCGGCGCCCGCGAAGATGCTCGCCGGGCGAGCACATCAAATAGCGTTTGAATACGCGGGCGAGATGGACGGGATGGACTCCCGCTTCCGCAGCCAGGTCAGCCACGCTCAGATCGATATCATCGGCGGTGAAGCTCATCTCGAACGCCCGCTTCAACCAAGAAGGCGGGCAGGCCGCATCGCGCGCTTCGTCCGAAGTCAGCGGCTGTACGGTTGCAATGAGTTGGTGCGCACATCCGTCGAGCCCGATGATGGGCAAGCGCGCATCGGCAATCTCGTGCGCGATGCGATGCGCGGTCCAAATCGCATAGGGATCAAGCACTGCGACAGCGGCGCCCTCTTGCTGCTCTGGCCCACCGGACACTGCGAGGAAGCTCCCGCAGCCTTGATGGAAGCGGTCTCGATGAGTCGTTCCGGCGGGGTTGAACACCAGCAGTGCCGTCCCCGATACCAAAGGTGCACCGACGGCGGACGAAATATAGCCGCCTGCCAGTACCAGAACGAAGTGCGCTTCGTCATGTGTGTGCTCGGGTACCTCTCGTTCGGGCGCACTGGCCTGCAGGCGATGAAAGGTGAATCCGGCGGCTTCTCGATATGACGGCCCGGCGCCCCAAAACTCATGCCGCGCGCGTCGGATCATCGAACCGTCCCTTCACACGATAGGAAACCAATCGGCGACTTGCACCGTGCTGTTCATGTAACACAGTATGACTCAGCTAGGCCAGCCACCCGTGCAACAATTTCGACGTCCGATTTTCGGGCTGGAAGCCCAAATACGGCAGAGCAGGGTCGACCGGCCTTTGCCGAAACGGGAATGAGTAGCTTTCGACAAATTCGAGCCGAAAGCTGTCCGCGGAACCCGTCCACGATGGACCTTCAATGGTAGGCCGAATTCGTCAGTGCTAACGCCTCAGCGACTGACGATATCTGCTGCCCGGCTCCCACTTGGGACGCGCAGTGTGCGAAGTCGCTCCCGGTACGAAGCGCGTTGGTCAGTCGGTGAACACCCGCGCGAAAATCGTATCTACATGCTTCAAATGATAACCAAGGTCGAACTTGTCGTCGATCTCGGCGATCGACAAGGCGGCGGTAACCTCAGGGTCGGCCTTGAGCAGCTCCTGCAACGATAATTCGCCGTCCGACTCCCATACCCGCATCGCGTTGCGCTGGACCAGGCGATAGGCATCCTCGCGGCTTACGCCGGCCTGGGTCAGGGCGAGCAGCACGCGCTGCGAATGGACCAGGCCGCCCATCTTGTTGAGGTTCTTCTCCATCCGCGTTGGATAGACGACCAGCTTGTCCATCACGCCCGTGAGACGCGCGAGCGCGAAGTCGAGCGTGATCGTCGCGTCGGGGCCGATATAACGCTCGACCGACGAGTGACTGATGTCGCGCTCATGCCACAGCGCGACATTCTCCAGTGCTGGCGTGACATAACCGCGCACCATGCGCGCGAGGCCGGTGAGATTTTCGGTCAGCACCGGGTTGCGTTTGTGCGGCATCGCCGACGAACCCTTTTGCCCAGGCGAGAAATACTCCTCCGCCTCAAGCACTTCGGTACGCTGCAAATGACGGATTTCAGTAGCGAGGCGTTCGATCGACGAGGCGATCACGCCGAGTGTCGCGAAGAACATTGCGTGCCGGTCGCGCGGAATGACCTGAGTCGAGACCGGCTCGATGCTCAGCCCCAGTTTCTCGGCCACGTGCGCTTCGACGAACGGATCGATATTGGCGAAGGTGCCGACCGCGCCGGAAATCGCGCAGGTCGCGATATCGGCACGCGCCGTGACCAGACGCGCGCGGTTGCGGTCGAACTCGGCATAGGCCTGGGCGAGCTTCAGGCCGAAGGTCACCGGTTCGGCATGGATGCCATGGCTGCGACCGATCGTCGGGGTCAGCTTGTGCTCCACTGCGCGGCGCTTGAGCACGACGAGCAGCGCGTCGATATCGGCGATCAAGATGTCCGATGCGCGCGCAAGCTGTACAGCAAGGCAGGTGTCGAGCACGTCCGAACTGGTCATGCCCTGATGCATGAAGCGCGCCTCTGGCCCGACATGCTCGGCGACATTGGTCAGAAAGGCGATCACGTCATGCTTGGTCTCGCGCTCGATCTCGTCGATGCGATCGACCTCGAACGCGCCCTTCGCCCAGATCGCCGCGGCGGCCTCTTTTGGCACTACGCCGAGCTCGGCGAGCGCATCGGTGGCGTGCGCCTCGATCTCGAACCAGATGCGGAAACGCGCCTCCGGGGTCCAGATCGCAGCCATGTCGGGGCGGGAATAGCGTGGCACCATTACAACGGTTCCTGAAAATCGGAGTTTCTGTTCATCGTGATTCGCAAACATACTCACGACGAGGCGCGCGTTAGCAGGGACGAGCCGACGCTTCAAATCGCTAAATTATGAACTATCTGGACAGTGGGAGGTTGGTCCCTGTGAGTGTTCTGGAGGGCAACGACCAAGCCATCGAGCATTCAGATACTATCTATTCGGAGAGAAATCATGTTGAAATATATTCTTCTTGCTGGTGCGATGACTATTTCTATTCCCGCTCTGGCGCAGGACAAGCCGGTTGCTGGTGACCCCGCCGCACCAGTCGAAACGACTTCGCAGCCGACGACGCAGACTGCCACCAATCCGGCGCCTGCCGAGAGTCAGACTGCGCCTGACGCGATGACCGCGACCGATCAGGCGGCGACGGGTAAGCCCGCAGCGCAGGATTCGGCTGTTGCTCAGCAAACGCCGGCCACCACACCTGCCGACCCGGCAGCTGCCGCTCCTGCTCAGGCGATGGCTCAGCAGCCGGCGCCGGCCACAAGCAAGGCTGAACAGGTCGCGCAAGTCGTGAACACCGAATTCCCGTCTTACGACAAGGATGCCAATGGCGACCTGAGCCAGACCGAATTCGCATCGTGGATGGTTGCGCTGAAGACCGCCAGCGATCCAGCGACCAAGGCCGAGAGTGCCGAGGTCAAGACCTGGATCAACCAGGCCTTTGCCAGCGCCGATATCGACAAGAACAAGTCGGTGTCCAAGACAGAGTTGACGGGCTTCCTGTCGCAAGGCGGATAACCGCTAGCGACGGGGAAATGACCCTCCGGGACGGCCGCCAAACCTCAGGGTTTGGCGGCCGTTCTGATTCCAGGTGGTCACGCTTCCTGTAACTCGTCCCCGGCGCAGTCCGGAGCGGCAGTGAGACCTACATCAACCCCAACGCCCTCAGGCTCGCATGGCCGCTGGTGCCCATGATGATATGGTCATGCACCGCGATGCCCATCCGTTTGCTCGCCTCGATGATATTGCGCGTCAGGTCGATATCGGCGCGGCTTGGCGTCGGGTCGCCGCTCGGATGGTTGTGGACCAGGATGATCGCGGCGGAGCCGAGTTCGATCGCGCGGCGGATCACTTCGCGCACATAGACTGCGGCCTCGTCGATCGACCCCTGGCTCATCAGTTCGTCGCGGATCAGCATGTTGCGCGTGTTGAGATGGAGCACGCGGACGCGTTCGATCGAATGGTGCGCCATGTCGGCGTGGAGATAGTCGATCAGCGCTTGCCAGTTGCTCAGCACCGGGCGCTCCTTGACCTCGGCCTGGAGCATGCGCAGCGCCGCGGCATTGGCGATCTTGATCGCGGCTATCGCGGTTTCGCCCATGCCGGATATACGTGCCAGCGACGTCGCATCGGCCGACAGCACCCCGCCGATACCACCGAATTCCGCCAGCAATGTCTTGGCCAATGGCTTGGTGTCACGGCGCGGAATGGCGAGCGCGAGCAGATATTCGATCAGCTCATGATCGAGCAGGCCGTCGCCGCCATGCTCGTTGAGCCGCTTGCGCAACCGGGCGCGATGGCCAGTCTGATCGGTGTCGGGAACGCTCATCGGGTTTCGAGGATTACCTATTGATCGTCGCTGCGCAATTGCACGACGCGCTTTAGTCTCTATTCTGGCTCCAGTTGTGACGCCATCCAGGAGTATTGAACGGCGTGACGGCTGATCCAGTGGAATTACCGGCAGCCGAACCGCAGCGCAGGACGCGCCGACGCCGCATCCCGAAACTGGGGCGCGGCGCGCGAATCATCGCAATCATCGCGCTGATGCTGCTCGGCGCGCTGATCGCGCTGTGGACGCAGCGCAAGACGATCGCGTCGGGTTATGTCGATCGCTACCTCGCCGAACATCACGTGCCGGCGCGCTACGAGATCGCCGATCTCGGCTTCGACCGGCAGCGGCTGACCAATGTCGTGCTCGGCGATCCCGCCAAGCCGGATCTGGTCGCGGACTGGATAGAGCTTCGCACCAATGTCGGGTTTTCGGGCGCGTCGGTGACCGGAATCCGCGCCGGGCATGTCCGGCTGCGCGGTCGGCTGGCGAACGGCACGCTGTCGCTCGGCACGCTCGACCGGCTGATGCCAGCGCCGAGTGGCAAGCCCTTCGCGCTCCCCAGCATCGATCTCGATGTCGCCGACGGACGCATGCGGCTGGAAACACCGCAAGGGCTGGTCGGCTTGAAGCTCACGGGGCGGGGGCGGCTCGATGATGGTTTCGCCGGCACGTTGGCGGCGGTTTCGGATCGGATCGACGCCGGTGGATGCATCGGCGACAAGCTTTCGGCGTCCATGAATATCGGCGTGACCAGGGCAAGACCGTCAATGACCGGGCCATTGCGCGCGGCATCGCTGACCTGCGGCGGTACGCGGATCGCGGCGCTGGGCGGCGATGTCACGGTCGCGCTGAGCGCCGCGCTCGATCGCTGGAGCGGCACTGCCCGGCTGGCGGTCGCGACGGTCCGTCATCCACAGGCGCAACTGGCCGACATCGGCGGCACGATCGACTTTGCGGGCACGGCCGCCGAGACGAGCGGGCGCGTTAACCTTGTGTCGCGCCGGTTCGCTACCGCGATCGCGAATGGACAGGGCCTGTCCGTCAAGGGCGCCTATCGTCTCGCTGATCGTAGCGCCTTCACCGGCACGGTCGGTGGTGAAAAAATCGCCCTGACGCCAACCTATCTTGCCTCGCCCGCGCGCCTCGCGGCCGTTGGGCAGGGAACGCCGGTCGGGCCGCTCGTCGATCAGCTTGCCCGGGCGGCGGCGGTCGCGGGCAAGTCGTTCGGGTTCAACACCGCTGTCTCGGGTGCGATGCAGGGCGGGGCCGGTCAATTTCTGGCGTCGACGATCGCGCTTTCATCGGCATCTGGTCTGGACGCCAGGCTCGACGATGCGGCAGTGTCGTATCGCTGGCCCGCTGGCGATCTGCGCATCGCCGGACGCTTGAGCATGGGTGGGGGCGGTTTCCCCGCTGCGACCATCACACTCGCCCAATCCGCTCCGGGCAAGCCCATCACCGGCCTCGCCACACTGCGGCAGCCCTATGTCGCGAACGGCGCCAGCCTTGCGCTGACTCCGGTCCGGTTCAGCGCGACGCCGGGCGGCAATACGCGCTTTTCGACCAATGCGACCCTGTCCGGGCCATTGGGGGATGGCCGGGTCGACGCGCTACGCTTCGCGTTCGATGGTTTGTGGGACGGCCGGTCGCGCCTTGCGCTTAACCCCGCCTGTGCACCGCTATCGTTCGATCGGCTGGCTGTGTCCGGGCTGGTCCTGCGTCCGGCGAGCCTGCACCTTTGCCCGACCGGTGGCGCGCTGCTGCGCCTCGATGGCGGACGGCTGAGCGGCGGGGCAACGATCGCCGCACCGCGGCTGTCGGGAAAGCTCGGCAGCACGCCCGTGACGCTGGCGGCGACCGGGTCGCGCGTGACGCTTGGCGACAATGGTTTCGGCCTGACCGATCTGGCGGTTCGCCTCGGAACGGAGGAACGGCTGACGCGGCTCGATTTCGCGACGCTCGACGGGCGGCTCCATGGCAATGTCGTCAAGGGCAGCTTCGCCGGCGGCGCGGGTCAGATCGGCAAGGTGCCGTTGCTGATGTCCGCTGCCGGTGGCGACTGGATGCTGGAGGGCGGGCACCTCGGCCTGAAGGGCACGATGATGGTCGCCGATGCCGACCCCGATCCGCGCTTCAAGCCGCTCGCCGCGCGCGATGTCGCGCTGACTCTGATCGACGGCAAGATCGCCGCGACCGGCACGTTGGTCCATCCGGAAAAGGGCGTGCAGGTCGCCACCGTCGCGATCGCGCACGACTTGTCGAGCGGCGCCGGCAAGGCCGATCTCGCGGTCGCCGGCCTGACCTTCAGTGACAAGTTCCAGCCCGACGAGCTGACCCGGCTGACTTTTGGCGTGATCGCCAATGTCGTGGGGACGGTGACCGGCAACGGGCAAATCCGCTGGAATGCCGATGCGGTGACCAGCGACGGCGTGTTCCGCACCGCCAGTGTCGATCTCGCCGCCGCATTCGGTCCGGTGACCGGCATCGCCGGGGAAATCCACTTCACCGACTTGCTCAATCTCGAAAGTGCGCCGGGCCAGATCGTCACGATCAAGACGATCAATCCGGGCATCCCGGTCAATGACGGCCGCATCGTTTTTCGAACGCTCGCGGGAACGCGGATTCAGGTCGATAGCGGCAACTGGCCACTGGCCGGCGGGCAACTGGTGCTCGAACCGACCGTGCTCGATTTCGCCGAAGCGCAATTGCGCTACATGACGTTCCGCGTGACCGCGATGGATGCCGGGCAATTCCTGCAGCAGTTCGATTTCGACAATCTCAATGCGACCGGCACGTTCGACGGCGTGCTGCCGATGATCTTTGACCAGACCGGCGGGCGGATCGAGAATGGGAAATTGTCGATGCGTGAGGGCGGCGGGACGATCGCCTATGTCGGCGAAGTGACCAAGGAGGATGTCGGTTTCTGGGGTAACCTCACCTTCCAGATGCTGAAATCGCTGCGCTACCGCAATCTCGACGTTGTGATGAACGGGCCGCTCGCCGGTGAAATGGTCACCGAGGTGCGGTTCGCCGGGATCGGCCAGGGCGAGGGGGCGAAGCGCAACTTCCTGTTCGACCGGCTGCAGAAACTGCCCTTCGTCTTCAACGTCCGCATCACCGCGCCGTTTCGACAGTTGATCGATTCGGCCCAATCCTTCTACGACCCGAAGCGGTTGATCGAGCGCAACCTGCCGGCGCTGTTGGAGGACCAGAAGAAGCGTAGCTTGCCGCCCGCAGAAATACCTGTGGCGGCGCCATCCATTCAGCCTCAGGAAAGCAGGACCGTGCCATGACAGATGCAGTGATCTGGAGAATAAGCCTCGCGCCAATGAAATTGGGGATGGCGGGATTGGCAGGACTGGTAAGCGGATGCGTGAATGTCAGCGCGCCCGACAAGCCGATCGTGATCAATCTCAATATCAACGTGAAGCAGGAAGTCGTATATCGTCTCGATGCCGAGGCGAAAACGACGATCCAGGCTCAACCGGGAATTTTCTGATGAAGATTATGGGTAAAGTGATGATCGCGGCGGGCCTGGTGCTCGCTGGTATGTCGACCATGGCACTGGCGCAGCGCGACCCGGCCTATCAGGCCGCACGCGATGCCGGGCAGGTCGGCGAACAGCCCGATGGGTATCTCGGTGTGATCGGTGCGGGCAGCGCAACACTGCTCGCGATGGTCAGCAACATCAACATTCAGCGCAAGGCGACCTATACGCAAAAGGCCGCCGCCGCGAACGTGACGGTGATCGACCAGGGTCTTACCTTTGGCTGCAACCTGATCGCGCAGACCAAGCCGGGCGAGAAATACATGGCGCCCGACGGCAGTTGGAAGACACGGACCGCCGCGGCGCCCGACCGCGACGCGCGCTGCCCTTAAAAGGGCGCGATCCGCGCTGTCCTTGATTGCGCGTCCACGATAGTCTGGCCCTCCCGGTCGATCGGCCGGGAGGATAGTTGACTCAAGGGTGCCCCTTTTCTAAACGGACGCCGCAACGGGGGCCTCGCTCCCAGATCCTCGTCGCCGTGCGCAAGCCCGGCGGCGTTTTCTTATCAGGGTGCTTTCCGCGTTGGCCGACGACCGCCAGACCGATGATCTCGATCTCCGCATCGCCAGGGCGCGTGCGGCGGAAGAGGCGCGTGCCGGCAACACCGATGGCAAACCGGCCAAGGGCTATTCGCAAGGATCGCGCGTGCTGGCCGAACTGATCGGCGCGCCGCTCGGTGGTGGCGTGATCGGATATGCGCTCGACCATTGGCTTGGAACCAAGCCTTGGCTGATGCTGATCCTGATCGCGCTCGCCGTGGTGGTCGCGTTCCGTAACATTTTCCGTATTTCGAAGGAGCGCCCGGAGTGAGTGGGCCAATGAACGGGATAAAATTGTGAGCGCCGGCAAAATCGATCCGATGGAACAGTTCATGGTCGAGCCCGTGCTTGGCCGGCATATCGATATGTTCGGGTACGACGTCTCGTTCACCAACTCGGCGCTGTTCATGGTCGTCGTGTTCGTGCTGCTCGCCGTCTTCATGTCGGGCGGACTGAAGCGTCAGCTGATTCCCGGTCGCTGGCAAGTCGCCGCCGAAGGCGCGGTGAGCTTCATCGATAATATGGTGAACACCAGCATCGGCTCGGGCGGCAAGAAGTTCGCACCTTATATCTTCTCGCTGTTCTTCTTCATTCTGTTCGCCAACCTGGTCGGCGTGCTGCCGCTGGCGATCCTGCCGGGCCTGCATACCTTCGCGGTGACCAGCCATATCACAGTGACCGCGGTGCTCGCGTTCCTGTCGTTCGGCATCGTGCTGGTGGTCGGTTTGTGGAAACACGGCCTGAAATTCTTCTCGCTGTTCGTGCCGCACGGCACGCCGCTGTGGTTGATGTGGCTGATCCCGCCGGTCGAGCTGCTGTCGTTCCTGGTGCGCCCGTTCAGCCTTGGCCTGCGACTGTTCGTCGCGATGACCGCCGGCCATATCCTGCTCGAAGTGTTCGGCAGCTTCGTCGTCCAGGGTCTCAACGCCGGTGGCGCAATGGGCCCGGTCGTCAGCGTGCTCAGCTTCGTGATGATCGTCGGCGTCAGCGCACTTGAGCTGCTGGTCTGTGCGATCCAGGCCTATGTGTTCGCACTGCTTACCTCGCTTTACCTCCACGATGCGGTGCATCTGCACTAAATCCCACGATTTCCACTAGTTGAATATTCCTAAGGAGCTTTGAAATGACTGATCTTGGTGCAATGTACATTGGTGCCGGCCTTGCGGCGATCGGCGTTGGCCTCGCCGCGCTCGGCGTGGGCAACGTGTTCGGTTCGTTCCTCGAAGGCGCGCTGCGCAATCCTGGTGCGGCAGACGGTCAGCAGGGTCGCCTGTTCATCGGCTTCGCGGCTTCGGAGCTGCTCGGCCTGATCGCATTCGTCGTCGCGATCCTCATCCTCTTCGTCGTCAAGAAGTAAGGACGACCTCGAGATGCCGCAGTTATCCCAGATCGGAGAGATCTACGCGTCGCAGCTATTCTGGCTCGCGATCGTATTCGCCCTGATCTATTTCGGGATCGGCAAGGCGATGGTGCCCAAGATCGAGCGGACGATCGACGATCGTACCGCGCGCATCTCGGGTGACATCGCCGCGGCGGAGGCGGCGCGCGCGACCGCCCAGGCTTCGGAAACCGAGTACCAGACTGGTCTGGACTCGGCCCGGAGCCAGGCGTTCAAGGCGGTAACCGACGCGAAAGCGAAGGCGACAGCGGCGTCCGAGATGAAGATCAAGGCCGGCGATGCCGATATCGGCGATCGCATTTCGGCCGCGACGACGCGGATCGACGGCGCCCGGCAACAGGCGATGGCCGAGATCGAGACATCGACCATCGACGCGGTGCAGGACATCGTCGCGAAGCTTTCGGGCGTCGCGGTCGACCGGGCATCGATCGAAAAGCAGGTAAAGGCGGAACTGGCTCATGGCTGAGGCGCATCCAGTAGAGACCGTCGCGCACACCGGCGTGGTCGAACTGCACCACGAGCCGGCGGCATTCGGCGTCACCGCGCCGGGTTTCGTCGCGCTGTCGATGCTCGTCGTCATCGCGATCATGCTGTGGAAAAAAGTCCCGGCGCTGATCGGCGGCATGCTCGACGCGAAGATCGCGGCGATCCGTGCCGATCTCGACGAGGCCGCCCGGCTTCGTGCCGAAGCTGAGGCGCAGCTCGCCGAAGCCAAGGCGCGTAACGCGGCCAGCGCCGGCGATGCCGCCGCGATCGTCGCGCACGCCGGAGCTGAGGCGAAGCTGCTGCTCGCCAAGGCCGAAAGCGATGCGCAGGAATTGGTCGCGCGTCGCGGCAAGATGGCCGAGGACAAGATCGCCGCCGCCGAGCGCGCCGCGATCGGCGAAGTCCGCGCCAAGGCCGCTGATGCCGCCGCCAAGGCCGCGGCAACGATCATCGCCCAGCGCCACGGCGCGGAGGCGGACAAGACTTTGGTCGATCGCACGATCGCAGGGCTTGGCCGGCTCAACTAAAGCCGATCTCGCCCGTGTCGGCGGGCGTGCTTTTCACATTGCATTTCGAATCGCCACTAATCCGGCTAAAGCCGGGTCAGCGGCGATTCGCGCCGTATCTTGTGAAAGAGGCTCTCCCATGAAGTCTGTCGTTATTGGCGCCGCCCTCGCGCTTGCCGTTGCCGTCCCTGCCGCTGCCCAGACCGCGCCGGTCGAAGCCGCTCCTGCGGCTCCTGCCGCCGTAGCACCCGCTGCTGCGGGCAAGTTCACGCTCGACACGCCGATCGAGACGATCGTCGCCGATGCCGCCGGCAAGGCCGTGATCGAGGCCGATCTGCCCGGCACCACGACGCACCCGATGTATGACAGCTTCAAGGGTATGTCGCTCAACCAGGTCGCGCCGATGTCGAATGGCGTGATCACGCCCGAAATCCTGACCAAGGTCGCGACCGACCTGGCGGCGATCAAGTAACTAATTCCTCCGCTACTGGCGTCGCCTGCGGCGTCAGTAGCGGAGCATTACCCGCCGCGCGATCGCCGGTGAGATATTATAGGCCGCATAAAGCAATGCGGTCATGCCGACATTGGCCTGATCCCTGTCCTTCTCCATCGCCGAGACGATCTGCCGCGCGCATTCGCGGGCGGGCATCTTCTTGTGCGAATTATTCGCGGTCATTCGCGTCTCGACCACTGGCGGCAGCACTTCCAGCACGCGCACCCTGGTGTCGGACAGCTGTTCGCGCAGCGCCATGGTGAAGCTTCTCAACCCCGCCTTGGTCGCGCAATAGACCGGCGCCTTGGCGCTCGGTGCGATCGCCAGACCGGAGGTGACGTTGACGATCATCGCCTCGGGCCGGCTGCGCAGCGGATCGAGCATCCCGGCGATCAGGCGGATCGGCGCGTTGAGATTGAGGAAGATCGATCGATCCACTTCCGCCATGTCGATCGGTGCGGTGACGTCGAATGCCGCGCCCGTGCCGGCATTGTTGATCAGGATATCGACCGTGCGGTCGGCGAGTTTTGCCAGCAAGGCGGTGCAGCCAGCCTCTGACGACAGGTCAGCCTCGATCGCTTCGAAACGCTCCGCGATAGCGGCGGCGAGCCGTTCGGGGCTGCGTCCCACCACGATAACGATCGACTCCGCCGCTTTGAGCTGGCGGGCCAGCGCCAGCCCGATACCGTCCGTCCCGCCCGTGACCAGGACCGTCTTTCCCGCAAGCCGCATCGCATCTTCCCCTCAGGCTTGGTTATAGCCGTTGTTGCTTTGGCGCCGGAGTCCTAAATGAGACGAAGATGTCAGCGCCCAACGCCCCCGACCGGTTCAACGAAGAGAAATCGACCTACACCGTCAGGGGCAGCGATGCGCCCGACCTGGAGGCGGGCGTCGCGGCGATCCGTAACGTGCTGGCGACGCTGCCGGCGCGGCCTGGCGTCTACCGGATGCAGGATGCGCGCGGCGATGTGCTCTATGTCGGCAAGGCGCGCGCGCTGAAGAACCGGGTGACCAATTACACTCAGGTCGATCGGCTGCCCAAGCGCTTGCAACGGATGGTCGCGCAGACTCGTTCGATGACCATTGTCACGACCAATAACGAGGCCGAGGCACTGCTGCTCGAGGCGCAGCTGATCAAGCGCTATCGCCCCGCCTACAACGTGCTGCTGCGCGACGACAAAAGCTTCCCCTTCATCCTTCTTCGCGCCGACCATGATTTTCCGCGTATCCAGAAGCATCGCGGGGCGCGACGCGCCAAGGGCAATTATTACGGGCCCTTCGCCAGCGCGGGATCGGTCAACAACACGCTCAACGCGCTGCAAAAGCTGTTCCTGCTGCGCTCCTGCACCGACAGTTTCTTCCGCAACCGCGACCGGCCGTGTCTGCTCTACCAGATCAGGCGCTGCTCGGCGCCGTGCGTCGGCCGGATCGACGCGGATGGCTATGCCGAGCTGGTCGGCGACGCAAAGGCGTTCCTCGCCGGTAAATCGACTCAGGTGCAGACCAAACTCGGCGGCCAGATGCAGGCTGCCGCGGAAGCGATGGATTTCGAACTCGCCGCGATCCTGCGCGATCGGTTGCGCGCGCTGACCTTCATCCAGGGCACTCAGGCGATCAACGCAGAGGGGCTGGGCGATGCCGATATCTTCGCGCTCGCGTGCAAGAATGGCGTCATGGGCATCCAGGCCTTCTTCATCCGCGGCGGGCAGAATTGGGGTCATCGCAGCTTCTTCCCGGCGCACACCAATGATGTGCCCGAGGATGAAGTGCTGACCAGTTTCCTGGTGCAATTCTATGAAGAGGTACCGCCGCCGCGTACTATCTTTGTCGATCGTGAATTGGAGGAAGCCGCATTGCTCGGCGAGGCGCTCGGCGGGGGGGCTGGGTTCAAAGTGACGCTGTCGATGCCGCAGCGGGGCACGCGCCGCCGCTTGCTCGACCAGGCCAAGCGCAATGCCGAGGAAGCGCTCGACCGGCGGCTGGCGGAGAGCACGACCCAGGCCAAGCTGTTGCGTGAAGTCGCCGACCTGTTCGACCTCGGCGAACCGCCCGACCGGATCGAGATCTACGACAACAGCCATATTCAGGGCACAAACGCGCTCGGCGCGATGGTCGTCGCGGGACCCGAAGGTTTCCGCAAGGGCCAGTATCGCAAGTTCAACATCAAGAACCCGGACACCGAACCGGGCGACGATTTCGCGATGATGCGTGAAGTATTCGGCCGTCGTTTCGCGCGTGCGCAGGCCGAGGATCCGGACCGTGACGCGGGCGACTGGCCCGATCTGGTGCTGATCGATGGCGGGCGCGGACAGCTCAACGCGGTCAAGGGTGTGATGGAGGAATTGGGCATCGAGGATGTCTGTCTGGTCGGAGTATCCAAGGGGCCGGACCGCCATGCCGGGCGCGAAGTGTTCCACATGCTCGACGGGCGCGAGTTCCAACTGCCGATCAACGCGCCGGTGCTGTTCTATCTGCAACGGCTGCGCGACGAGGCGCATCGCTTCGCCATTGGCGCACACCGCGCCAAGCGCGCCAAGGCGATCGGCGCGTCGCCGCTCGACGAGGTTCCGGGCATCGGCCCGGCGCGCAAAAAGGCGCTGCTGATGCATTTCGGCACCGGCCGCGCGGTACGCAACGCAAGCCTGCAGGACTTGCAACAGGCGCCCGGTGTGTCATCGGCGGTCGCGCAACAGGTCTATGACTTTTATCACGGGCGATAACGGATCAATCGCCGCTTGCGAGCGACCAGCCGAACGCTAATGTTCTCGGCTTCTACCGGGGGTCAATATCATGTTTCGGTCGATTATCTTCACGGCGCTGGTCGCGGTTGCCAGTGCCGCTCAGGCGAGCGACAAGCCGATCTATGCGCCCGCGCCCGATTGGGTGAAACCCGCCCCACCGCCCGCCGCTCTGGCGGCCGGAGAAGAGGCACCGGCGTTCCTTGTGTTCGATCAGCAGCAACTGCTGCAGGACGGACAGGTCTGGGCCTATATGGAAACCGCGACGCGCATCGCGTCGCCCGATGTGCTGACTCAGGCGGGCACGATCCAGCTGCAATGGCAACCCGGTGATGGCGACCTCATCGTGCACCGCGTGACGATCGTCCGTGGCGACGAACGGATCGACCTGCTCAAGCAGGAAAGCCGTTTCACCGTCCTGCGCCGCGAGGCGGAGCTCGAGGCGCTGCAGATGAACGGCATGCTCACCGCGACGATGGCGGCGGAGGGACTGCGGGTCGGTGACGTGCTGCGCGTGGCCTATTCGGTGACGCGGAGCGACAAGGTGCTGAAGGGCGGTATGCAAACCGTGATGCCGTTGGTCGCCGAGCCTACCCGGGTCGGCTTCGCGCGGGCGCGGCTGTTGTGGAAATCGGGCACTAGCCTGAACTATCGAACCTATATGCCCGGCCTGGACGTCAAGCCGAAGCAAGTGGGTGGCTATCAGGAAATCGACCTTCCTCTGCCGCTGGCCAAACCCGCCGACTGGCCGGATGATGCGCCGATCCGGACGCGCGTGATGCCGATCCTCGAAGCGAGCAGTTTCGCCGATTGGGCGGCAGTGTCGAAGGTCATGGCGCCGCTTTACCATACTGACGGGCTGATAGCGCCGGGCAGCCCGCTCGCTGCCGAGGTCGATCGGATCGCCAAGGCCGATACCGACCCGCGCAAGCGGGCCGCCGCGGCGCTGGAACTGGTCCAGGGTCAGGTCCGCTATCTGTTTCGCGGCATGGACGGTGGCAATTACACGCCGCAAACGCCCGTTCAGACTTGGTCGCTGCGTTATGGCGACTGCAAGGCGAAAACCCTGCTGCTCCTCGCCCTGCTCCATGGTCTCGGTATCGAAGCGGAGGCGGTGACGGCCAACAGCCAGATCGGTGATGCGGTGCCGAAGCGGTTGCCGCTTCCCGGAGCGTTCGATCATGTGCTGGTCCATGCGACGATCGGCGAAAAGAGCCTGTGGCTGGATGGCACGGCGCAGGGCGCGCGCCTTGCCGATCTCGACGACAGCCTCCCGTTCGGCTGGGTGCTGCCGCTGCGCGATGCGGGCGCGGATTTGCTCGCGATCCCGCGCGTGCCGGCCAGCCGTCCTGACGTTGCAGTTGCGCTCGATGTCGATCAGACCGCCGGCCTCGGCCTGCCGGCCCTGTACACCGCCCGGATCACGCTGCGCGGGCAGATGGCCTCGCAAATCGCCACGGCATCCGCCCAATTGGGTGCGAAGGAACGCCGCGACCTGCTTTATGGCTTTGCCCGCACCATGGTCGGCGAAGGTCTCCCGGTCAGCGAGTCGTTGATACAGGACGCACGGGCGGGAACGACTGTCGTTACCGCCACCATGATCACGCAGAGCGGCTGGGCTTATGAACAGAAGCGTTTCAGCAGAACGCTCGACCGGACAGCGTCGCAGCTGAACTTCCAGCCCGATCGTACACGCCCGGCATGGCGCGATGTTCCCGTCGCGACCGCTCCGAATGGCAGTCTCGCCTATACGACCAAGATCAAGCTGCCCAAGGGCATCACCGGTTTCACACTCGACGGCGATACCAGTCTGCCGGAGACTCTGGCCGGGGTCCGGCTGCGCCGCACTGCCGCGCTGGCGGACGGTATCGCGACGGTCGATGAGCGAATGGACACGGTCGGCGCGGAGATCTCCCCTGCTGATATCCCTGCGGTGCGCGCGCGGTTGGCGCTGGCCCAGACCCGATTGTTGCGAGTCATGGCGCCCGATAACTATCCCTCGCGGCGCGAGGTCGTTGCCACCGCGCGCGCCTCGGGTTGGCTCAAGCCGATCGAGGCGGCCTATGCCAGGGCGATCGCCGTCGATCCCAAGGATAAGCTCGGCTACGTCAATCGCGCCAGTTTTCTCGCTGGCACCTATGATTGGCGCGGCGCGATTGTCGATCTCGACCGGGTCATCGCGCTCGAACCCGATCTCGACAGCTACCTGAAGCGGGCGACCTTTCTGTCGACTCTGGGGGATGATTCAAAGGCGCTGGCTGATGCTGAAACCGCTTACGGTCTCGATCCGAGTTCTTATCAGGCGGTCGCCGCGTTGACGTCGCTCAAGGGTCGGACGGGCAAGATGACCGAAGCGCTTGCGCTGCTTGATGAACGTATCGCGGCGGGCGGCAAGGACAAGACTGGCTGGCTCGATTTGAAGAGCAATGTGCTGTCGCGCGCGGGCCGGGGGCCGGAAGCGGTCGCCGCGCTCGACATCGCCGTCGCCGAAAAGCCCGGCAATCCCGGCCTGCTCAATTCACGTTGCTGGGCCAAGGCGATCGGCAAGATCGCGCTGGATACGGCATTGAAAGATTGCACCAAAGCGATCGAACTGGGCGAATCGCCGATGGCCGCATTCGACAGCCGCGCGCTGGTTTATTTCCAGATGGGACGGATGGAGGATGCGCTCGGCGATATCGCCGCGGCGCTCGATATTTCGCCCGACCTGCCCGCATCGCTCTACGTTCGCGGCGTGATCCGCAAGCGGATGGGGCAGGCTGCTCTTGGCGATGCCGATCTCGCGGCGGCGCGAACCATGAGCCCCAGGATCGATGAGGATTATGCCCGCTATGGGGTGAAACCCTGATCGACCGGGCTGCCGTTGGGAGAATCTTCACCACGTCGCGTTAGCAATCGGTCGCATGACAACGCCTGTCTTCCTGACCGTCGATACCGAACTCGCCTGGCGCCACCACGCCGCGTCGCTGGATGTCGAGACGATCTTCGAACGCTCGCTCGAGCCGGCCGGGGTCGGCCTGGCCTATCAGCTCGATGTGCTTGCCCGGCACCAGCTCAAGGCGTGTTTCTTCGTCGATCCGCTGCCGGCATTGCTGTTCGGCCTCGAACCGATGAAGCGCATCGTCGGCGCGGTGGTCGAGGCGGGGCAGGAGGTACAGCTTCACCTCCATCCCAACTGGACCGGCGCGGCGGCGGGCGATGGCGGCAAGACGCATGGCCGTTTCGAACTGATCGACTTTCCGCAGGATCAGCAGCGCGACCTGATCTCCGGCGCGGCCGAATTGCTGATCGCGGCGGGCGCGCCCAGGCCGATCGCGTTTCGCGCCGGCAGCTACAGCGCCAATGACGACACGTTGCGCGCACTGGCCAGCCTCGGCTTCGCTTATGACAGCAGCCATAATGGCGCCGAACATCCTTGGCCGAGCGCGATCGGGCTGCCCGTGCGACAGATCGCGCCGGTGAAACGCGAAGGGTTGATCGAGGTGCCGGTGACCTTGATCGAGGATCGCCCGGGCGCGTTGCGCAACTTTCAGATCTGCGCATTGTCGGCCGGAGAGATGGCCGCCGCGCTCGATCATGCGGTTGCCGAAAGACACGCCGCGGTGACCATCGTCAGCCATAGCTTCGAACTCGCCAATCGGTCGGGCACACGGCCGAACGGCGTGCATGTTCGCCGCTTCGACGCGCTATGCGGGATGCTTGCCGAACGCCGTGCGAACTTGCCGACGATGCATTTCGGCGACCGGCCCGATTTCGCGCTCGATCGGGTCGATGCGCCGCTCGGCCCCAATTCGCTGCGCACCAGCTGGCGGCGTGCGGAGCAGCTCTGGTCCAACATGGTCGAGGAACGCGCGGCATGACCGCCGTGCCGCTGCCGTTGCGTTTCCAGATCGGCGCGCGCACGCTGGTTTCGATCCAGCGTAAACTCGTCCGCGTGCCGATGAGTCTCGACGATGTGCTCGATGGGCATTTGCCCGCTCTGCCGCCGCTCGATGGCGATGCGGACGGCTATCAGATCACGTCGCTGCCCGAAGAGCGTCAGAGTGCGATGATCCAGGCCGGCAGCGGCATGATCGCGTTCGTGCGGCAACGCTACACGCGCTATTATGCCGACCTGACGATCGGCTATGACGGCTGGCTGGGCACGATGTCGTCGAATGCGCGTAGCGGCATGAAACGCAAGGCGAAGAAGATCGCGACGCTGTCCGATGGGACGCTCGACGTGCGGCGTTTCCGCACTCCCGATGGAATGACCGCGTTCCATGAAATTGCGCGGCGGGTCTCGATCCGCACCTATCAGGAAAAATTGCTTGGCTCGGGCCTGCCCGACGATGCCGCATTCCTGGCCCGGATGTATTCGCTGGCGGCGGCGGATTCGGTGCGTGGCTGGTTGCTCTATGTCGCGGGCGAGCCGGCCGCTTATCTCTATTGTCCGATCGCCTCGGGCACGGTGCGTTATGAATATGTCGGGCACGATCCGGTGTTCAACGACCTGTCGCCCGGCAGCGTGCTGCACATGGAGGCGATGCGCGATCTCTATGCCGAAAATGGGTTGAAGCATTTCGACTTCACCGAGGGCGAGGGGCAGCACAAGCGCCAGTTCGCCACTGGCGGCGTGGCGTGTCTCGACTTGCTGTTGTTGCGCGCGTCGCTGGCGAACCGGCTGACGACGATGGCGCTCGGGACGTTCGATCGGGCGACGGCATTGGGCAAGAGGGCAACGCGAAAACTGGGCCTGGGCGAGTTGGCCAAGAAAATCCGGCGGGCGTAACTAGCTCGCAGAAGATGAGCTAAGATATTGAATCTAAAAGATAAATACCAATTTGTGTGGATCGAAGTTATGACACATTAGGGTGTGACATATCTCCTTGCGGTCCATCGCCGCGATTAAGTGGTCCGAGCATTATGGCCGGTCGAACAGATCGTCGACAATGGGGTGAATAGCGCCGCTCGCATCGCTACACCCCTCCCATGCACCTGCGCGCCGAAGCCCTGATCCTTGCTGTTCGCCATCACGGCGAACATGGCGCGATCGTGCGCGCGCTGACCGCCGATCATGGTTTGCAGCCCGGTTATGTGCGCGGCGGCAAGTCGCGGCGAATTCGCCCGATCCTGCAGCCGGCCAATCTCGTGCTGGGTGAATGGCGTGCGCGCACCGACGATCAGCTTGCCGGGCTGACGGTCGAACTGATCCACAGCCGCGCGCCACTCTATGCCGAACCACTCCCCGCCGCCGCGCTCGAATGGGTCACCGCGCTGACCGCGACCGCGCTGCCCGAAGCGCAGCCCTATCCACGCCTGCATGCCGCGCTCGATGGCGTGATCGGCGCGATCGAGGCGGCACCCGCGGCACGCGGTTGGGCTTTGGCGTTGGCGCGCTACGAACTGCTGTTGCTGGCCGAGCTCGGTTACGGGCTGGAACTGGATGATTTGCCCGACGTGCTGCGTACCGGCGGCGAGGCGAACTGGGTCGGTATCCTGGCCGCGCTGCATATCACCGGCAGGGCATTGGAGGCGGATATACTCACCGATCGCCGCGCCGAGACGCTCGCAGCGCGCGCACGACTGGTCGAGCGGCTGAAAAGGGCGGTTGCGTGAGCGTTGTGGGGCGGGCATTGCCGCGACGCTAACCAGGAAGAACCAATGCTCATTGCCCTGCTGCCCGGCGACGGGATCGGTCCCGAAGTCATCACCGAAGCGCGCCGCGTGCTCGACGCGCTGGCGCTCGACCTGAGCTTCGAGGAAGCGCCGATCGGCGGCGTGGCCTATCACGCGACCGGCCATCCGCTGCCACCCGCAACGCTCGCTCTGGCAAAGCGCGCCGACGCGATCCTGTTCGGCGCGGTGGGTGACCCATCGTGTGATGCGCTGGAGCGGTCGCTGCGCCCGGAACAGGCGATCCTCGGTCTGCGCAAGCAATTGGGACTGTTCGCCAACCTGCGCCCTGCCAAGCTGTTCCCCGGGCTTGAGGACGCATCCGCGCTTCGCCGGGAGGTTGCGGCCGCGATCGACATGGTGATCGTGCGCGAGCTGACGGGCGACGTCTATTTCGGCGAAAAGGGCCGGCATCTCACCAGCGACGGCCGACGCGAGGGTTTTGACCGGATGTCCTATGCCGAGGACGAGGTTCGGCGGATCGCGATCGTCGGTTTCGAGATGGCGAAACGGCGCAAGCGCATTCTATGCTCGGTCGACAAGGCCAATGTGCTGGAAACCTCGCAATTGTGGCGCGATGTCGTCAACGAGCTCGCGGTTGGTTATCCCGAAGTGACGCTGACCCATATGTATGTCGATAACGCGGCGATGCAGCTGGTGCGCAATCCCGGCCAGTTCGACGTGATCGTGACTGGTAACCTGTTCGGCGACATTCTGTCGGACCAGGCGAGCATGTGCGCGGGATCTATCGGTATGTTGCCATCCGCCTCATTGCGGGCATGGAGCGGCGATACCGGATTGTACGAGCCGATCCATGGCTCCGCACCGGACATTGCCGGGCAGGGCAAGGCCAATCCATGCGCGACAATCCTTTCCGCTGCGATGTTGCTGCGGCATTCGCTGAACCACGAGGCGGCGGCGCAGAGAATCGAGGCGGCGGTTTCGGCGGCGCTGATCGGCGGCGCGCGCACCCATGACCTCGGCGGCACGCTCTCGACCCGCGCGATGGGCGATGCGGTGCTGGCCGAACTATGAAAGAATTGCTCGAACTCGCCATCGTCATTCCGACCTTCAATGAGGTCGGCAATGTGCCGATGCTTATCGCGAAGCTCGATGCCGCGCTGCAAGGTCGGAATTGGGAAGCGATCTTCGTCGACGACAACAGCCCCGATGGCACGGCCTCGGCCGCGCGTGAGATCGCGCGGCTCGACCGGCGCGTGCGGGTGATCCAGCGACTCGACCGGCGTGGCCTGTCATCGGCCTGTATCGAGGGTATCTGCGCGACCGCCGCGCCGGTCGTCGCGGTGATCGATGGCGATCTGCAGCATGATGAGACGATCCTGCCCAAGATGCTCGACGCGCTTCAGGGCGATGAGTCGCTCGACCTGGTGATCGGCTCGCGGTTCGTCGACGGCGGCGGCACCGGCGATTGGGACCGCGATCGGGTGGCGAAATCGGCTTTCGCGACAAAGCTTTCACGCCGGGTCTTGAAGGCCGATCTGAGCGATCCGATGAGCGGTTTCTTCATGATCCGCACGCAGATCGTCCGAGAACTGGCGCCGCATCTCAACGCGATCGGCTTCAAGATCCTGCTCGACCTGATGACCGGCAGTCCCAAGGCGCTTAAATTCCTTGAACTACCCTATACCTTCCGGGTCCGCACCGAAGGCGAAAGCAAGCTCGATCACGTCGTGGCGATGGAATATCTTATCGCGATCTATGATCGCATGTTCGGGCGCGTCATTCCGGTCCGTTTCGCCATGTTCTCGGGGATCGGGGCGCTCGGCGCGGGCGTGCATTTCCTGTTCCTGGGGCTGCTGTTCAAGGAATTGGGCATGAGCTTTATCGGCGCGACGATCATCGCGACGGTCGCCGCGATGACGTTCAATTTCTTCCTCAACAACGCGCTGACCTATCGCGACAGCCGGCTCAAGGGCGCGAAAGAATTGTTCGACGGCTGGGTGAGCTTCTGCGTGGTCTGCTCGGTCGGCGCGGTCGCCAATGTCGGCGTCGCCGCATTCCTGTATGATGCGCGGGCGGACACCTGGGCCTTTTCGGCGCTGGCCGGGATCATGGTCAGCGCGGTGTGGAATTACGCATTGTCATCGCGCTTCACCTGGGGCCGCTACTGAGCCTCATGGCCAGGTCGAAAACCACATCCAGTGCCGGAACGCCTGGTCGTTGGGCAGCGCGACGGCGGAAATGATCGGGTAGAAGACCACGAACAGGCCGGCGACCGACGCGAGATATGCCCAATCCCACTGAAGCCCCCAATGTCGCCACTTGCCGCGCCGATGATCGATCCAGGCGGCCAGCGCGACGCACAGGAAAATGCTCGGCAGGTAGTAATAATAGAAGAACCCAAGCGACTTGGGGATGATCGCCCAGATCGCATATGAACCGATCCAGAGCGCGGCGATGGCCAGGAACTTGATCGAGCGTTCGCGCATGGCGATGCGCAGGCACGCCGCGACCGCGATCAGGCCGCCCCACAGGATCGCCGGATTGCCGAGCAGCAAGATGCCGCGTACCGCGCCGTCGGTCATTTCGTAGAGATACCAGATCGGCCGAATCATCAGCGGCCAGGTCCACCAGCTCGACTGATAGGGATGCGGCGGCAGGACCTGAGTCTGCTGCCCGTACATATAGAGCTGGAACGGGATCAGCCGGTCGAGCGTGAGTGGCTGATCGGCATAGAAGAAGGCTGGTGCAAAGGTCAGGAAATAGGTAGCGATACTGATCGTGCCGAGGATCAGCAGCGCGGGGATCGCGCGCAATCCGGGCCAGGCCATGGCATCGCGCCGACGCACCAGCAGGAATCCGATCGCGGCATAGGCGACGAACGGTGCGGCGGTCCATTTGGTCGCGACCGCAAGGCCCAGCAACACGCTGCCCAGCGCCCAACGGCGCATCACCTTGCGCGGCGGGCTGCGCATCGCGCGGAGCAGCGCGACGATCGCCAGCACGACGAACGCCGCCATGAACCCGTCGAGCATCGCGATTCGCGCCTGGATGAAGACGGTGAAGTTGAGACACACGAACAGCGCGCCGAACACCGCCGTGCGCGTGCGGTGGAACAGCATCCACAGGATCGCAAACACGCCGATCACTACCGTCGTCGCGGCGATCGTCGACATGATCCGCCAGCCCAGCGCATTGTCGCCGCACAGCGTCATGCCCAAAGCGATCAGCATCTTGCCGAGCAGCGGATGTTCGGTGTTGGCCGAATGGCTCAGCGTGATCAGCACGCGCGCGGCGGGGACGTAATGGACCTCGTCGAACACCAGACTGCTCGGGCGCGTCAGGTTGAGCGTGAAGAGAAATTGCGCCGCCGCACCGATGCCGCTCGCGATCAGGGTCGGGCGGGGTGGGGTGGCACTATCCTGCATCCACGTCGCTATCCCTTCTTCTCGACCCGCTTTCAAGCGAGGGATGGCGCGGTGGGCATTGACGTAGGGTGATCCCTCCCGGCAAAGCGGCGCCATGAAACGCCGTACCGGACAGAACCGCGACATCACCCGCACCTGGCGCCCCGCGACTCAAGCGATCCGCGGCGGCACCGCGCGATCCGAATTCGGCGAGACGTCGGAGGCGCTCTTCCTGACCTCGGGCTATGCCTATGATTGCGCCGCCGACGCCGCGGCGCGGTTTTCCGGCGAACAGGCCGGCATGACCTATTCGCGATTGCAGAACCCGACGGTCGAGATGCTCGAACAGCGCATTGCGCTGCTCGATGGTGCCGAGGCCTGCCGGTCGATGGCAACGGGCATGGCGGCGATGACCGCGGTCATGCTTTGTCAGTTGCAGATGGGCGATCATATCGTCGCCGGCCGCGCCGCGTTCGGATCGTGCCGCTGGCTGACCGATACGTTGCTGCCCAAATTCGGCGTTGAAGTGACGATCGTCGACGCCCGCGATCCGCAGCAATTCGCCGATGCGGTAAAGCCCAATACCAAGCTGTTCTTCTTCGAAACGCCCGCCAACCCGACGATGGACGTGGTCGACCTGAAGGCGGTGTGCGACATCGCGCGCAAGCATGGCATCGTCAGCGTCGTCGATAACGCCTTCGCGACGCCCGCGCTGCAGCGCCCGATGGAGTTCGGTGCGGATGTGACCGCCTATAGCGCAACCAAGATGATGGACGGGCAGGGCCGGGTGCTTGCCGGTGCGGTATGCGGGACCGACGATTTCATCAACAACACGCTGTTGCCTTTCACCCGCAACACCGGACCGACGCTCAGCGCGTTCAATGCCTGGGTGGTGCTCAAGGGGCTTGAGACGCTCGACCTGCGCATCCGCCGCCAGAGCGAGAATGCGCTGAAGGTCGGCAGGTTCCTCGAAAAACGTGTGCCGCGCATTCTCCACCCCGGCCTGCCGAGCCATCCGCAGCATAATCTGGCGATGAGCCAGATGGATGCCTGCGGCCCGATCTTCGCGTTCGAAGTGGAAGGCGGCCGGGCTCAGGCGCACGGGCTGCTCGACGCGCTCGCCCTGATCGATATCTCGAACAATATCGGCGATTCGCGTTCGCTGATGACTCATCCCTCCTCGACGACGCATTATGGCGTGAGCGAGGAAAAGAGAATCGAGATGGGCGTGACCGAGAATCTGTTGCGGCTGAATGTCGGCCTGGAAGATCCGCAGGACGTGATCGACGATCTCGACCAGGCGCTGACGGCGGTCGGGTTATGACCCGGATCGGATCATGAGCGGGGGCATGGAAGCGCTGTTCCCCAATGTCGCGGAGACGCGCGGGGTCATCGTGCGCGTATCGGTGAGTTATCTTCCCGAACAGTCCGAGCCGCAGCGCGGCCGTTGGTTTTGGGCCTATCATATCCGGCTGGAAAATGTCGGCGAGCAAGCGGTGCAACTGCTCACGCGGCACTGGATCATCACCGATGGCCGCGGTGCGCGCCATTCGGTCGAGGGCGAAGGCGTGGTCGGCGAACAGCCGCTGATCGCACCGGGCGCGAGCTTCGATTACGTTTCGGGCTGCCCGCTCGCTACGCCGACGGGATCGATGCAGGGCAGTTATCATATGATGGCGGAGGATGGGTCGGCGTTCGATGTCGATATCCCGAAATTCACGCTGCTGGCGCCGGCGGTGGGGGCGTGAAGCGCACCCATCTGCCACTCAACGGCCTGCGCGTGCTCGACGCCGCGGCGCGCCATCTGTCCTTCACCCGCGCCGCCGACGAACTCGCCGTCACGCCCGCTGCGGTCGGCCAGCAGATCCGCGCGCTGGAGGATACGCTCGGCGTGGTGCTGTTCCGCCGTACCACCAAAGGCCTGGAACTGACGCCGGAAGGCGAGGCGGGCCTGGCCGCGCTACGCCACGGGTTCCTGCAGTTCGAAGAGGCGGTTCGCGCGATGCAGGCGGGCCAGACATCCAAGTCGTTGACCATCGCCGCGCCGCGCGACCTGACCGAGAAATGGTTGATGCCGCGCCTTGCCGAGATCGCGCGGGGCGACGGCGAACTTCGCTTCGTACTCGTATCGGCAGACGAGGATGTCGATTTCACCCAGGCCAATCTTGATCTCGCGATCCGCTGGGGCGACGGACCCGGCGAACATGAGGGCGAAGCGATCGAGTCCGAAGGCATGATCACGGTCGAGCGCCCGGGCGGCGGGATCGATACGCGCATCTCCTGGCCGGGCTGTGTCAATGATCCCGATATCTCGTTGGTGAGGGTCGGCGATGCCGGTCTGGCGCTCGACGCGGCAGCGCAGGGCCTGGGCCGCGCGACCGTGCCAGAACTGCTCGCCGCCGCCGATATCGCATCGGGCCGGGTCGTCGCGCTTGGCGAGCCAAAGCCTTACCGGCTCGGTTACTGGCTGGTCGCGCCGCTGCCGCAATGGCGGCAGAAGAAGGTCAAGGCGCTGGTGGAGGCGCTGACCGCGTGAGCGCGCCTTCGGTGATCGAAAGCGAGCGGCTGCGCCTGCGCCCAATGTCGATTGACGATGCCGAGGCGATGCACGCGATCTATGGCGATGCGGAGCTGATGACCTGGTGGTCGCATCCGCCGCACGACACGCTCGAGCAGACGCGCGAGAGGCTGGCACGCAATATTGCCACAGAGGGTTGGCGTACCTGGGCCATCACGCTGAAGGGTGATGATCGGGAGAGCGGGGTTCGGGCGATCGGCACGGTCGCCGCGCACGAGAAGCGGCAGGGCAGGGTGGTCGAGATCGGCTATTCACTTGTCCGGCAGCATTGGGGAACCGGGCTTGCGCGCGAAGCGGTGACGCGGCTGCTCGATCTGCTGTTCCTCGGCGAGGGCAACCGGCGCGTGTTCGCCGATACCGATCCCGACAATCACGCGTCCAATGCCCTGCTCCAACGGCTTGGTTTCAAGCAGGAGGGGCTGCTGCGCGCCGAATGGGAAACGCATATCGGCGTGCGCGACAGCTTCATCTGGGGATTGTTGCGCGAAGAATGGCGGCAGGCATGACGCCGCCCGAGCTAAGCACGTCGGCCGCGCGTGCGGCCTATCGCAAGGAGCTGCGCGGCATCGCGCGGCCGATCCGCCTGATGGGCGTCATCCTGGCGATCATCGGCGCTGCGCTTGCGCTGTATCGCCATTTGTGGATGCCGAGCCTGCCGGGGATCCTGCCCTTGGTCTTCGTCATTCTCGGTGCGTTGCACCTGCTCGCGGGCATTGTCGTGCGGATGCGATATCACCAGCGGCGGATGCTGAGCGAATAGCCTGGGGGTGATTGTCGGCTGATCGTAATCGCCCTTCATCCGTTCGTTTCGAGCGAAGTCGAGAAATTTTACGCGGCGCTATGGCTTGTTTCTCGACTTCGCTCGAAACGAACGGAAAGAAGCAGGCCGTCAAGCCCCGAACGCTTAGCCGCCCGCCGCCAGTTCCGCCGCGCGCGCCATCAATCCGGCAAAGCGGGAATCGTCGACTGGTGCTGCGGTATCGTTCCAGCTTGCCGACATCGCGTACCATGTGTCGTCCTTGCCCTGTAGCAGGAAGGTCATGGCGATGACGCCGGGTTCGGACCCGCCCTTGAAGCCGAGATAGCGCCATTGCCCGGCCGGGCCGGGGCCTATCCCTGAATTCTTCGACAGGATGTCGCGTACACGGGCGGCGGGGCCGCTTTCGCTGTGACGGCGCAACCAGTCCATCACCCGCACCATGTCGGCAGGCGTCGCGAACCATTCGAGGCTGTCGATGCGCAGCGGCTTGCCGGCGGCGAACATGGCTGGGTCGATCGCCGAGATCGGCAGCTTCGCGACCTCGCCATCGAGCAGGGCGCGGCGACTTGCCTCGTCGAGCGCCGCCCAGCGCTCGCCAAGCACGCCATTTGAGCCGCCCTTGAGCTTGAACACTTCCAAAGTCGACAGGAACGGCCGCATACCCGCTGGATCTGCGATCCCGACCGTGCCGAGCATCGCCTCGACCTTCGCGCGCCCGGCCAGTTTGATCAATATATCGGTCGCACTGTTGTCGCTGATCGAGATCATCTGTTCGGCCAGCGCGTAGATCGACACTTTGGTGCCGGCCGGGGTCATCGTATAGGCCCCGCCGGGCAATGGCGTGCCGTCGAGCGTGACCTCGTCTTCCCAGCGCCGTTCGCCCGCTGAGATCGAGCGCACCAGTTCGGCGAGAATGACAAGCTTGAATTCGGATCCGATCGCGAAGGTACGGTCCGGCGCGCGCGATTGCAGAAGTGCAGGGCCGGCAGCGTCGAGCCGGGCAAAGGCGAAGCCGGTAGTGCCGGGCAGTTTGGCCAGCGTGTCGATCACCGCGCCCAGCGTCGCCTCGCGCCCCGACATGCCGGTGACGCGAAGGCCGGCAATCTGGTGCGGCGCCGCCGGATCGACCGCGATCTGCATCGTCGCAATGCCGCGTTCAAAGCCGACAAGGACGGTCGCGCTCCAGGGGCTGACGAGCGTGACGCGCTCGATCCCGGTTACCGCACCGCTTGATGTGGACAATTGTGCGCTGATCGTCGCGAACGTCGCTTTGGGCACGGCGGCGCGGAAGGCGGGCGAGAAGCTGGCGTCGTAATCGCCACTGCCCTTGAGCAGTGCGGGCAGTTCGGCGATCCGCGCTGCCAGTTCGGGCGCGGCCTTGACCGGCGCCGGGCTTGCGACCGGCGGTGTCTGCGCAATTGCCGCAACGGGCAGGAGCAGCGCGGCGAACATAGTCATCAGTAAGCGCATGAACGGTCCCTCGAAATCCGGAGAGATCAGGCGTCGATCGCGTCTTCCTCGATCCGCGCGGCGTTCTCCTGGATGAAGGCGAAACGGTGCGCGGGGTTGTTGCCCATCAGGCGATCGACCAGATCCTTGACCACCGCGCGTTCCTCATATTCCTGCGGCAGGGTGATGCGCAGCATCGATCGCGTCTTCGGGTCCATCGTGGTTTCGCGCAGCTGCATCGGGTTCATTTCGCCAAGGCCCTTGAAGCGCGCGACATCGACCTTCTTGTTCTTGAATTCCTTCGCTTCGATCGCGGCGCGGTGCGCATCGTCCATCGCGTAAAGCGACTTGGTGCCGGCGGTCAGGCGATAGAGCGGCGGCTGGGCGAGAAAGAGGTGACCCTGGCGCACCAGTTCAGGCATTTCCTGGAAGAAGAAGGTCATCAGCAAAGTCGCGATATGCGCGCCGTCGACATCGGCGTCGGTCATGATGACAATGCGTTCGTAGCGCAGATTCTCGGGCAAGCAGTCCTTGCGCGTGCCGCAGCCAAGCGCCTGGATCAGGTCGGCGATCTCCTGATTGGCGCCGATCTTGGCCGAGGTGGCGGATGCGACGTTGAGGATCTTGCCGCGGATCGGCAGGATCGCCTGAGTCTTGCGGTCGCGCGCCTGCTTGGCCGAACCGCCGGCCGAATCTCCTTCGACGATGAACAACTCGGTGCCCTTGGGATCGTCGGAGGAGCAATCGGTCAGCTTGCCGGGCAGGCGCAGCTTGCGCGCGGAAGTTGCGGTCTTGCGCTTGACCTCGCGCTCCGCCTTGCGGCGCAGGCGGTCGTCCATCCGTTCGAGCACATAGCCGAGCAATGCCTTGCCGCGTTCCATGTTGCGGCTGAGATAATGGTCGAAATGGTCGCGCACCGCCTTTTCGACCAGTAGCGCTGCCTCAGGCGAAGTCAGACGGTCTTTGGTCTGGCTCTGGAATTGCGGTTCACGGATGAACACGGAGAGCATCAATTCGCAGCCGACCATCACATCGTCGGCGGTGATGTCTTTGGCCTTTTTCTGGCCGACCAGGTCGCCGAAGCCGCGGATGCCGCGCACCAAAGCTGCGCGCAGGCCGGCCTCATGCGTGCCGCCATCGGGGGTCGGGATGGTGTTGCAATACCAGCTGTATGACCCGTCGCTCCATAACGGCCAGGCGACCGCCCATTCGACCCGGCCCTGTTCGTTGGGGAAGTCCTGCGTGCCGGCGAAAAAGTCTGCGGTGGCGCATTCGCGCGTGCCGACTTGTTCGCGCAGATGATCGGCAAGGCCACCGGGGAACTGGAACACGGCTTCCGCATGGGTGTCGCCAGAGGATTCGGGCGTGATCAGTTCGGGCGAGCATTTCCAGCGGATCTCGACCCCGGCGAAGAGATAGGCCTTGGAGCGGGCGAGCTTGTACAGCCGTGCCGGCTTGAAGTGCATCTCCGGCCCGAAAATCTCCTCGTCGGGCACGAAGCTGACCGAAGTTCCGCGCCGGTTCGGTGTCGGGCCAAGCGCCTCGAGCGGACCGAGCGTCACGCCGCGCGAAAAACGCTGTCGGTATAGCGTCTTGTTGCGCGCCACCTCGACCGTCGTGTCGGATGACAGCGCATTGACCACGCTGACGCCGACGCCGTGCAACCCGCCCGAGGTCGCATAGGCCTTGCCGTCGAACTTGCCGCCCGAATGGAGCGTCGAAAGGATCACCTCCAGTGCCGATTTGTCGGGGAATTTAGGATGCGGATCGACCGGAATGCCGCGGCCATTGTCGACGATGGTCAGCCGGTTGCCGGGTTCGAGCGTGACCTCGATCCGCGTCGCATGGCCGGCAACCGCTTCATCCATCGCATTGTCGAGGACCTCCGCGGCAAGGTGGTGCAGAGCGCGCTCGTCGGTACCACCGATATACATGCCGGGGCGGCGGCGAACCGGTTCGAGGCCTTCAAGGACCTCGATCGATGACGCGTTGTAATCGGACCCGGTGGTAGTGGAGGAAGCGAACAGATCATCGGCCATGCCTCGCTATAGGAGAGCAAGACTCTCTCGGGCAAGCGTGCCGCCGCTGTGGCCGATTTGTAACATGTTGTGTAAATGACGCTGGGCATGCGCCCGTGTTGCAACTGCGAACGTTCCTGCCTTCGCTAACGCACCATTGGGAGTAACACGATGCGCAGCCAGTATATCATTACCCTCGTCGCAAGCGCCGCCGCTCTCGCGCTCGCCGGCCCCGCCTTTGCCCAGGATACCGAAAAGGCACCGTTCGACGGCGTCTATGTTGGCGGGACGATTGGCTTCGACGCTCAGCCCAACGATGGCAATGAGAAGATCCTGTTCGATCGCAATCTCGACGGCAATTTCGGCGACACGGTTACTACCGGGTCTGGTGCCAATGCTTTTTCGCCGGGTTTCTGTGGCGGTGCGGCAACCTCGACCGCGAATGTCGCGTGCCGTAACGACAAGGACAATATCAGCTATTCGGCGCGGATCGGCTTCGACAAGCAGTTCGGTAATATTGTCGCCGGTGTGGTTGGTGAATTCGGCAAGACCCAGATTCGCGATAGCGTCTCGGCGTTCAGTACGACGCCGGCACGCTACACGATGACACGCGAGGTCGATTACGACGCGAACCTTCGTCTGCGCCTCGGTTATGCCGCGAACACGACGTTGTTCTATGCGACCGGCGGTCCGGCCTATGCCAAGCTCGATCACAGCTTCACGACCAGCAACGGGCTGAACAGCTTCACCGGCAGCGGTGACGATGATGCCTGGGGCTTCGTCGCGGGCGGTGGTATCGAACAGAAGCTTGGCCGCAACTTCTCGATCGGTCTCGAGTATCTCTACAATCAGTACAAGGACGATGATTACACCGTCCGCGCGGGTGCCGGCACGGCGCCGGCGACCAACCCGTTCATCCTGCCGCCCAACACCACCGGCACCGACTTCGCACGCAGCGACGATCAGTTCCGCTGGCACAGCGTCCGCGCAACCGCGCAGTTCCGCTTCTAGGGTGATATCACCGGCCCGGGGTAATCTCTCACCCGGGTCATCCAGTCCGGGTGCTCGCCCACTTCCTCGGGAATGACGGAGAGAGCGTGTCGCCAGACAAAAAAAGGGCCGCCTGCGAAAGCGGGCGGCCCTTTTTTTTGGTCTTGTGCGCTGAGATCAGCGGGCGCGGACGCCACCGAACGGCAACGGCGGCGGCGGGCGGCGATCGCGGCGCGGCAGCTGCGCTTGATAGGCATGGCCGCAATGAGCGACGCAATAAGGGAAACCGGGATTCACCTTGTCGCCGCAGAAGTGGAAATCGGGTTCTCCAGGATGGCCAAGCGGCCATTTGCAGATCTTGTCGTTGAGATCGAGCAAGGTCGTCTTGTCCGCCATGTCGGCCGAGGGCTTGGCCGGCACCAGGCGGCGCGGCGGCGCCGGGGTTATCGGTGCCTGCTGCTCGCCGGGGGCCTGACGCAGGAAGCCGCCGGGGCCGACCGAACGCATGATCGGCGGAGGCGGCGCGGCGGGCTTCGCGACGACCACTTCCTCGCCGTCATCCTCGTCTTCGTCCTCTTCCTCGATCTCCTGGACCGGGGCGGGCGGAGGCGGCGCGGCGACCACCACCGGCTTGGGCGGCGGAGGAGGGGATGCGGGCTTGGGCGCGGGCGTTGCGGCAGCGACAGGCTTGGCGGCGTCGGGCTCGTTGGCCTTGACCGGCGAAGGGCGTGACTGCAGGCCAAGGCGATGCGCCTTGCCGATCACCGCATTGCGGCTGACCCCGCCGAGTTCCTCGGCGATCTGGCTCGCGGTGCTGCCGCCTTCCCACATCCTTCTCAGCGTATCGATACGCTCGTCGGTCCAGCTCATCTCAAATCCTCAAATCATGGCCGTCGTTTTACCATGGCGACTTGCAGGTGGCGGCGGCAGTCATTAGCGCGTTCGCCATGAGCAGCCAGCCCCCAATCGGCCCAGAAACCTATGGAGTTCAATCGGCGGTGTTAAACGCCCCAGGCGTTCCCGTCATCCGGAATGTCAATTGGGGCGGTCTTCGAACCCTCTATATCAAGGAGGTGCGTCGATTCTTCAAGGTGCAGCTCCAGACGATCTGGGCGCCGGCGATGCAGACGCTGTTATATCTGATCGTTTTCACAGTCGCGATGGGCGCCCGGAGCGCGGTGCATGTCGGAGGAACCGAGGTAGCATTCGCTGATTTTCTCGCTCCGGGCTTGATCGTGATGGGCATGCTGACCAACGCCTTCGCCAATGCCAGCTTCTCGCTGCTGGTCGGTAAGATCCAGGGCACGATCGTCGATTATCTGATGCCGCCGCTGTCGACCGCGGAACTGCTCGCCGCGCTGGTCGGGGGTGCGGTGACGCGCGCTTTCTGCGTCGGTTTCGCGGTGTGGTTGGCGATGCTGGTCTGGCCCGGTGTGCATGTCGTCCCGCGCAACCCGATCGCGATCCTGTGGTTCGGGCTGCTTGGTGCGACCTTCCTTGCGTTGCTCGGCGTGCTGACCTCCATCTGGGCGGAGAAGTTCGATCATGCCGCCGCGGTGACCAATTTCGTGGTCGGGCCGCTGACCCTTTTGTCGGGCACCTTCTATTCGGTCGACCGGCTGGCCCCGACCTTCCAGGCGATCAGCCACGCCAACCCGTTTTTCTACATCATCTCGGGGTTTCGCTACGGCTTTCTCGGCACGGCCGATTCGCCGATCTGGATCGGCAGCATCGTCATCCTGGCGATCGACGTGGCGCTCGGGCTGCTTTGCTATGCGCTGCTCAAGGGTGGCTGGCGGCTGAAGAACTAGGGTCGCCCAATCGGCCTCGATCGCGTGGAAACGCGAGGGAGGTCTAAACGGCGCTATGCAGTCGGCTTCGACTGCGATGATTGACGCTCCTCCGGGCAAACCCTAAAAGTCCGCTTCGGGCGACCGTTCTGGTCGCCCATTTGCTTTTCAGGAGCACCGTCATGCCGATCACCCCACTTATGCCCGTCTATCCCCGCTGCGGGGTGCGGCCGGTGCGAGGCGAGGGTGTGTATCTCTATGGTGAACGAGGCGAGAAATATCTCGACTTCGCCAGCGGCATCGCGGTCAATTCGCTGGGGCACGGTCATCCAAAGCTGGTCAAGGCGATCGCCGACCAGGCGGCGACGCTGATGCACGTGTCGAACCTGTATGGATCGCCACAGGGCGAGAAATTCGCGCAGCGGCTGGTCGATGCGAGCTTCGCCGACACGGTGTTCTTCACCAATTCGGGCGCCGAAGCGGTCGAATGCGCGATCAAGACCGCGCGCCGCTATCATTTCGTCAACGGCAATCCCGAACGCCACGACCTGATCACCTTTGATACGGCGTTCCACGGTCGGACGCTCGGCACGATCAGCGCGACCAACCAGGCGAAGATGCGCGACGGATTCGAACCGCTGCTGCCGGGTTTCAAATATGCCAATTTCAACGATCTCGAAGGTGCTTTGGCGCTGATCGACGACAACACCGCCGGCTTCCTGGTCGAACCGATCCAGGGCGAGGGCGGTATCCGCCCGGCGACCAAGGAGTTCCTCAAAGGGCTGCGCAAGGCGTGCGACGAACACGGCCTGCTGCTCGTGCTCGACGAGGTGCAGGCGGGCTATGGTCGTACCGGCAAGCTGTTCGCTCATGAACTGTACGGCGTGGTGCCGGACATTATTGCGGCCGCCAAGGGTATCGGCGGCGGCTTCCCGCTTGGCGCGTGTCTTGCGACCGAAGAAGCGGCCAAGGGTATGGTGATCGGCACGCACGGATCGACCTATGGCGGCAATCCGCTGGCGATGGCGGCGGGCGAAGCGGTGCTCGACGTGATCCTCGAGCCCGGTTTCCTTGAAAATGTCGAGCGGATGGGCGCGCGGCTGCGCCAGGCGCTCGAGCAGATGTTGCCCAATCACGATCATCTGTTCGACAGTGTGCGCGGGCACGGCCTGATGCTCGGCATCAAGCTCAAGTCCGACAGCCGCCGTTTCGTCGCGCATTGCCGCGACAATCACGGCTTGTTGACGGTGGCGGCGGGCGACAATGTCGTGCGCATCCTGCCGCCTCTGGTGATCGACGAAAACCATATCGCGGAATGTATCGAGCGGCTGAGCGAGGCGGCGCGGGTCTATGTGCCCGCTGCGGACGAGTGATGGGTTCTCAAATCCTCCCCGGACTGGGGAGGGGGACCAGCGAAGCTGGTGGAGGGGGCGTGCCAAGCAATGTTGTGCGTGGGGAGGTCTCACTCCACCATTCACTGAATAAGCGAATGGTCCCCCTCCCCGTTCCGGGGAGGATCTGATGTACCGCCACTTTTTGGACCTGTCCGATGCCGGGGGCGACGGGATTGCGGCGATGATCGCGGACGCGCTCGATCGCAAGGCGTTGCGCAAGGGCTGGCCCAAGGGCCGCGCGGATAGCGATGTGCCGCTTGCCGGCCATGTGCTGGGCATGGTGTTCGAGAAGAACTCGACGCGAACTCGCGTATCCTATGACATGGCGATGCGGCAATTGGGCGGTAGTTCGATCATACTCGATGCGGGCACCACGCAGATCGGACGCGGTGAGACGATCGCCGATACGGCGCGCGTCCTGTCGGGTTATTGCGACGCGATCATGATCCGCACCGACGATCATGCCAAGATCGAACAGATGGCCGAATACGCCAGCGTGCCGGTGATCAACGGTCTGACCGATGCATCGCATCCGAGCCAGATCATGGCCGACCTGCTCACCGTGATCGAGGCGGGCAAGCCGCTGCCCGGCCTGAAATGGGCGTGGCTCGGCGACGGCAATAATGTGCTGGCGTCGATCATGGAGGCGGCGGCGCTGATGCACTTCGACGTCGTCGCGGCGTGCCCGCAGGGCTTTATGCCATCAGGCAGCGATGTTGCCCGAGGGCAAGGGCGCGCGCGCGTCGTCGGCACTGCGGCAGAGGCTGTCGAGGGCGCGGATGTGGTGGTCACCGACACCTGGATCTCGATGGGTCAGGACCATGCCGAGACCAAATTGAAGGCGATGTGGCCCTATCAGGTCGACGAGACGCTGATGGCCAAGGCCAAGACCGATGCCGTGTTCATGCACTGCCTGCCCGCGCATCGCGGCGAGGAAGTGACCGATGCGGTGATCGACGGACCGCAGTCGCTGATCTGGAAAGAGGCTGAGAACCGCATGCATGCGCAGAAATCGATCCTGCGCTGGTGCTTTGGACAGATCGGTTGAATATTCGCCGAGTTGTTTCGCGGGTTCTAACGCCTATCTTCCGTCATCCCCGCTTTCGGGCCCCATCGAAGTAATAGTTCGATAGGGCCCGAAAGCGGGGATCCCGCTGCCTTTGTGCAGCGCCAGCAGAAGAAGCGGGATCCCCGCTTTCGCGGGGATGACAATGGAAGACGGTAACATTTACGACACCGATCGCGCGCTCGGTTTCACCATTCCGGCGCGGCACGCGCGCGGGCGGATCGTGCGGCTGGGGCCGGTGCTCGACACGATCCTGGCCGCGCATGCCTATCCGCTCGCGATCGAAGCATTGCTCGCGGAGGCGCTGACGCTTGCCGCATTGATCGGATCGACGCTCAAGGACGCCGGTGGGCAATTGACCCTGCAGGCGCAGGCCGATGGTGGCGTCGTCAAGCTGCTGGTGTGCGATTACAAGGGCGGCGAACTGCGTGGATATGTCGATTTCGACGCTGAGCGACTTGCGGCGGGGCCGGAACAGCCGAGCCTGTTTGCGCTGTTCGGCGCGGGGTATCTTGCGATAACCTTCGATCAGGCGGCGACGAAGGAGCGTTATCAGGGCATCGTGCCGCTCGATGGCGACACGCTGGCTGAGGCGGCGCAGAATTATTTCGTTCAGTCCGAGCAGATCCCGACGCTAGTCAAGCTTGGCATCGCTCGGCGCGCCGGTGGCGGGCACTTCGCCGGCGGTCTGTTCCTTCAGCACCTGCCCGAGGGCGAGGAGGGGCGCGAGCGTATCCACACGCGGCTCGACCATCCCGAATGGGAACATGTCGCGATCCTTGGCGGGACAATGGGCGCCGACGAACTCGCCGATCCGGCGCTGACGCTGGAGACCCTGGTCTGGCGGCTGTTCAACGAGGAGGACGAGGTGCGCCTGCTGTCCGAGGCCGCGCTGTCCAGGGGGTGCCGCTGCTCGCCCGACTATATCGCACAGGTGCTGGGCAAATTCCCGGTCGAAGAGCAGCGCGCCATGGCCGGCGAGGATGGCATGATCACGGTCGATTGCGCCTTTTGCGCACAAAAATTTCCCGTGCCAGTAACTGATGTCGTTTTATGACAATCAATGTCGTTTCGTAACCGTTATTGTAAGTCTTCCGATCACTCCCCAGATGATGATGGGGTATCTGGTCTGCGCATCTGGCGCGGCCGGAGATAAGCTGGATGTGATGATGCGGGTTCTGACGACAATCCGCCCGGCCTTGTTCGGGCTGCTCTTCCTGGGGTGTGTCGCTGCCGGCGAGGGTCCGGCGCGTGCGCCGCACCTCATCGCGCTCGATGCGATCGAACAGGGGCAATGGCAGCTGCGCGAGGTCGGCGGGCCGGGCGCGCGCAGCCTGTGCGTGGCCGATCCGCGCATCCTGCTTCAACTCCAGCACGGCAAGGCGCAATGTTCGCGCTTCGTCGTTGCCGACACCGCCAATTCGGCGATCGTCCATTATACCTGCCCGGGCGCCGGCCATGGCCGCACCACGATCACCGTCGAAACCGGGCGGCTGTTCAAATTGCAGACGCAAGGGATCGCCGATGGCGCACCGTTCGACTTCAGTTACGAAGCGCGCCGCGTCGGGGCTTGCGGGGTCGGCGCAGGCACGCATTAAGCGCTTGTTTACCGTGGAGTGGCAAAGCAATGCACGTGTCATTTTTCGGGCACGCTTTCTTCCCTAGCGGCTCCTGGAGGAGTCACCCCTGGGTCGCCTACGGGCGGCCCGTTTTTTGCCTGGGCCGATTTTATCCGGGGTTGCGGTGATGCGCCGTTGTCCGTAGCGCAGGACACATAATGACATCTGCAAACACCTACGCGGTCGTCCTGATCTCGGGCGGGCTGGATTCGATGGTTGCGGCGGCGCGGGCCAAAGAGGATGGACACCGGCTGCTCGCGCTCTCGATGGACTATAATCAGCGCCATCATGTCGAGCTCGCCGCGGCGCGGCGCATCGCGCATATGCTTGGCGTCGAACGCCATATCGTCATGCCGCTCGACCTGTCGGCATTCGGCGGTTCCGCGCTGACCGCCGATATCGATGTGCCGAAGACCGGGGTGGGGGAGGGGATTCCGGTCACCTATGTGCCGGCGCGCAACACAATTTTCCTGAGTCTCGCGCTCGGCTGGGCCGAGGCGGCGGGCGCGCGCGACCTGTATATCGGCGTCAACGCGCTGGATTATTCGGGTTATCCCGATTGTCGCCCCGAATTCATCGCCGCGTTCGAAGCGCTGGCCGAACTGGCGACCAAGGCCGGGGTCGAAGGTGCGCCATTCAGGATCCATGCGCCGCTGCAGCATATGACCAAGGCGGATATCGTGCGCGAAGCGGCGCGACTTGGGCTCGATGCGGGGATCAGCTGGTCCTGTTACGATCCGGCGCCGGGTGGCGTGCATTGCGGGCAGTGTGATAGCTGCCGGCTGCGCGCCAAGGGGTTTGCGGAGGCCGGGCTGCCCGATCCAACCGCCTATGCCGTCCTGCCCGCCTGAGGCTGTGGCGATGAGTTATGCCGTCAAGGAGATGTTCCTTACCCTGCAGGGTGAGGGTGTGAACGCCGGTCGGCGTGCGGTGTTCATACGCTTTGCCGGGTGCAATCTCTGGTCGGGCCGCGAGCAGGACCGGGCGACCGCGGTGTGCCGCTTCTGCGATACCGATTTCGTCGGTACGGATGGACTGGGCGGCGCGAAATTCGCCAGCGCCGAGGCACTCGCCGATACGGCGCTGGGGTTCTGGGGCGAGGGGGTGGAAGGGCGCTTCGTCGTGCTGACCGGTGGCGAGCCGATGCTCCAGGTCGATGATGCGCTGATCGAGGCGCTGCATGCGCGCGGCTTTGAGATTGCGATTGAAAGCAACGGTACCCTGGCCGTGCATCCCGGCATCGACTGGGTCTGCATCAGCCCAAAGGCGGGCAGCGAGGTCGTGCAGCGTTCAGGCGACGAGCTCAAGCTGGTCTGGCCGCAGCCCGGCACGGATATCGATACGATCGAAGGCTGGGACTTCACCCATTTCCTGCTCCAGCCGCTCGACAGCGCGGCGGCCGAGGCCAATCACGCCGCGGCAATCGCGCTGGTGATGGACCGTCCGCGCTGGCGATTGACGATCCAGACCCACAAGCTGCTGGGACTGCGCTAATTTAATAGCGCGTCACCCACTGGACGGTGGTGCCGCATTTCTTCTCGTTCCACTCGCCCTTCTTGCTCCAGCATATCGCATCGACGCGGGGCACGGTGATCGCGCGGTCGAGGCGGATGCCGCGCGGGAAGCGCTGTTCGCCATAGGGGACGAGGCTGTTGCGGAGCGAACGCATGCGGTTCATCGCCACCTGGTACAGCGTTCCGCGCGGCTGGAAGATCGCGTCGCGCCCGACCGACGAGGCGGTCTGGCAAAAGCCATATTGCGCGGTGGCGGTCGTGAAGCTGCCATAAACGCGGGTGCCGAACTGATCGAGCGCGGTCTGGCCGGCCTTGGGCGTCTTGTTGATGCGCTTGAAATATTTGGTGAGCGCCTCGTACGATTTTGCCAGCTCGTCCTTATGGTCAACCATCAGGCCGTTGTAATTGGACACCGTCAACAGCGTCGGTTCGAATTCGCAGCTGAGCGCGGCGACGTTGAGCGCGGCGCGCATGTTCCACAGCAGGGCGGCGCGGATTTCCGCATCGGTCGCGCCGGGCATTTCGACGCCGATGCCGGGCTCGTCGCCGCGCACCGGCGCACCGCTGAAATCGCGCGATGCCATGAAGAATTGTGCCGATGCCGGCGTCGCGGCGAGCGGGCCGACGGTAAGGAAGGCGGAAACCAGGATACGCAATACAGTCATCACTAACCTCTCACACTCGACGCTGCACCGGTTACGGCTTTTTGTCCGGTGCCCCAAGCATTTTCACCATGATTCCATATGCTACGACTGTCCAGCCCAACGCAGTATCGCATCCGTCCGATCATGCTGGCTGGAATCGAAAGGGCCGCCCGGTTTCCCGGGCGGCCCTGAATATAACAACCCAAAGGTCGATTACATTGCGTTCGTGGTGACCGTTTTGTTGGTCATCATGGTGTCGTTCGACATCATGGTGTCGTTCGACATCATCGTGTCGTTCGCCATCATGCCGCCATTGTCGGTTGCGCCGTCGACGGTGGTCATGTTGTCCGAGGTCATGGTGTCCATGCCTTCGGTTGCGTTCAGATCGGTAACCATCGTGTTGTCGGTGGTCGTGGTGGTGGTCGGACCACAGGCCGAAACCGCCAGCGCGGCGCCAACGATCATGGCCTTGGTGATGAATGCACGCATTTTGGAAAGCTCCCTAGATAATGGATCTGGATGGCCTCGAGACCTTTAATACCCAAACCGTGGTGGACATTAGTCTTATTAGGGTCGTGCCTCAAGCCCAGTTTTCAGGCCGAGTTTACGACGGATGAAGAAACCGTTTCAAGGAACGAGTCCGCGCCTAACGCCAAAGCGGCGTCAAAGGTTGCAAGATCTGTTGCTTTTCCGAGCTTTTGCGCGCTCGTCACGGGGAATTCGGCCAGACCACACGGCACGATGCCGCCGAAATGAGACAGGTCGGGCGACAGGTTCACGGAGAAACCGTGCATCGTGATCCATTTCTTCACGCGCACCCCGATCGCGCCGATCTTCGCCTCCTGACCCTGATCCAATGTCCAGATGCCGATCCTACCGGGCGCGCGAAACGACGAGATATCGATCCGGTCGAGCGCCGCGATCACCCATCCTTCGAGCGCGTGGACGAAGCGCCGTACATCGCGGCCGCGCTTGTTGAGGTCGAGCACGACATAGCCGATGCGCTGTCCCGGCCCGTGATAGGTGTAGCGCCCACCGCGCCCGGCATGGACCACGGGAAAGCGTGGATCGATCAGCTCGGCTGGGTCGGCGCTGGTGCCCGAGGTATAGACCGGCGGATGTTCGAGCAGCCAGATCAGTTCGCGCGCGGTGCCGAGCGCCACATCTTGCGCGCGAGCCTCCATCTCGGCGAGCGCCACGGCATAGTCGATCGGCTGCGGCGTCACGCGCCATTCGATATCATTGTTGAGAAAGCTGCTCACAATCGGCCACTTGGCCCTCCCGACCCGTCGGTGCAAGCATTGGCAAGCGCGGCATCGCTGCGCTAACAGCGAGCCAAGCGCACATAAGGCGCGGGGGAGTCGCATCGGTTATGGTCATTATGGGGAATGTCTGGGATCGCGCGACCGAGTTTCTCAGCGACAATCTGTCGGCCGTCGTGCCGCTTGCGCTATTTGCGATCTTCCTGCCGATGTCACTGCACGCAAATCTCGCGCCGCTGATGACATCTTCGCCCTTAGCGACATCAATTCTGTGGTTGATCGTGGGGATCATCGCTCGCTGGGGGCAGGTTGCGATCACCGCGCTGGCGATCGATCCCGCTGCCGGCCGCGCCGCGGCGATCGGGGTTGCGAACAAGCGGCTGTTGCCGTTGATCGGTGTGATCGCCTTGATGCTTGTCGCTGCGATGCTGCTGGTCGCGCCGATCGGTGTGGCGATGGGGCTGTCCGGCTATGATTTCACGGCGGCGATGGCCGGGAGCGGACAGGAGATGGCCCCGGCCATAGCCGGTTTCGTGGGGATTTATGGTCTGGTCGCCGTGATGCTGTTGATCTGGCTCGCCGCGCGGCTCGCGCTGGTTTATCCGATCGTCGTATGGGAGCGTCGCGGCCTGGGTGTGTTCCGCCGGTCTTTCATACTGACGCGCGGCATCACCTGGAAGATCATCGGCGTGATGGTGCTGTTCGGCATCGTTGCAACCGTGGCGATCCTTGCTGCGAAGTTCGTCTTCGGATCACTGTTGAACCTTGTTGCGGGCGGCGAAGGGGATATTTCCGTGGCGACTGTGCTCGCCTCGATTCTGGTCGGCGCGGTCGAGACCGCTTTTA
The DNA here is from genome assembly GCF_054057355.1 of Sphingomonas sp. UYAg733. Lineage (NCBI taxonomy): Bacteria > Pseudomonadati > Pseudomonadota > Alphaproteobacteria > Sphingomonadales > Sphingomonadaceae > Sphingomonas > Sphingomonas sp. UYAg733. The sequence goes on from NZ_JBSRZE010000008.1 coordinate 133,921, forward strand.
CGGCGTTGCTGGCCGCTTTTACCGCCAAACTCTATCTCGCGGTGCGCGACCGGCGAGAATCGATCGTCGAATCGGGCATGAATCGCGGCACACGATGAGGAATGGTATGGCGGGTACGCTCGCCGATGCGTGGGCGATGTGGAAAGCCGACCATGGCTTGTTGCTGCCGTTGGCCGGGCTGATCCTTTTCCTGCCGCTGTTTGCGATCATGCTGCTGGTGCCGGCGATGCCGTCTTTGTCGGCCGATCCTGGGATGGCCGACGCCGCGCGCCGCGCGCTGGCAGAAACGGTATCCAACTGGATGCTGACCTATGGCGGCTGGTACCTGCTGGCCTCAGCGATCGTGCAGTATGGCGCGCTGGTCGTTCTGGTGCTTTATCTTCACGCCGACCGGCCCGATCTGGGCGCGGCGCTGGCCCGCGCCTTCCGGTTGTTCCCGCGTTTCCTGCCAGCGATGATCATCACTGGCCTGCCGCTCGGCTTCGGGCAGTTCTTCGTGCTGTTCCTGCTACCCGGCCTGTATCTGTTCGGGCGGCTGATGGTGGTCGGACCGATCCTCGTCGCGGAACCGGAGCCGAGTATCCGGCGCTCGATCGCCCGCAGCTGGGCGTTGACGCGCGGCAATGGCCTGACGGCGGCGGCGCTGGCCGGGGCGACCGTCCTGGGCGGCGCGCTCGCGGCGCTGCCATTCGTGCTGATCGACCATCGCCTGACCGCCGCTAACATGGCCAACCCGGTCGTGATCGCGATGGTCGATGCCGCCGCCGCCGGGGTAACCGCAGCGACAATGCTGGCGGTAGCGCTAATTCAGATCGCCTTCTACCGGCGGTTGCTGTCGAGCCCGGCGTCGAACAAGGGTATCTGAGGCGCGGCGTCGCGCGGCAGGTCGCCGGTCAGGCGCGGATCGAGGAAGGTTTCGATCGTGCGCTTGATCGCCGCGAAGCCGGACTTGCGATAGAAGCCGAGTGCCGCTGGATGATCGAGCGTGCAGGTATGAATCCAGACACGGTCGATCCCTTTGATCCAGGCACGGTTCAACGCCTGAGCCATCAGCCAGCGGCCATGACCCTGCCCGGCAAGTTCCGGGATCAGTCCGAAATAGGACAGCTCGCAGGTGTGTGGTTCGCGAAAATCCAGTTCCAGCATGCCGACTTCGACGCCTGCCGGATCGACCACGGCAAAGATCGCCACATCGGGGTCGTGAATGATCCGGATCAGGGCGCGATCGTCCATGACCAGCCGCGAGAACCATAGCCAGGGCGCCCCGATGCGGCGGAACAGCGCGCGATATTTGTCGGGTGTCGGGCGATCCCAGGCGACCAGTCGCAGGCGCGAATCGGGCAGGGGACGCGCGGGCGGACGTTTGCGCATCTCCAGCGTAGTGACGATCGTCGCCACCTCGGCATCGGCGACCGGGGTCAGCCCCATTGGTTCACTCTCACCCCATCATTCCCGACCCGATCATTCCCCACACCATTATTCCCCACACCATTATTCCCCACACCATTATTCCCAGGTGGCGACCGGCGGCAGGCTCATCAGGATCGCGTCGATATTGCCACCGGTCTTCAATCCGAACAGCGTGCCGCGGTCATAGACCAGGTTGAACTCGGCATAACGGCCGCGCCAGTTGCGCATCGTCGCGATGTCGGCATCGCCGAACGCATCGTTCATGCGTCGCCGCACGATTCGCGGATAGGTGTCGAGGAACGTCCGCCCGATATCCTTGGTGAAGGCGAAATTGGCGGCGAAATCACCCTCGAGATGATCATAGAAGATGCCGCCGACGCCGCGATGCACGCCACGGTGCGGGATGTAGAAATAATCGTCGGCCCATTGCTTGAAGCGCGGATAATGGCCCGCGTCATGCGCGTCACACGCGGCTTTCAGCGTCGCGTGGAAATCTTCGGTGTCCCCTTCGCGCGGCAAGGGTGGATTGAGATCGGCGCCGCCGCCGAACCAGCGCTTGGTGGTGACCAGGAAGCGGGTGTTCATATGCACGGCCGGAACATGCGGGTTGGCCATGTGCGCGACCAGGCTGATGCCAGTGGCGAAGAACGTCGGATCCTCGCCCGCACCGTGGATCGATTTGGCGAAATCGCCTTCGAACGTCCCGCAGACGGTCGAGACATTGACCCCGACCTTCTCGAATATTTTGCCCTTCATCACGCCGCGCACGCCACCGCCCAAATTTTCACTGGGGCCGGGCGCGCCCGACGGATCGGTGCGGTCCCAGGCGATATAGTCGAACGCCGCGTCGGACCCGGCTTCGCGCTCGATACTTTCGAACTCGGCGCAGATCAGGTCGCGCAGCTGTTCGAACCAGCCGCGAGCCTGTGCCTGCTCGCCGTCCAGCTCTATGCCCATTTCGATCACGCGGGATATCCTCCGGTCTGCCGCAACGCCTCGCCGAGCGCGATGCCCGTCGCGACCGCGACATTCAAGGACCGCATGCCCGCCGCAAGCGGGATGCGCACCGCCAGTTCGGCGCGGTCATGCACCTCGGACGGCACGCCGCTGCTCTCCGACCCCATCAGCAGCACGTCGTCCGCCTTGAAGCGCGCCGCATCGAGGCGGATCCCGCCACGTGTGGTCAGCAGGACGATCCGCCCGGCGACCTGCGCCTCGAACGCGGCCCAGTCGATATGGCGCTTCACCAGGGCGGCCGGAACATAATCCATGCCTGCCCGGCCGAGCGCACGATCGGAAAAAGCGAATCCCATCGGCTCGATCAGGTCGATGCCGATGCCGAAGCACGCCGCCGTGCGCAAAATGGTGCCGACATTGCCGGCGATATCGGGCTGATAGAGGGCGATCCGCATGTTTCGCGCATATCCTGCGCCGCCCATACCGCAACAGGCCTAAAATGCTGTTGGCAAAGCCGTCCGCTCGCGTCTATCAGGCCGCCAGCCTCCGTGGGGACGGAACCGGCTGGCCGAGCGGGCAAATCTCTGCGCGAAGCCTCGCCACCGTCGAAACGGGTTAAGAAGTGCAAGGGCAAGTGAATGGCAATTGTTGATACCGCGGTGCCGCCCGGGGAAGATCCGGCTCCTTTCCACGAACATGTGGATGACCCGCGCCGTCGCGACTTCATCAATATCGCGGCGGTCGCCTGGATCGGTGTCGGTGGCGCGGTCACCGTGCTGCCGCTGCTCAACCAGATGAACCCATCGGCCGATGTGCTCGCGCAATCGACCACCGAAATCGATCTGTCGAAGATCGTCCCCGGACAGGCGATCAAGACCAGTTTCCGCAAACAGCCCTTGTTCGTGCGCAACCTGACGCCGAAGGAAATCGCCGAGGCCGACGCAGTGCCGATCAGCGAGCTGCGCGATCCGCAGACTCTGGCTGAGCGCACCAAGGAAGGTCACAAGAACTGGTTGATCACCCTCGGTGTGTGCACCCATCTCGGCTGCGTGCCGCTGGGCGCCGGCGAGGGCGAAATCAAGGGCCCGTTTGGCGGCTATTTCTGCCCGTGCCACGGTTCGGCGTACGATACCGCCGCACGCATCCGCAAGGGTCCGGCACCGAGCAATCTTCACGTGCCGGACTATACTTTCTCGTCGGATACGACGGTCGTCGTCGGTTGAGGATCCAGATATGAGCTTTCCCTGGGCCAAGCATTATGCGCCGACCAACCCGCTGATGAAGTGGGTCGATGAACGGCTGCCGCTCCCCCGTCTCGTCTATAATGCCGTCGGCGCCGGGTATCCGGTGCCGCGCAATCTCAATTATTTCTGGAACTTCGGCGTTCTCGCCGGTGCCGCGCTCGGCATCCAGATCATCACCGGCATCGTCCTCGCCATGCATTTCGCGGCGAATGGCGCGGTGGCGTTCGATTCGGTCGAACACATCATGCGCGACGTCAATGGCGGCTGGATGTTGCGTTATGCGCACGCCAACGGCGCGTCGATGTTCTTCATCGTCGTTTATATCCACATGTTCCGCGGGCTATATTACGGCTCGTACAAGGCACCACGCGAGATGGTGTGGCTGCTCGGCGTGGTCATCTTCCTGCTGATGATGGCAACCGCGTTCATGGGTTACGTGCTTCCGTGGGGCCAGATGAGCTTCTGGGGCGCGCAGGTGATCACCGGCTTCTTCTCGGCGATACCCGTGGTCGGCGACTCCATCCGTATCTGGCTGCTCGGCGGCTTCGCGCCGGACGACGCCGCGCTCAACCGCTTCTTCTCACTCCATTACCTGCTGCCGTTCGTGATCGCGGGCGTCATCATCCTGCACATCTGGGCGCTGCATATTCCGGGGTCGAACAACCCGACCGGCGTCGAAGTGAAGGGTGAACAGGACACGGTGCCGTTCCATCCTTACTACACGGCGAAGGACGGCTTCGGGCTCGGCATCTTCCTGCTGATCTTCGCCGTGCTGCTGTTCTACGCGCCGAATTATCTCGGCCATCCTGACAATTACGTCCCGGCCAACCCGCTCTCGACGCCCGCGCACATCGTGCCCGAATGGTATTTCTGGCCGTTCTACGCGATCCTGCGCGCCTTCACCGTGGACTTCATCCTCCCGGCGAAGCTGTGGGGCGTGCTGGCGATGTTCGGCTCGATCCTGCTGCTGTTCTTCTTGCCCTGGCTGGACAGCTCGCCGGTGCGCTCGGCCAATTACCGGCCGACCTATCGCATTTTCTTCTGGATCCTGATGCTCGACATCCTGGTGCTCGGTTATTGCGGTGGGTCGCCGGCCGATCCGGTCTATGTGATCCTCAGCCAGATCTGCGCCGCTTATTATTTCGCCCATTTCCTGATCATCATGCCGATGATCGCGCGATCCGAACGGCCACGGCCACTGCCCAATTCGATCACCGAAGCGGTGTTGTCGAAGCATGGCGGCACCAGCCCGGCCCAGAGTCCTGCCGTGTCGGCGCTGGCGTAAGCGAACAAGAGGGATATCGAAGATGGTTCGCTTTATCGCATTGCTCGTCGGGGTCGCCTTTGCCGGTGTACTCCTGCTCGCGCTGGGGAACACTGTGTACGGCCTGGCCACCGATCCGCCGGCGGCCACCGCCGAGCATGAATTCCACAAGCATCCCAAGGAACTGGCACTCGCCTCGGACGGCGTGTTCGGCAAGTTCGACGAGCGGCAGCTGCAGCGCGGGCTTCAGGTCTACAAGGAAGTCTGCTCGGCCTGCCATTCGCTGCGCCTGGTATCGTTCCGTGACCTGCAGGGCCTCGGTTACAACGAAGCTCAGGTGAAGAAGTTCGCGTCGGAATTCGACACGATCCCGACGATCAACCCCGACACGGGCGAGCCTTCGACGCGCAAGGGGATCCCGTCGGATCGCTTCCCGTCGCCGTTCGCCAACGACGTCGCCGCGCGCGCCGCGAACAACAATGCGATCCCGCCGGATCTGTCGCTGATGACCAAGGCGCGCCACGACGGCTCGGCCTATGTCTATTCGCTGCTGACCGGGTTCCAGAACCAGCCTGCGGAACTGCTCAAGCATTTCCCCGATTCGAAGACGCCAGCGGGACTGCATTACAATCCGTATTTCGCGAATCTCAATCTCGCGATGGCGCCGCCGCTCACGTCCGAGGGGCAGGTCGCGTATCTCGACGGCACGCGGCCGACCGTCGATCAGATGGCCAAGGATGTTTCGGCGTTCCTGACCTGGACCGCCGAGCCCAAGCTTCAGGCACGGCGTCAGACCGGCTTCGCGGTGATCATCTTCCTGCTGATCTTCTGCGGGCTCGCCTGGGGCGCGTATCAGAATGTCTGGCGCGACGTTAAGCATTGAGATGACCGAAGGCGCCTTGCGGGGCTCGAATGACGACATCAAGGCGCTGATCCGCACGATCCCCGACTTTCCGAAGCCGGGAATAATGTTCCGCGACATCACCACCTTGCTGCTCGACGCGCACGGCCTGGCGCAAAGCGTCGAGCGGATGGCGGCGGCGACCATCGGCAAGGTCGATCTGGTCGCCGGGATCGAGGCGCGCGGCTTTCTGTTCGCCGCCGCGCTGGCGGTGCCGCTCAGTGCCGGCGTGCTGCTGATCCGCAAGGGCGGCAAGCTGCCCGGCGCGACGATCGCCGAAGATTATGCATTGGAATATGGTACCGACCGGATCGCGATGCATGCCGATGCCTGCACACCCGGTGCCAATGTCCTGCTGATCGACGACCTGATCGCGACCGGCGGCACCGCGCGGGCGGCAGTGCGTCTGTTGCGCAAGGCGGGCGCTCTGGTGACGCAGGCGCAGTTCCTGGTCGATCTGCCCGATCTCGGCGGAGCGGACGCGCTGCGCGCCGATGGTGTCGAGGTCGCGTCGCTGGTTGCCTTCGCGGGGCATTGAGTGCCGTCGGATAGGGAGGTTGAGTGGAACAACGCTCACCCCGGCATCGTTCTATCATCATAAGCGGCGTAGTCCGCCGCACCTGATGCTCTGGAGAGTGGCGATGTTTTTGCCCAGGATTGGGTTTTCACCCCGGATAGGCCTTGCGGCCCTCGCGCTTGCCGCGACCATCGGCCTTGGCGGCTGCACCGACGGCTATGGTTATAACGGCGTCTCGCTCGGCTACGGCTCGGGCGACTATTATGACGCGTCATATTATGACGGCGGCTATGGTTATGGTGGCGGTTATGGTGGCGGTTATGGCTGGTACGGCGACTATTATTATCCCGGCACCGGCTATTACATCTATGATCGCAATCGCCGTGCGCATCGCTGGAACGACGGCCAGCGTCGTTATTGGGAAGGGCGTCGCGACCATCACTGGGATGGCCGCAATAGGCGCGACAATTGGCAGGGTTTCAACCGCGACCGCGGCGTCGACAATCGCGACGATCGCCAGAATCGCTGGGGTGGACGCCAGGGCTATCGCAACGGACAAGCGACGTCGGGCCAGGTCCGGGAAGAGCGACGCGATAGTGACCGAACCTATAACCCGGGGAATCGCGGCGACCGTGGCGCGTCGCGGCAGGGAAACCGGCCCGGCCGACGCAACTGATCTGCGACTGTCCTTCGGCCTCGGCCGGAGGATATCAGACCTTGGGGCGCGTCTGGACCAGGCCGATCGAGGTAAACGTCATCACCGGCGCGTTGTCCTGGTTGATCACCGTCATCTTGGAACGGAAGCTGCCCATTTCCGGGCGGCTTTGTGACGGGCGCTTCTCGATGACTTCGGTCTCGCAGCGCAGCGTGTCGCCCGGATAGACCGGCTTGAGCCAGCGCAGTTCGTCGAGCCCGGGTGAGCCCAGCCCGGCCTGCTTGCTGGCCTTCAGATTGGCGACGATCATCGACATGACCATGCCACACGTGTGCCAGCCGCTCGCTGAAAGCCGCCCGAAATGAGTCTTCGCCGCCGCCTCGTCGGAGAGGTGAAAGGGCTGCGGATCGAACTTCTCGGCATAGGCGATCACTTCTTCGCGGGTGACCTGATAGCTGCCAAAGCTGGCCTTGGCGCCGACGGCGATATCCTCGAAATATTGCATGATTTGAGTTTCGCAATGAAACTCGCCTAATGCAAGTGTGAGCAAGCGCACGTGACGAATTTAGCGTCTCGCCGCGTTCCAAGTTGCCAGGCTGCCATCGGTCGCAGCGGGCGCGATGCCGAGCGTCGCGGCGAGCAGCGGCTGGATATCGACATTGTCGAACGCGGGCAGGACGCGCCCATTGGCAAAGGCCGGGCCATTGGCGATGAACAAAGCCGCCATTGCCGGGTCGGCATTGTCGTAACCGTGATTGCCGCCGCTGAATTGGTCGGCCGGCGCGCTCTTGTTGATCGACCAGCCGGTTTCGGCGAGGCACAGATAAGGCGGCACGCGCGGGTTTTTACCATAGGCGAAGCGCGCCGGAATGTCTGCCTTGCGCCAGCATTGCATATGGTCGTGGGGTTTGAGCAGGGCTTTCTCCAGCGCCGCTTCATGTCCCGGAATCGCGGCGAGTGCGGCATAGGGGCCGGTCTCGACGATGCGATAGTCCGCCGGGTCGGCGACCTTGTCGAGCGCGACGACACGCTCGCTGCTGGTCGCGGCCATGCCGTGATCGGCAACGACGACCAGATTGGCGGGCTGGCCGAGCGATGTCAGTCCATCGACGAGTTCGCCGATGGTCTTGTCGATATCACCGACCGCTATGGTGGTGCGCGTATCGTCGGGGCCGAAGATATGGCCGGCCGTATCGACCGTATCGAAATACAGCGTCACGAAGCGGGGGCGGGTCGCCGCCGGGCGACGCATCCAGTCGATCACCGCGTTGACGCGTTGCGTGCCGCTCACCGCCTGGTTGAATTGCTGCCAGTCGTCGGGCCGCGCACCGCCAGTGATCGTGTTGGGCCATTTTGGCGCGCGCGTGCCGCCGACCGGCACGTTCGATCCCGGCCAGAACATCGTCGCGGTGCGGATCCCCGCCTTGTCGGCGGTCACCCAGAGCGGTTCGGCCCCGCTCCACCAAAAGGGGTCGTCGGTCGCCATGGTGAAGGTCTCGCCGGGCCGGTTGGCATCCTCCATCGTGTTGGCGACGATGCCGTTGTGATCGGGGCGCAGTCCGGTGACCAACGTATAATGGTTGGGGAAGGTCTTGGACGGAAAGGACGGGCGCATCGGCGCCGTTACGCCGCCGGCCGCCAGCGCGGACAGGACCGGCGTCACGCCGCGTGTCAGATAATCGGGGCGGAAACCGTCGATCGACACCAGGATCGTCACCGGAGTGCGGACCCCCGCCGCGACCGGCAGGACCGGCGTATTGGCCGGCGCGGTGACGCAGGCCTGAAGTGCCACGCAAAGCATGGCAGCGATGATACGGCTGATCCAGTGCATCACCGCCTCCTGCGTCAGTTCCGCGTCACTCGTATGACGCCGTCATCCGGTAATCGCCCTACGCTCAGACATTGAAGCGGAACAACAGCACATCGCCGTCGTGGACGACATATTCCTTGCCCTCGGAGCGCAGCTTGCCCGCGTCGCGCGCGCCGCTTTCGCCGCCGAGCGCGATATAATCGTCATAGGCGATCGTTTCGGCGCGGATGAAGCCTCGTTCGAAATCGGTGTGGATCTCGCCCGCCGCCTGCGGTGCCTTGGCGCCGACATGGACGGTCCAGGCGCGCGCTTCCTTCGGCCCGACGGTGAAGAAGGTGATCAGGTGGAGCAGCGAGTATCCGGCGCGGATCACGCGGGTGAGACCGGTTTCCTCCAGCCCCAGCTCGGCGAGGAACTCGCCGCGCTCTCCCGGCGCCATGGTGGCGATCTCCGCCTCGATCGCGGCCGAGACGATCACCGCCTCGGCACCCTCCGCCTTGGCCTTTTCGAACACGCGCGCCGACAAGGCGTTGCCGTTGGCGGCATCACCCTCATCGACGTTGCAGACATATAGGACTGGCTTGGAGGTTAGCAGCTGCGCCTGGGCGAAGACACGCGTCTCTTCTTCGTCCTTGGGCATTGTCAGCCGTGCGGGCTTGCCCTCGCGCAACAGGTCGAGCGCCTGGCCGAGCACCGAGGCGGCGATCTTGGCTTCCTTGTCGCCCTGCGCGGCTTTTTTGGCAAAATTGGGCACGCGCTTTTCAAGGCTTTCCAGGTCGGACAGCATCAATTCGGTCTCGACCGTCTCGGCATCGGCGATCGGATCGACCTTGCCCTCGACATGGGTGACATCGCCGTCCTCGAAGCAGCGCAGCACGTGCACCACGGCATCGACCTCACGGATGTTACCGAGGAACTGGTTGCCCAGGCCTTCGCCCTTGGATGCGCCACGCACCAGGCCGGCGATATCGACAAAGCCGAGCTGGGTTTCGATGATCTTGGCCGAACCGGCGATCGCCGCAAGCTTGTCGAGCCGCGGATCGGGCACCGCGACATTGCCGACATTCGGCTCGATCGTGCAGAACGGATAATTCGCCGCCTGCGCCGCTGCCGTCTCCGTCAGCGCGTTGAACAGCGTCGACTTGCCGACATTGGGCAAGCCCACGATACCGCACCGAAAACCCATCTCATCGCCTTGATCGTCATGAAGCCGGGCCACCCGGCGGTTGGTGACGCGCGATAGGGGGTTCGGGCGCCGAGCGCCAGTGCCGCGTTACCGGGCGATGATCATGCGCTTCAACTGACCAGGCGGAGCGGACTTTCAGTCCCGATGGTATGAACCCCGGTGGCGCGTTCCTGGTGCATCCGCGCTAGGGTCAGATGGACCCGCGCGACCGATGGATCGGTGGCGCCATGCGCGCGCCGGGTTTCGGCCTGCGCGCGTTGCTCGTGATATTCCCGATCGTCAAACCGCATCATCCGAACCCCTGTCCGAGTCGTTTGGTACCGTTCGCGGGTCATAGCAGAAAATGCGGCGAGCCGCCTTAATATCCCTCTAGCCGGAACATCTCCGCTCAATCTGGCCTCGCCGGAGATCGGCGGCATCGGCAAGTCGAAATTGTCCCGCGGCGCAAGCCCGCCCTCGCGTCGCATCGGGCATTAAAATCATTTAAGCCGAATCGGCCCGACCCAGGTTAATCAGGCTACCTGAGTCGCGGCTCAGCGATAATTGAAGCTGATACTGATCCGCTTGCTCTTCGCGGCGCCCGGCGGCACTTCGTGGCGCAGCCAGCTCTCCCACAGCAGTACCGTGCCATCGGACGGGTCGACATAAACAAAGCTGCGCAAATCCTCCGGCGCGTCGTCGTTGCGGGTCGGCGCGGCCATCATCAGCGGCAGGCGCGGATCCTCCAGCTTGAGCGGCCCGGCGCCGGACGGGACGGCGATATAGACCGTGCCGGAGACGACCGAATGCGGGTGGATATGGCCGGAATGCGTGCCGCCGGGCTTCAGGATGTTGACCCACAGGCTCTCGAGCTTGAGCTTGCGTCCGCCCAGATCGAACGCGCAATCGGCGGCGAATGTCGCGACATGCTTGTTGAGCCGCTTGACCAGTTCGCCGATCGTCGGATCACGCAACGGCAAATCGTTCAGCGAGGCGTAGGAGGTATAGCCGCGATAGCCATGCTCCTTCGACCAGGCGCGGCCGGCGCGGTCGTCCTCGGCGAGCATGCGGCAGGCATGGTCGAGCTCCTCGACGAATTCGGGGTCGTTCAGGCTGCCTTCGTAGAGGCGGGTGGCAAACAGGCTGCGGCTGGTCATGAATCTGCCAATCTGAGCGCGACATCGCTCATGAAACGTGCATCGTCCTGCTTGGCGAGCCACGGTGTCTCGGCCACGATCGCGCCGAGCAGGTCGGCGAGAGAGTCCATCTCCGCCTTTGCGTAATTGCCCAGCACATGGCCGTGCACGCGGTCCTTGTGACCGGGATGGCCGATGCCGATGCGCACGCGGCGGAAATCGGGGCCGAGATGCTGGTCGATCGACTTCAGGCCATTATGCCCCGCGGTGCCGCCGCCGATCTTCACCTTGACGCGAAACGGGTCGAGATCGAGTTCGTCGTGAAACACGGTCAGCGCGTCCATATCGAGCTTGTAGAAGCGCAACGCTTCGCCGACGCTCCGCCCGCTTTCGTTCATGAAGGTCGCTGGCTTTAGCAGCAGGATCTTCTCGCCGCCGACGCGTCCTTCCTGGGTCCAGCCCTGGAACGCCTTTTTCACCGGGCCGAAATCATACAGGTCGGCGATCGTGTCGGCGACCATGAAGCCGACATTGTGCCGGTTGAGCGCATATTGCGCGCCGGGATTACCAAGGCCGACCCAGAGTTGCATGCGATCTCACTGAGGCAAAGTGGAGGAGGAGGCAAAGAGAAAGGGGAGGCAAAGAAAAAGGGCAGGGGAAGCGGCCTTTGCGACCAGCATCCACTGCCCCTCTTCCAACCCTCTCCCGTGAAGGGAAAGGGGCAATATCCGGTTACTCGGCCTTGTCGCCTTCGGCGGCGTCGTCGCCACCTTCGGTCGTCTCGGCTTCGTCTTCGACGGCTTCAGCAGCTTCGGCTGCCTGCGCTTCGGCAACGGCGGCGTCGGCTTCTTCGTCCTCGACGGTCGGGACGGTCGGCGGCACGATCGTCGCGATGGTGAAGTCGCGGTCGGTGATCGCCGAGGTCACGCCCTTGGGCAGGTCGATGTCGGAGATGTGGATCGCATCGCCGATTTCCTTGCCGGCGAGCGAGATGGTGATCTGGTCGGGGATGTCGGCCGCGTCGCACACGAGTTCAAGCTCATGCTTGACCACGTTGAGCACGCCATTGCCCTTCTTGATGCCAGGTGCGTCTTCCTCGTCGGTGAACACGACGGGAACGTTGACGTGAACCGTGGTGTGCGCACCGATGCGCAGGAAATCGACATGCACCGGACGATCGGACACGGCGTCGAACGCGACATCCTTGGGCAGAGTGCGGATGGTCTTGCCACCGGCATCGACCATCACGACCGAATTCATGAAGTGACCCGTCATCAGGAGGCGCATCAGCGCCTTTTCCTCGACGTGGATCGACAATGGTTCTTGCTTGTTGCCGTAGATTACGGCGGGTACGCGGCCTTCGCGACGCAGCGAACGGGAGGCTCCCTTGCCAACCTGTTCACGCGTCTCGGCTGCGAGCGTCAGCTGTTCGCTCATGTTCTTGCTCCGAAATACGTTATGGTGCTTCCCGTCAGGCCTCCAGGGATGACCCTGACCGGAAGCGCGGCGCTATAGGGGAGGAGGGGGCAAGAAGCAACTATTGGACTCGCTCGACCTTCAGGCCGCGCGCGCGGAGCATCGCGACGACCGATCGACCACCCGCGAGATGGCCCGCACCGACCGCCACCAGCAGCTTGCCGGGCGTGTTCATGCGTCGCGCGATCCAGCCCGACCATCTGGCGTTGCGGTCGGTCACGAGTGTCTTTTCCAGTTCCGGCGCGCCGCGAAAGCCGGGTTCGAAACTGGCCGCGATCCTTGCGGTGTCACCCGCGCTCCATGCTGCCAGCGTCCCGGCATAGGCCTCGCGCTGCTCGATGGAACGAACCAGCAACACGCGCTGGGCCAACTCGGGCAGGGTGTCGAACAGTGCCAATTGCCCGACCTGGGTCTCAAGCGCGCGGCGCGGCTTGCCCGTGTCGGCGAAGCGCTGCGTGAGCACCGCCTCCATGCCATGATCAATCGTGGCGTGCGTCGCCCGGCTCGACCCAGCGCCCAGCGCCGCCGCAGCCGCCCAGCTCTTCATGCCGTCGAGCGCCGCGATCGACAGGCCCGATCGGGCCGCCGCCTCTTTCAGCACGGCGCGTCGGTCGGCCGGCAAACGATCGATGATCGGTGGCAGGCCTTGCCCCCGTGCGGCCGCCGCGAAGATCGCCGATGCCTGTGCGGGCGGCTGTGCCGGAATTTCGGTCACCAGCATATCGGCACCGTCGATCGCTGCCATTATTGCCGGCGTTTCCCAATGCACTTCGGGCGGCAGGACATGGATCGTGCCGAGCAGCCAGATCACCGTGTCGGCATCCTGCACGCGCCACAGCGCCGGCCGCGCCTCAATCGGCGCAGGCCGGCTACAGGCTGCGGCGAGGAGCGCACACGCCCCCGCTACCAGAACCGCGATGGGTCTGTTTGGAAATGTGCCGGCAGGCGCATTTGGCGGTATCGGCCCGCTCCCCCTCCCGGCCACCCATTCAGGATATGCTGTGGGTGGCCGGGAGGGGGAGCGGGCCGGAACCGCCTTTGAAATTCGCGAAAGAGCGAATTTCCAAACAGACTCCAAGGCCCTCAATAGTCGACCCGCGTCGCCTTCAGCCCGTATTTCAGGAGCTGATGCTGCACGCTGTCCGGCCCGGCCAGGTGCCCGGCGCCGACCGCGACGAATATTGTGCCCGGCTGCTTCATGCGATCGGCGATGACCTTCGCCCAGCGTATGTTGCGGTTCTTGAGCAGCACGTCATAGAGCGAGCGCGATTCCTTGAGCTCCTCGTTCATCATGTTGCCGAGTTTCACGTCCTCACCCTTGGTCCAGTAACCGAGCATCTCATTGATCTTCGGCGCGAACTCCTCGGCCTCATCGATGCTGCTCATCAGGAAGGTGACCTGTGCGTCCTCGGGAAGCGTGTCGAAATAGCCGATCTGCTGCGCGAAGGTCTCGAAACCGGACAGGCGTTTGCCACTTGCCTTGGCGGCTTTGGAAAGCTGCGCCTCGGTCCCGTCATCGGGGCTATAGCCGGCCTTCTGCATCGCGATCTGCGACAACATGATGCTGACGAACCATGGTTCATATTGCTCGACTGCGGCGGGGGGCAGGCCGAGCTTGGTCATGCCGGCGGTGTAGGCGGCACGCTTCGCCTCGGGGATCTTGTCGGACAGTTTCTTGCCGCTGCTGTCGGTGGCGAGCGGCATCATGATCTTCTGGATCTCGACCGGGTCGGGCATGTTGAGTTCGAGCACGACTTGGTCACTGGCGTCGAACGCGGTCTTCACGGCCTCGTCGAACCAGCCGAGATTGGGTTTCAGCGCATGGAAGGTACCGAACAGATAGATCGTCGTGCCCGTGTCCTTCACCACCCATAAGGCGGGATCGGCATCGACGATCGCGGCGGCTGCGGTCGGGCCTGGCGCTGGAACGGGCGCTGGAGCCGGGGCGGTCTGCGCCAGGGCGGGGGTGGCGGACAGGGTTGCCGCGATCAGCGCGGCGACGAAACGCTTCATCTATTGTTCCTTCTACACGGGCACGCAAATGGGGATGGATCTGCCCTAACGGAAGCACCGCCACGAAAAGGTTACCACCGCGACCGATATTGTGAGCAGGAATACGACATTGCCGTGGGGGATGGTCAGGTTGCCTTGCCCAGCGATCACCAGCGAATCCGTTTTCTACTTTTAGCCCGACGGCATTGTGCCGCGTGCGGGCTCGATTCACACCGCCTTGCGGCGTCGCCATGCCTGCTCTCCGACGCGCAATTCGCGCGTCACGGATAAAAGCAAATTCGACCGAAAATTTGAATCGCCACAACCGGAATCGACCAGACCATGACGCCCTTCCCGACACTTCCCGTATTCCCGCGCCGCGCGCAAAAATCCCATGCCGTTGCAACAAATTTCCCGCAGAATTTCCCGCAGCTTCCCGCAGAACGCTCGAAAAAGCATTTTCCCGTGGAGCTTCCCGCAGCTGCGGGAATTCAGGATGATGGCGGCAATGTCCCAAAGGGTTTCGGACAGGGGCGATCCCGCCGATTCAATCGCGCCGGTCGATCCGTGCCAGTTGACCCTAAAGAGGCCATGCGCCAAAGCGGCGGCGCTTTTTATCCCGCACTTGCGAAGGGTTTCCGCCGCGTGACCGCTGGTCCCGACACCAAGCCGCTGAGCTTTCAGCGCATGATCCTCAAGCTCCATGACTATTGGAGCGATCGTGGCTGCCTGATTCTGCAGCCTTATGACATGGAAATGGGCGCAGGCACTTTTCACACCGCGACCACGCTGCGTGCGCTCGGACCCGATCATTGGAACGCCGCCTTCGTCCAGCCGTGCCGCCGCCCGACCGACGGACGCTATGGTGAAAACCCCAACCGACTGCAGCATTATTACCAGTATCAGGTGATCCTGAAGCCAAGCCCGCCGAACCTGCAGGAACTGTATCTCGGTTCGCTGGCCGCGATCGGCATCGATTTCACCCATCACGATATCCGCTTCGTCGAGGATGATTGGGAATCACCCACGCTCGGCGCCTGGGGCCTGGGCTGGGAAGTATGGTGCGACGGGATGGAAGTGACGCAGTTCACTTACTTCCAGCAGATGGGCGGCTTCGATTGCAAGCCGGTCGCGGGCGAGTTGACCTATGGTCTCGAACGCCTCGCAATGTATTTGCAGAACAAGGATTCGATCTACGACCTCGCTTATAACGATGCGGGCGTGACCTATGGCGACGTGTTCCTCGAAAACGAGATCGAGCAATCGACCTGGAATTTCGAAGTGGCGAATACCGACACGCTGTTCGACCTGTTCCGCAAGGCCACTGCAGAGTGCGAGAATTGCCTCGAGGCGAAGCTGCCGATCCCCGCCTATGAACAGGCGATCAAGGCGAGTCATGTCTTCAACCTGTTGCAAGCCCGCGGCGTGATCTCGGTCGCCGAGCGCCAGGCCTATATGGGCCGGGTGCGCGACCTCGCGAAGGGCAGTTGCCAGGCCTGGATGGACAAGAACGGGTGGACGGCATGATGGTCCTCTTCAGATTCTCCCCGGTACGGGGAGGGGGACCATTCGCTTCTTCAGCGAATGGTGGAGGGGGCTCTCCCCAAGCGTTACGCTGCCGGCCCACCCCCTCCACCACGCCGCTTTGCGTCGCGGCCTCCCTTCCCGTGCCGGGCAGGATTGAGCGATGACCGACTTCCTTTTGGAAATCCGCTCGGAAGAAATCCCCGCGCGCATGCAGGACAAGGCGCGCGACGATCTTGCACGCCTGTTCGCGGCCGAACTCGACAAGGCGGGCCTCAAGGCCACTGCGCTCGAAACGCTCGCCACGCCGCGCCGCCTGACGCTGATCGCCCGCGACTTGCCAGTGCAGACCGAAGCGGTGTCGGAGGAAACCAAGGGGCCGAAGACCTCCGCGCCGCCCCAGGCGCTGGAAGGATTCCTGCGCAAGACCGGCCTCACTCAGGACCAACTGGTCGAGCGCGACGGTATCTTTTTCGCGATCGTCGAAAAGCCCGGTCGCGCCACCGCCGATGTACTGGCCGAGGCGATCCCGGCGATCATCCGCGCCTTTCCCTGGCCGAAATCGATGCGCTGGGGCGATGCCTCGGCGTCGACCGAAAGCCTGAAATGGGTGCGCCCCCTGCAGGGTATCGTCGCGCTGTTCGGCGACCAGGTCGTGCCGTGCGAGATCGCCGGAATCGTCTCGGGCGCGACCACCGTCGGCCACCGCTTCCACGCACCGGACGCGATCACCATTACCAGCGCCGCGACTTATGCGGAGCAGTTGCGCGATGCGCATGTGATCGTCGATCAGGCCGAACGCCGCCAGATCATCGCGCTCGGCGCGACCATGGCGGCGCGCAAGGCCGGGCTGGAACTGGTGCAGGACGAAGGCCTGCTGACCGAGAACGCCGGGCTGACCGAATGGCCGGTGCCGCTGCTCGGCCGTTTCGACGCGGCGTTCCTGGCCGTGCCGCCCGAAGTGATCCAGCTCACCGCACGCGTGAACCAGAAATATTTCGTGTGCCGCGATAGTGAGGGAAAGCTCGCCAACGCGTTTGTATGCACCGCCAATATCGACGCGGTCGATGGCGGCGCAAAGATCATCGACGGCAACCGCAAGGTGCTGGCAGCGCGCCTGTCGGACGCGAAATTCTTCTACGAGACGGACCTGAAGGTGCCGCTCGAGGAGCAGGCGAAGAAGCTCGACCGCGTTGTGTTCCACGAAAAGCTCGGCACGGTCGCCGACAAGGTCGACCGCGTCGCCAAACTGGCCCGCTGGCTGGTCGAAAAGGGGATTGTCGGTCCAAATCTCCCTCTCCCATCGGGAGAGGGAAGGGGCCCATCGCGCAGCGATGGGAAGGGTGAGGGTGACAAGGATGCGTTCTCCGCTCACCCTCACCCTTCCGACGCTTCGCGTCTCCCTCCCTCTCCCGATGGGAGACGGAATGCTGCCGCAGCGCTCGCCGATCAGGCCGAACGCGCCGCGCGTCTGGCCAAGGCGGATCTGGTCACCGGCATGGTCGGCGAATTCCCCGAACTGCAGGGCCTGATGGGCGGCTATTACGCCCGCGCGCAGGGCGAGAACGAAGCGGTCGCCGACGCGATCCGCGATCATTACAAGCCAGTCGGGCAGGGCGATGATGTGCCCACCGCGCCGGTGACGGTAGCGGTGTCGCTGGCTGATAAGCTGGATACGATTACCGGATTCTTCCTGATCGACGAGCGGCCAACTGGTTCCAAGGACCCCTTTGCGCTGCGTCGCGCCGCAATCGGCATTATCGAATTGGTGCTGAAAAATAGCTTGGCGATGGAAACCATGTATTTCTTTCACCGTGCGGGAAGCGGATACCAGAGGCAGCTTCAAAATCGGCCGGAATTTCAAGGCGATTGGCAAGAGGGCTTGGGCAAACTGTTTACGACCGGCTTCTACGGCGCCGTCACTGATTTCGTCTTCGACCGGTTGAAGGTACAGCAGCGTGGCGCCGGCGTGCGTCATGACCTCATCGATGCCGTGTTCGCACTTGGCGACGATCAGCCGGTCCGCTTGCTGGCCCGCGTCCATGCGCTGCAGTCCTTCGTCATCACGGAGGACGGCAGGAACCTGCTCGCCGGGTACAAACGCGCCGCGAATATCCTCAAGAAGGAAGGCTTCCTTACTCCCTCTCCCCCTGTGGGAGAGGGAAGGGGCCCATCGCTACGCGATGGGAAGGGTGAGGGGGACGCTAGTGTGTCGCCCATCACTCCCCCTCACCCTTCCGTCGCTTCGCTCCTCCCTCCCTCTCCCACAGGGGGAGAGGGAGAAGAGGCCGCGCTCATTGCCGCGCTCGATGCTGCCGAACCGCGAGCACGCCAGGCCGTGGCGAGCGAGGATTTCGCCGGTGCCATGGCGGCACTCGCCAGCCTGCGCGAGCCGATCGACCGCTTCTTCGAAGCGGTGACGGTCAACGATCCCGATCCGGATAAAAGAACAGCGCGGCTCACGCTGCTCGCGCGGGTGCGCAATGCGGTCCACGCGGTGGCGGATTTTTCGAAGATCG
Source organism: Sphingomonas sp. UYAg733 (assembly GCF_054057355.1). Lineage (NCBI taxonomy): Bacteria > Pseudomonadati > Pseudomonadota > Alphaproteobacteria > Sphingomonadales > Sphingomonadaceae > Sphingomonas > Sphingomonas sp. UYAg733. The sequence continues at coordinate 152,491 of NZ_JBSRZE010000008.1, forward strand.
AGGGTTGATCAGCTTCAAACGATACGAGCTAGATGGGGACGAGTGAATGACGCAGTACGTCTACCGCTTCGGCGGCGGGGTTTCCGATGGGGGCAAGGGCGACAAGAATCTGCTCGGCGGCAAGGGCGCGAACCTTGCCGAGATGGCCTCGATCGGTCTGCCGGTGCCGCCGGGGTTCACCATCTCGACCGAATTCTGCGAAGTCTATTATGACGAGGGGCGCGCCTTTCCGCAGGGCCTTCGCGATGAAGTCGCGACGGGTCTCGCCCATATCGAGGGCGTCACGGCCAAGATATTCGGCGATGCGTCCGATCCGCTGCTCGTCTCGGTCCGCTCCGGCGCGCGCGCGTCGATGCCGGGCATGATGGACACGGTGCTCAACCTCGGCCTCAACGACGAGACGGTGAAGGGTCTGGCCGAGACCTCGGGCGACGCCCGCTTCGCCTGGGACAGCTATCGCCGCTTCATCCAGATGTATTCCGATGTCGTGCTCGAACTCGACCATGGCAGCTTCGAGGAAGCGCTTGAGATCGCCAAGGAAGACAAGGGCTATTATCTCGACACCGACCTGACCGCCGAGGATCTGCAGGCGCTGGTCGCCGAGTATAAGGCGCTGGTCGAGGCGCAGTGGAACAAGCCCTTCCCGCAGGACGTGCATGATCAGCTGTGGGGCGCGGTCGGCGCGGTGTTCGGATCGTGGCAGTCGGAGCGGGCGAAAGTCTATCGCCGGTTGAACGACATTCCCGCCGCCTGGGGCACAGCGGTCAATGTGCAGGCGATGGTGTTCGGCAATATGGGCGATACCTCGGCGACGGGTGTGGCGTTCACGCGCGATCCGGCCAAGGGCGACCGCGCATATTATGGCGAGTTCCTGATCAACGCGCAGGGCGAGGACGTCGTCGCCGGCATCCGCACCCCGCAATATCTGACCAAGGCGGCGCGCGAGGCCGCCAATGCCAAGCCCGCCTCGATGGAAGAGGCGATGCCGGTCGTGTTCGGCGAACTGGCCAAGGTGTTCGACCTGCTCGAAACGCATTACCGCGACATGCAGGACATCGAGTTCACCGTGCAGCAGGGCAAATTGTGGATGCTGCAAACCCGTTCGGGCAAGCGCACCGCCAAGGCCGCGTTGAAGATCGCGGTCGATATGGCCGAGGAAGGGCTGATCACGCGCGAGGAAGCGGTCGCGCGCGTCGACCCGCAGGCGCTCGATCAGCTGCTCCACCCGACACTGGATCCCAATGCGGTACGCGACGTGCTGACCAAGGGGCTTCCCGCATCGCCGGGGGCGGCCAGTGGAGCGGCGGTGTTCGACAGCGACACCGCCGAAAAGCGCGCGGCAGCCGGCGACAGCGTGATTCTGATCCGCGTCGAAACCTCGCCGGAAGACATTCACGGCATGCACGCGGCACGGGGCATCCTGACCGCGCGCGGCGGCATGACCAGCCACGCGGCAGTGGTCGCGCGCGGCATGGGGCGTCCTTGCGTCTCGGGCGCTGGCACCATTGCGATCGATGCCAAGGCGGGCGTTATGCGCGTTGCGGGCCGAGAAATCCGCGAGGGCGACACGATCACTATCGACGGCACCACCGGCGAAGTGATGGCCGGCGCGGTGCCGACCGTGCAGCCCGAATTGTCGGGTGATTTCGGCACGTTGATGGAATGGGCCGATGGCGTTCGGCGCCTGAAGGTACGCGCCAATGCGGAAACGCCGCTCGACGCCAGGGTGGCGCGTGAATTCGGTGCCGAAGGCATCGGACTGTGCCGGACGGAACACATGTTCTTCGACGCGGCGCGGATCACCGCGGTGCGCCAGATGATCCTGGCCGAGGACGAGAAGGGCCGCCGCGTCGCGCTCGACAAGCTGCTCCCCGAACAGCGCGCCGATTTCGTCCAGCTGTTCGAGGTGATGGCTGGCCTGCCGGTGACGATCCGCTTGCTCGATCCGCCGCTGCATGAATTCCTGCCGCATGAGGAAAGCGAGTTCGCCGAGGTCGCGACCGCCGCCGGGGTTGATGTCGATATCCTCAAGCGCCGCGCCGCCGAACTGCACGAGTTCAACCCGATGCTCGGCCATCGCGGCTGCCGGCTTGGCGTGACCTATCCCGAGATTTACGAGATGCAGGCGCGCGCCATTTTCGAAGCGGCGATCGAGGTCGCGGTCAAGTCGGGCGCGGCGCCGATCCCCGAAGTGATGATCCCGCTGGTCGCCACGCGGCGCGAGCTGGAGCTGATGAAGATGGTGGTCGAAAAGGCTGCGCAAGCCGTGTTCGCCGACAAGGGCCGCACGATCGAGTATTTGATCGGCACGATGATCGAACTGCCGCGCGCTTGCCTGATGGCGGGCGAGATCGCCGAGGTCGGCGCGTTCTTCAGCTTTGGCACCAACGATCTGACGCAGACCACGCTTGGTGTCAGCCGCGACGACGCGGCGCGTTTCCTGACCACCTATGTCGAGCGCGGAATCTACGCCAAGGACCCGTTCGTCAGCCTCGATATCGAAGGCGTCGGCCAGCTGATCGAACTCGCGGCGGAGCGCGGCAGAGCGACGCGGCCGGAGATCAAGCTCGGCATTTGCGGCGAACATGGCGGCGATCCGGCGAGCATCGCGTTTTGCGAGCGCATCGGTCTCGATTATGTCAGCGCCTCGCCCTACCGCGTACCGATCGCGCGGCTCGCGGCGGCACAGGCGGCGCTGGGCAAGGCGGGCTAGGCCCGGCGGCGCGCGCAAGCCATTGCGCGTCACCTGCGATCATGGTGCCGCGGCAATCCGCACGCTGCCCGGTCGTACGCGGCTGAGCGGTCAGCTCCAGAAGAGCGCGCGATGTTCCTCGGTCTTGCCGGCGCTGAGCAGCGTCGCCTGGTCGCGCCAACGCTCGCGCAGGATGAAGCCGGCAGGGATGTCGAGTCGCTGTTCCAGCGCCATCTCGTCCTCGTCCGATAGCTTGGCGATATCGGCGAAGCTGGTCATATCGAGTGCGGCCAGCTTCGCCCTCATCGCGTCATCGATGCCGCGGATGCGCGAAAGGTCATCGCCGCCGCTGCCGCCGGAGTCGCGTAACGGGAAAGCGGCTACGGCGGCGCTGGTGGCGAGGGGCGCGGCCCGTACGGCGATCGGCGCGGCATCGGGTTCGGGCGCAATCGATACCGGATCCGTGATGGTCGCCGGCGCGGCGATCGGCGGCCCGGCCTTGTCCGCCTGTTCCTTCAGCGCGGCATTTTCCTGCTCCAGATCGGCAATACGGGCTTTGCCTTCGCCAATCTGGACCTCGGCCTTGTGCCGGTAATTGCTGTACGCCTCGCTCTCTTCATAAAGGCGCCGGCGCCATTTCCTGCCGCCGGGGTGCAGGCCGAGGCCGAGGATCACGCCACCGATGAGCAGCAGCGCAAGCACCATGAATTGACCCAAGCTATTGAACAGCATCTGCGTTTCCCGAGTCTCGGCCCGACGGTTCGGCGCCGGGATCGATCCTGACGAGTCAGTCGCGTGGGATCAAGCGCCCCGAACGGTCCCTAGTGGATTGATTCCAACGTTTGGTGCCCGCGCCTGACAGCTGCGATAATGTGATCGGGATCGGCCTTCCAGACGAACGGTCGTGGTTCTTGATTATGCTCTTTGATGAAGCGGTTGATGGCAGCCTGGAGGTCGACGACGGAGTGGAAGACGCCGTGCTTCAGGCGTCGTCGGGTCAGCGTGGCGAAGAAGCCCTCGACAGCGTTGAGCCACGAGCAGGATGTCGGGAC
>NZ_JBSRZE010000009.1:0-145281 GCF_054057355.1 Sphingomonas sp. UYAg733
AATCGTGATACCAGTGCGCATGTCGCAACGTCGCATGCCGCAGCCGCCATGGGAATCCTAAAACGGACTCCTTCGTTCCGATCAATCCACTAGACTGCAGTCAGCCGAACAGACGCTGCATCGATCGTTCGAGCATCACCAATTGCCATAGCGTCCGGCCATGCTCGGCACGCCCGGTGCGATGCTCGGTGACGATCCGCTCGATCGCGCGCGCGTCGAACATCTGGCCGAGCACGCGCGATTTCGCCAACGCTCCGGCTTCACTGGCAAGCGGGCCGCGGAACCAGGCGCTGATCGGCGTCACAAAGCCCATTTTAGGGCGGTAGAGGATGTCCTTGGGCAGATAGCGCTCCATCGCCTTCTTCATCAGCCATTTGCCCTGGCCGCCCCTCAGGCGCATCGACACCGGCAGTGACGCGGCGAATTCGATGAAGCGATAATCGAGCAGCGGCTCTCGCGCCTCGAGGCTGACCGCCATACTTGTGCGGTCGGTCTTGGTCAGGATGTCGCCGGGCAGCCAGTGCTGGAAATCGGCATATTGCGCGCGGTCGATCGCATCGCGCGCCGGCGCGTCGCGCATCGCGCGGACATAACGATCCTCGGCGCGGTGCCCGCCGAGCGCCCGCTTCGCTTCGACCGAGAAGAGCATGGCCCGGAGCGTGGGCGTGGTCACACCGACCGAGCGCGCATAGGCCTCCGCACCATCCTCGGCGAGCGCAAGCAGGGTCGTCCTGGCGCGAAACGCGCGCGGCGCCCAGTCCGCCTTGGGATAGATGCCGCCAAGTTTGCCGAACACGCCGGCACGCATCGATGCGGGAAGCAGCGCCCTCACCCGCTCCTCCGCCGCCTGGAATTTGTAACGCCGATACCCGGCAAGCGCCTCGTCCGCGCCGTCACCCGACAGCGCCACCGTCACGTTCTCGCGCGCGAGTTCGCACACCCGATAGGTGGCCAGAGCCGAGGCATCGGCGAACGGCTCGTCGAACGCCGCGACCAATGTGTCGATCAGCGCGAAATCGTCCGCCGCGACGACGCGCTCGCGGTGATCGGTGGCGAAACGCTGAGCGATCTGGCGGGCATAGGCGCGCTCGTCATGGCCCGCTTCGTCGAAGCCGATGGTGCATGTCCTGACCGCCTTGGACGACGCCTCTGCCATCAGCGCGACGACCGCCGAGCTATCGACCCCGCCCGACAGGAAAGCGCCGAGCGGCACGTCGGACACCAGCCGCGAGCGCACCGCATCGCGCATCCGCGAGACCAGTTCCTCTTCCAACGCCTTGACCGAGCCGCTGGCCCGGCGCGAGAAATCCACGCCCCACCAGCGCGACGGCGCGGGTATTGATTTGCCGCGCTCGATCAGCAGCGAATGACCGGCGGGCAGTTTTTTCACACCGGCGACCAGACAGGCGTCGTCGGGCACATAACCGAACGCCATATAATCCTCGACGGCGCGGATATCGGGTTCGCGCCGTAACAAAGGATGTGCCAGCAAGCCTTTGAGTTCCGAGGCAAAGGCCAGGCCGCCATCGGAAAGTTCGACATAATGGAGCGGTTTAACCCCGAGCCGGTCGCGTGCCATGAACAGGCATTGCCGCCGAGAATCGTGCAGCGCGAAGGCAAACATGCCATTGAGCCGGTCGAGCATTGCCGGGCCCCAAGCGGTCCAGCCATGGAGCAATACCTCTGTATCGCTCTCCGATTTGAACACCGCGCCGATCGCCTCGAGCTCGGCGCGGACCTCCATGAAATTATAGATTTCGCCGTTGTACGTCACGGTCAGCGCGCCGTCGGCGTTCGCCATCGGCTGTGCGCCGCCTTCGGTCAGATCGATGATCGCGAGGCGTCGGTGACCCAGCCCCACGCCGGGCGCGGTCCATACACCCGCCGCGTCAGGTCCGCGATGCGCCTGTGCGTCCGCCATCGCCTGAATACGCGCAGGGTCAACCGGCTTGGGCATAGCGGGGTAATAGAGACCGGCGATGCCGCACATGTTTTGGTTTCTCTCCAGCCGTCCAAAGGACTCCGTCATACTGAACTTGTTTCCGCATCCAGGCGGTCATCCACCTCACGGACGGTACCAATGTGGCTAATGACCGCACCTGGATCCTGAAACAAGTTTAGTATGACGACATCCAGTGAAGTCTTTCACATCCCCGCCGCGCGATCCGCCAGCTTGTCGATCGGCCCCAGCGCCCGCGTGAAGCGTTCGATCGTTGCGCGCGCATCCACACCGGGCACGACCTCAGCCGAGACATGCACCGCGACCGCGCGTTGCGGCCCGCCGAGCAGTTTCGCCTGTAACGTCGCCAGCTTCACCATCTTGTCGCTGTGCGTCAGCACGTCGCCGACGCGGTACCAGGTCACCACCTGGCGCTCGACCGGGCCCGGCGCGGTGATGCGCATTGCTGCCCCCCCGGCCAGATCGGGCAGATCGTCGATCCGCACCCAGATATCATCCTGGCGCAACACGCCGGTGCCGAACGACACGAGCTCCTTACCCTCACGCTGGCTGCCGAACACAGCGATCGCGAGATCGACCGACGCGCCGCGTCCATCGCTATAGCGCCCGATCAGGAAATGATCGGCGCCGGGATAATAAGGCGCCCAGGCTGCGCGCGCACTCATATCGGTGCGCTGCCAGCCCGGCACATCGGGCAGCGAGATCACGTTCGGCAGCGCCTGCGCACGCCCGGCGACCGCGCCCGACCAGGCCGGGAATATCGCCGCGATCGTCAGCACCAGCGCGCCCGCCAGCAGTGGATCGATCCGCCGCTTCGGCTCAGCCTGTAATGCGGCGGGATCGAATACGGGATCGTCAGGCGCACGATCGAACCAGCGCCAGCCGATCGCGATCACCGCGGCCATGACCAATCCGAAAAACACCCAGCCATAAACGATATGATCCATGCCCGTGGCCTGCTCGACCGACGTCAGGTGCGCGGCATAGATCGTTCCGAACGCGCGCAGACCGTTGGCGATCACCGGCACGATCATCGCGACCGCCATGAACGCGGCGCGGCGGGCCCAGCTGACGAAGCAGACATTGGCGACCAGCGCGCCATAAGCGACCATCGCGATGACGAACTTCGCGCCCGAACAGGCTTCGGCGACTTCGAAATAACCATTGGGAATGGTGATCAGCACGCCATCGACCTGCGCAGGCACGCCAAACAGATGGAGCAGCGGCATGGTCATCGCCACCGTCACATCCTGCAGCATCGGCTCCAACCCCTCGCCGAAAGGCACAAGGAAAAAGGCGTAACAAAGCGGGAAGATCAGCGCGCGCGCGACATTCGGGCCAAGCACCGTCACCACCGCGCCCTGCAGCATCATCACCAGCCCGAGATGCCGCGCCAGCGCGACGCCCGACGCATCGCCGAGCAGCCATCCAAAACCACCCGCCGCGACCAGAACAAGCCCCGGCCACCATGCGACGGGGCGAACGCGCAGCAATTGCGGGCGGCGCTGCCACACCAGCCAGGCCAGGACCGGCGCGATGAACAGGCAATGCCCAAAGGTGGTGCTGGTCCACCAGATCCTCGCCAGATCACCGGCATCCGCGCGGAAGAGCAGCAACAGGGCCAGTGTGACACCGGTCAGGATCAGCGAGTGCCGCCGCCATATTGCGGCCGGGGGAGTTGCCGTGTCGAACGCCGATGAGGGAATGGCGATCGTCATGCGGCAGACCGGCGCGAAGGTTCCTTGACGCGGAGCCCCATGATCGCGTCGAGCGGCGCCAACCGCGCCTCCCAACTATAGCGGCCTTGCACCTGCGCACGCGCCGCCTGCCCAAGGGCGGCGGCACCAGATGGGTTGTCGAGCAGCGCGTTGACCTGTTCGGCGAACTCGCCGACGGTCTCGCCGATGCGGATCGTATCCTTGTGATCGATGCCGGCGGCGGCGGCGACCGATGCGACCACCGGACGCGCCATCGCCATCGCCTCGAGTATCTTGTTCTGGATGCCACGCGCCATTTTCAGCGGCGCGACGACGACCGACGCGGCGGCGATCCAGCCGCGCACATCGGCGACCTCGCCGGTGACGATCACGCCCGGCTGCTTGGCCAATGCCTTGACCGCGTCGGTCGGCTGACGGCCGACAATGGCGAAGCGCGCCTGAGGATGTTCGAGGTGGATATGCGGCAGGATGCTCTCGACGAACCAAGTCACCGCCTCGATATTGGGGCGGTAATCCATCTGGCCGGTGAAGACGATCAGCGCGCCGGTCGTGTCGATCCGCCTGAAGCTCGCGGTGGGATCGAAGAATTCGGTATCGATGCCGTTCTCGACCGCGAAGACACGCTCGGCACCGGTTTTTTCGCGGAACAGCGCCGCCTCAGCGTCGCTGACGAACAGGCTCGCCGTGGCATGTTTGGCGACGCTCCTTTCAAATGCCTGGAGCAACCGCCCCTCACGCCGCATCATCCACGCCATCGGCCCGCGCGATTGCCTGGCGTAGGACGCGAATTTGGCCGAATCCATGTCGACGAAATCCATGATCACGCGCAACCGCGGGTTGGACCGCGAACTGGCCGGCAGATACTGCGCCATCTGGCTGGAAAAGACGTAGATCGTGTCGATCGAGTGGCGCGCGAGGATATTGTCGACCGCTTCTCGTAACGGGCGGTTACCGAACGCGGTCAGCGATACAGGCTTGCGCCCGACCAATGCCTGCGCCGCCGCGACCAGGCGCGATTTCGAACGCCACACGATCGAGCGGTTGCCGGTATATTTCGACAGGCCGCTCTTGCCCTTCATATCGCGCGCATCGTCGGCGAAGGCGATCAGATGGATGCGTTTTCGTGCCGCCAGAAACTTCAGGATGTGAAAGCCACGGATCTTGTCGCCGCGATCGGGCGGATATGGCACGCGATGCGCCAGGAACAGGATGTCGCCCATCAACCAAGCCCCCTGGAGATATGCGGTCCGACCAGGTTCGCGACCCAAAGCGGCAGCTTTTTCCACACCTCGATCTTGAGCCGATAGCGCGGGTTCAGTGGATTGATTTCGCGAAACGCCCCCTCAGACGCGGCGCGCTTAACATACATCAAAGGGACGCCCGGAAAACCCCAGTTCTTCTTGAACGCGGCGGGGCCGGTTCCGGCTTTGGAACGGCCGAAATCGAACGCCGTGCAGCCCTTCGCACGAGCATGACCCATAAGCGCGAAATACATCCGGTCATTGGCGCGCAACGCCCGTGCCGCCGCGGTGCCACCACCCCAATAGGGATAGACAATGCCGTTGAAATAGAGGCTCAGCACGCTCGCCACCGGCTTGCCGCCCGAACGCACGGTCAGGATGTCGGCGGCGTCGCCAAACTCCTTGAGCGCCTCGCGAAACAGCCGCGCGGGGAAGACCGGCGTACCGAGATTGCGCACCGATTCGGCATAGACCGCATAATGCGCCGCTTGGTCGGCCTTGCCGGAGCCGATTGTCACCTGCAGGTCGAGATCGAGCGACTTGCGCACCTCGGCGCGCTGCTTGCGCGGGATGGCGAGCAGTTCGGCTTCGTCATCGGCGGCGAGGTCGCGGGCGAAGCCGAGATAGGTGTCGGTATCGACCACCCAATCGGGGCCGGCCGGATCGGGCCCGCGCAATTCGAGTGTGGGACAATTCAACCTCTGAGCGAGCGCCCATGCCGCCTCACTCAAGCTTTCTATCGCCGCGTCGCTATCGGCCAGGATGCCGCCACCGACGGCAAAACCGTTCGACACCAGCGCGCGTCCGAACAGGGGCGAACTCACCTCGGTCAGCGGCACATAACCGGCGATCGAGCCATCGGCCTTTTCCGCGATGAGGCCATGCGCGCGCTGCCTGCAGCCGCGTGCGACGGCAATGCTCCATTCCGGCAGATGGAATGGCGTCGCGCCGGCATGCCCCCGGACATAGGCGGCGATCCGTGCGCGTTCATCGACGTCGCCTGGATCAACCGCACGCACAGCAAGCGGCGTCGAGATCAACGCCATGTTCACGCCAGGCCGCGCCGCGCCGCGGCGACCACCGCATCCATCCGGCCCCAATCGTGACGACCGATCAGCGTGCGCAGCTTGCCAGCCATCGCGCCGAGCCGGCTATAATGGCGCAGCTTCGATTTAACCGGCGCGTTGGCGACGCGCGGCTGGCCTGGGTCGATCTCCCACGGGTGAAAGTAGAATACCGCCGGTTGCCCTTCGCCCGCCACCTGGCGCACCGCGAAATCAGTCAGCGCACCGGGGAACAAGCGGAAGAATCCGCCACCGGTCGCGATCTTGCGGTTGCCGAGCTGCGCGACCGTGACCGGCACTTCGACCAGGTCCGAATCCGCCAGCGGTCGAAAGGCGTAGCGCGGCGCTTCGGGCCAGCCATAATGATCGTGCCGCAGCGGTGCGACGCTCGACGAATAGGTGTAGCCGGCCTCAGCCAGTTCGGCGTGTGCCCAGGGCGTCCGCTTATCGATTGAAAAGCTTGGCGCGCGGTACCCCGTGACGGCGACCCCGCTCGCATCCTCAAGCGTCTTGCGCGCACGCGCCAGATCTGCGCGGAAAGTCGGCGCATCCATGCTGAAGACACGGTCATGGTCCCAGCCGTGGCTGGCGACTTCGTGCCCCGCATCAACGATCCGCCGGATCAGCGCCGGATAGCGATGGGCGACCCAGCCCAGCGTGAAGAAGGTCGCCTTGACCCCAGTTTCGCCGAACAGCGCGAGTACGGCATCGGTATTGCGTTCGACCCGGGTCTCGAGCGAATCCCAGTCGGCCTTGTCGATAACCTTTTCGAAGGCACCGACCTGGAACCAGTCCTCGACATCGACGGAGAGCGCGTGGCGCATCGGCCGTTACTGGCCGGCGGCGTGACGGACGGACTCGGCGTCGGGGCGTGCCTCACCCTCAACCCAATCGACCAACAGGGTCAGGACACGCCGCAACGCGACCTCCTGCTCCTCGACCCGCTCTTCCAAAGCCGCGATGCGATCCAGCAGCACCTGATCGACAACAGGCAGCGCTCGATCGTCAATCGGCTGCGCCTGATCGTCGATGGTCGGCGTCTGGTCGTCATTGAACAGCTCGTCATCGGGCAATGGCTGTTCGTCGAAAGCGTCGGCCGAGGGCGCGTCGGATTCACGCACCACGCGGATCGGACGCGGCGCGCTTGGTGGCGGCGTGTGGACGATCGGCATCGGGCCGTCGGTTCCGATCGACTCGGGCTCGGCTTGAACGAAGGGCTGAGCCTGCGGCGGTGTCGACCGCTGCAACACCGGCTTCGGCACCGGAGAATCGCCCGCGATATCGGCAAGCACCGCCTCCACAACGCGCGCGTCGATCGTATCGAGCTGCTCGATTGCGCCGAATAACAGCACGCGACCAGCGAGCTGGTTCAACCGGCGCGGCACGCCGTCCGACCCGTGATACAGCGCGTGGAACGCATCGGGGGTGAAGTAGGGGCGACCCTGCCATCCGACGACAGATAGGCGGTGAACCATATATGGTTCGACTTCCTCTGGCCCCATCGGGTCGAGGTGATGCATCGCGATGACGCGCTGGCGGAGCTGTTCGAGCCGGTCGGAGCCGTGCAGCCGCTCGCGAAACTCGGGCTGACCGAGCAGGAATATCTGCAGGATGGCATGACCGCCGGCCTGGAAGTTCGACAGCATGCGCAATTCTTCGAGCGCCGACACCGGCAAAGCCTGCGCTTCGTCGACGATCAACAGCGTGCGCCGCCCGGCGCGCGCAGTGGCGTGCAGGCCGCGTTCGATTGCGGTGAGCAGCTGCGACTTGTTCAGGCCGGCTGTATCGATGTCGAGCCCACCCGCGACCATGCGCAACAGATCGTCGGCCTCGATCTGTGTCGAGACGATCTTGATGATGTTGAGCCGTTCACGATCGACCGTCGCCATCAGATGGCCGACAAGCGTCGTTTTGCCCGCGCCGACATCGCCCGTGATGACGATGAAGCCCTCGCCCTGGCTGAGGCCATAGCCGAGATAGGCCATCGCCTTGCGGTGCGTCGCGGTGTCGAACCAGAAACGCGGATCTGGCGTCAGCTGGAACGGTCGGCCGCTCAATTCATAATGGTCGTCGTACATCGTCACCATCCTGTGCCAACCGGATTAAGGTCTACACGTTTCAGAATTGATACCGCACACCAAGCTGTGCCTGCGCAGAATACTGATCGTCCGCACCATCCTGGCTGAACGAATAGATCCCGGCGGACACTGTCGTGCCGATGCGCCCGAAGTTGCGATAGTATAGCCCCGTTGCACCGGTAGAGAAAATGCCCGGTGTCGCGCCGATTCCGCTCTGGAAATAATTGGCGAAGACGTTGCCACTGATGCCCGAATTCTGGTCGAGCGATGCGGACACGAATGCCTGGGCATAATAGCTCTCGTCGGTCACGCCGTTGATCGTGAAGCCAGAAGTGGGCGGCGCGAAAAAGCGGCGATTGGCATAACCCGCGCCGACACCAAAGCTGAGCGGGCCGCGATTGGCCGAGATCACGCCATCGATGCCGCGCGCACGGTAGCTCGCGGTGGCGATCGACTGGAACACGTCGTTGAGGCAGCCACCGGTCGCGTCACTCGATGTGCCGAAGGTGCAGCCGGCGAATTGCTGGCCGAACGAATCGCGCTGATCGATGAAGCTCGTCGGCAGGTTGGCGATACCGTTGCGCAATTGACGCCCGAACGTATCGACGCTGTCGTAAACGCCGACCTGCAGGCCAAGCGACCGCGTCGCCGCATAGCTGAACGATCCGGTGTAGGTCGTGCCGCCATAACGCTTGCCGACGCGCGCCTGGAGCGTGGTTCGAGCAGAGGGGCGCCAGACAACACCGGCGTCATAGATCAGGCCGTCGGTTTCATAGGCGATGCGACGCGGCGAGGCCGGATCGGTCCGGAAACGACCGTTGGAATCGACCACCGGCTGGCCTGCGCCGTCGACCAGCGCGTCGCGCTGGCTGACCTCGATCTTCTCATAACCCACGCCCGCCGTGACCGCGAGCGTCGGCAGGATCGGCAGCACGACGTCTGCGCGGCCATATTTGCCCTCGTAACGCTGATCGAGCTGGCCGGCATCCTCACGCTCATAGGCGGCGCTGACGGTCACGCCGACCGGCAGAACCGTGCCCGCCTTCACACCGGCCGTGACCTGCGCGACATGGCTTTTCGAGCTGTCATACGTGTCGAGCCTGGGTCTGCCCGGAGCAACGCCCGTCTGACCCGGCGATTCGACCTTGGTGTAGCCGAAGCGATAGCTTGCGCCGACGCTGACCGGGCCGACGTTGGTCGACAGAGTGGGGCCGGCATAAGCCGAATAGACCTGGCTGATATTGTCGACATTGCCGGCGAGCACGGTGGGCGCCGCGCCACGAATATCGGACCGCGCCCGCGTCGCCAATGCGCCACCTTCAAGGCTCAAGCCCGGCGCGACCTTCACCGCCGCGCGCGCAAGACCACTATGGATATCGTCGTCGCCGACATCCTTATCCCAGCTGATCCGGCGTTCGTAGCGATAGCTGACCTGCACCTCAGCCCGGCGGTTGTGGAGCGATGCATCGACCCCAGCCGCGACCGTCGAATAGGTCAGCACGTCGCCGCCATTAAGATCGGCGGTCAGCACCTGACCGAGCTCGATATAGGGAGCGATCGATTTTTCGCGCGCGACAGCCGGGGTCGCGACGAGCGCGCCCAAGCCTGCTGCAGCGATGATGATGGCCCGCGTCACTTGGCGTCCTCCTGCCCGTAATAGCTACCAAAACGGCGACCCCCGGGGGCGAACGACACGGCGTTCAGGACCAGTTGAATATGTTCGCAACCATCGAGCAGCACGACCGCTTCGCGTAAATTGCCTTCGTTCGTCTTGTCGGCACGCACCACGAGCATCACCTGTCCGACCTGTGTGGCGAGCACGCCGGCGGGCGACGCCGCCAGTGCGGGCGGCGAATCGAAGATGATGATGCGGCGCGGATCGGCGGCGAGCAGCTTTGCGATCAGGTCGGCGGTGCGGTCGCTGGCGAGCAATTCGGTGTCGGTGTTCGACTTGGTCCCGCAGGGCAACAAGCTGAGCTGGGGAATGTCGGTCGCGACGACGCAGCTTTCGACCTCGATCGTCGGATCGGCGAGCACATCGAGCAGGCCCGGACCATCGCTGGCGCCGAGGCGGTTCATCACGTCGGGTTTGGCGAAATCGGCATCGACCAACAGCACCTCGGTATCACGCTCCGCAGCCATCGAAATGGCCAGGTTGACCGCGCAATAGGTCTTGCCCTCACCGGCATTGGCCGAACAGACCAGGATGACGCGCGAGCGATCGCCCGCCTGTACCCGCACGGTGCGCGCGGTGAGCAGCAATTGCCGCTTCACCAAGCGGAATTCCTCGGCCAGCGCACCAATGGCGGCGCCGGGCACGAGCAGGCCGCGTTCCGACAGCATCGCCCGGTCGATCGTGATCGACGCACCACCGGGCCGCGGGCGCGACCGTGGTGCAGGCGTTTCCACCCGTTGACGGGGCGACTGTGGCGCCGGTTCCTGGGCCGCTTCGAGCGGCGCGGGGGCAGCCGGCTCCGGCACGACCTGCTCGGGTGTGAGCTGAACCGGAAGGCCCAGATCGCGTGCGCGCAGGTGCGCATCGAAATCGTAAATCTGCGCCGCACGCTCCAGAAGCGACGACTGGCTCTTCCCCGGATTCATTCTGGGTGCCTCGGTCATGCCGCCATCCCCCGCGAAACCATCTCAACGCCGAGCAGCGCCACATAAGCGACGGCCAGCGCTGCCGAACCGCCGCCGAAATACGCCAACTTGCGGCGCCGCGCGGCGATCTGCGCCTTGGTCACCATTTCGCCGATCGAGCCGATCACCGGCATGCCGGTGGCGCGCTCAAGCCGTGCCGACGTAGCGAACGTCGTCTGCAATTGGCCCATGGCGAACGCCGCACCGATCCCGCCGAAAATCCCGGCGAGCAGCGCGCCGGTCAGCAGCATTGGCCGGTTCGGCGCGTTAGGCACGCGCGGAGACGTTGGCGGATCGATCACGCTGAACTTGATCGCATCGGTCTGGGTCTGCGCCTGGCCGCGCAGCTTGATGTCCTCGCGGTCTGCCAGCATCTTGTCATACTGGTCCTTGAGCACCGCATAATTGCGCTCGATCTGACCCTGCTCGGCGGCGACCGCCGGATCGCCGGCGAGCTTCGCGTTGATCGTATCGAGATCACCCTGAAGCTGCGTCTTGCGCATGGTCAGCGCAGCGACCTGCGACTGCTTGTCGGCCTGCATCGAACGCAGCGAGAGATAGAGCGGATTGGGCGAGCCCCCGCCCCCGGCAGCGCCGACCGGTTCGCTGCGCGCGGCGGCCGAAGCCGCCGCGAGCTGGCCACGGAGCGCGATCATATCTGGGTGATTGTCGGTAAAACCGCGGCCACGTGCCTCAGCGATCTGACCCTGAATGGCATTTAGGCGCGCCCGTGCAGGCCCCGCCGTCGCAGCGCCACCGACGCCGGCGATCGACTGCGGCGTACCCGCCATCTGGCCGGTCACCGCGGCGAGGCCCGACTGCGCCGCTGCAAGGTCACTTTCGACCTGCGCCATCTGGGTGCGTGCCGCGCCCATCCGGTCGGTCAGCGATCCGGTGCCCGGCAGCGAGCCGAGATAGCGGTTCTGGAAATCGGTCTTCTTCGCCTCGGCGTCCTGCAACTGCTTCTGGCGCTGTTCGAGTTGCGCATCGAGGAAGCGCAGGGTCTGGCTCGTCTCGTCACGGTCGCCGGCGAGATTCTCCTCGACGAAAATGTCGATCAGCTTCTGCACGATCGCTCGGGTCAGCTTCGGGCTGCTGCCGGTCGCGGTGATCTCGAACAGATTATCCTGCTGCGCAGTCACCTTGATCGCGCTCTGCAGGCCAGCGACGCGATCCGCAATATCGCGGTCGTTCGACACGGTATTGGCGAGGTCGGTGCCGCGCACGACCTTTTGCAGATTGATTGCGGAGGTCAGCGTCTGGCGAACCCGATCGACGTCCTTTTGCTGCTCGATCTGTGTGATGCCGACCTTTGAAGGCAGGATCGACTGCATCTGCACGAACACGCGAGCGCGCGATTCATAGCTGTTGGGAATCTGCGAAACCACCAGCCAGCCGACAATCGCGATTGCCCAGGCAACCGCAAGCGCCAGCCAGCGCCGCGTCCATACCGCATGCAGCGCGACCCGCAGTTCGTCATAGAGTCCGTTCACCCTGGGGCGCCCTTCAGAACATCGATTCGGGGATGATGATGACGTCGCCCGGTTCAAGCCGGACATTGGCCTTCGCATCGCCGCTCTTCAGCAGGCTCGACAGCTTGACGTTATATTCGACCTGTTTGCCGGTGCTGCGGTCGTAGCGCACCAGCCGCGCCTTGTTGCCGGCGGCATATTCGCTGAGGCCGCCGACCGCGATCATCGCGTCGAGCAGCGTCATATTGGCGCGGTACGGGATCGAAGCCGGCTTTTCGGTTGCGCCGACGATGCGCACCTGCTGGCTGAACGTGCCGGAAAAATTCTCCACGATCACCGAAACGATCGGGTCCTTGATATATTCGCCAAGCGCGATCTTCATGTCGTCGGCGAGCATCGCCGGAGTCTTGCCGACCGCCGGCATGTCGGAAATCAGCGGCGTGGTGATGCGACCATCGGGACGCACCTGGACCTTCGACGACAATTCGGGATTGCGCCACACGAAGATGTTGAGCTGATCGAGTGGGCCGATGACATACTGCTCACCCGGCTGCTCCTGCGTCGCGACGAAGGATGCGGGCGGCAATTCGGAACGGCCACCGCCGCCTACGCAGCCCGTGAGCATAGTCCCGGCGATACCGGCGATCGCGAACCCCTTGGAAAACGAAGACAAACGCATTGCACAAATCTCCTGCCGCTACACTCATCACCGGTGACGTCATTCCGGCGAGGCGCACGGCCACATCGAAGGCTATGCGAGCAGGAGGTAAAGATAGCGTTAGGATTACCCGGCGTTGGCCGTAATTTCCGCCGGTTGCGGGTGCCCGAGGAATGCCGTCGGGCTTGCGGTCAGACCATAAGCGCCAGCCATGAACACCGCGATAATGTCTCCGGGATGCGCCACGGGCAGCGTAACACGGTCGGCGAGCCGGTCGAGCGGCGTGCACAGGCAGCCGACCACGCTGACCGTCTCGGAGGGGGCGTCATAGGTGGCGGTTGCGACGGAGACCGGGTAGTTGCGCTTCACCACCGTGCCGAAATTGCCCGACGCTGCGAGTTGATGATGCAGCCCGCCATCGACCACCAGGAAGATCTCGCCACGGCTCTCCTTTCGGTCGATCACGCGAGTCAGATATACGCCGCATTCACCGACCAGCCAGCGCCCCAGCTCAATCGCGAAACGCGTATCGGCAAGCGATCCGGCGCGTTCCGCAAGTCGCTCGGCAAGCGCGACACCGACCGCCTCGACGTCCAGCGCGACGTCGGCGGGGAAATAGGGAACGCCGAAACCTCCGCCGAGATTGACCAGCGGCGGCATGACGCCAATCGCATCCGCCATGCGCCCGGCCAGTGCCAGCGTTTCCGCCTGCGTCTCGATGATCGCCTCGGCGCTCAGCGCCTGTGAACCGGCGAAAATATGAAAACCCCGCCAATCCGCACCTGCCGCGATGATCCGTTTGACCAGCGCCGGCACGCGATCGGCATCGATACCGAACGGCGAGGCGCGCCCGCCCATCTTCATGCCCGATCCGCGCAATTCCATGTCGGGGTTCACCCGCACGGCGAGACGCGGCGTGGTGCAAAGCCGCTGACCCGCCGCGATCGCACGCTCTGCCTCGCCCTCGGATTCCAGGTTGATCGTGGCCCCGGCAACGATCGCCGCCTCGATTTCCGCATCGCGCTTGCCCGGCCCGGCGAAACTGATGCGGCCGGCCGGCATTTCCGCCAGCGCGAGTGACAATTCTCCACCCGACGCCACATCCAGACCGTCGACCAGCCGCGCCAGCGCGGCGATCATTGGCGGTGCCGGATTGGCCTTGATTGCATAATGGAGATCGACCCCTTTGGGCATCGCCGCGCGGAACCGTTCAACACGGGCCGCGGCAATGGCGGCGTCATAGACGAACACCGGGCTGCTTCCTGCGGTCTCTATCCATTCGGCAGCACTGCGGCCGGCGATGATCAAGGGGCCAGTGCCCTGGAATTCCGGCGGAATAGCGCCCATCGGCTTCATGACGTCACCTCCGTCTTCAACGCCGCGCGATCGAGCTTGCCATTGGCATTTCTCGGCAGCGCGGTGCGCCATTCATAACGCGTCGGCTGCATGAAGCTGGGCAAATCGCGCCGCAGCCTTTCACGCAACCTGGTTTCGGCCTCACCCGCATCACCGATCGCACGCGCGATGACGGTGATCGCCTGGCCGAGCCGCGCATCCGCCACGCCCAGCGCCACCGCCTCGGCCGCCTCGCCACCCGACAGCACCGCTTCCTCGATCTCGGTCGGACTGATCCGGTTGCCCGCCGATTTGATCATCTCGTCGTCACGCCCGACGAAGCGGAACAGGCCGTCCGCGCCTTCGATCACCGTGTCGCCGGACCATACGGCGTTACCGCCCGAAATCGCCCAATCCGGCGCGGGCCGGAAACGCAGCGCCGTCCGTTTGGCATCCAGCCAATATCCTTGCGCCACCAGCGGGCCGGCATGGACGAGTTCGCCGGGCTCGCCAGACGCAGCACGGGTGCCATCGGTGCGCACCGCCATGACCTCGGCAAAGGGGATCGCCCTGCCCATCGCATCGGGATGCGCATCGACCAGCGCGGGGTTGAGATAGGTGGAGCGAAAGGCTTCGGTAAGGCCATACATCGCATAGAGATCCGCCCGGTGAAACCGCTCGCGCAAACCGCGAATCATGCGCGGCGTCAGCGCCCCGCCCGAGTTGGTCAGTCGCTTCAGCCGGGCCGCCGTCTCGATCGGCCATTCCGCGTCGAGCAACTGCACCCATAAAGGCGGCACGCCGGCCAGCGTTGTCGCTTCGAACCGGTCGATCGCCTTCACCACGTCGCGCGCCGTGAGATAGTCGAGCGGCGCATAGCTCGCCCCGGCTGCCCAGGTCGAGAAAAGCTGGTTCTGCCCATAATCGAAACTCAGCGGCAACACGCCGAGCACGCGATCGTCCGGCATCAATTTGAGATAATGCGCGACCGAGATCGCGCCGAGCCAGAGATTGGCATGGCTCAGCATCACGCCCTTGGGTCGCCCGGTCGATCCCGAGGTGTACAAAATGGCCGCCAGCGCATCGGGATCGGCCGATGATGGCGGCATGACGTCAGTCGATTCCACTTCATGCTCGAGTGCCGACCGGCAGCCGGCCGGCACATCGCCGGCCTCCAGCGTGCCGACGCGTGCGGACTGGGACACGAGCAGCGCAGCACCGCTGTCCGCCAGAATATGCGCGACCTGGGCGCGCTTGAGCATCGGATTGACCGGTACATGCACCAGGCCGGCACGCGGCACGGCCAGCGGCAGGACACAGGCAAAGCGTGTCTTTGGCAACCAGCTCGCAATCCGGGCGCCCGGTGCGAAGTCCTGCGCGGCGAGCCAGGCAGCGACTTGGCCGGTCAACAGCTCCAACCCGGCGAAATCGAGCGCACCTGCCCGATCGATCAGGGCGATGTCGTCCGACGCCCCGCGCAACGGCAGCAGGTCGATCGGGTGCGGCATGGGGTCAAGGGCGATCATCCGCCCTTGATAGCCTCCCTCGCCGCGCTGCCAAGCGGCCCGTGCACCTGCCCTTGGCATTGTCCGTCGCATTCTCTAACGGCGGCTCCATCACAGGGGAAAACAAGGGTCCGCAGTGCTTCCTGATGACACCAACCAGATCGAAGCGACTGTCCGCGCAGTCTTGCGTGACGTACTCGGCCTAAGTGACGAGCGCGTGAACGCCTTTCGCAGCGAAACGCCATTGTTCGGCGCGCTGCCTGAACTCGATTCGATGGCCGTTGCCGGCCTGCTCACGGAGATCGAGGAACGGCTCGGGATCCTGATCGAGGATGACGAGGTCGATGGCGAAATGCTCGAGACGTTCGGTGCGCTGGTCCGCTTCGCCACAGCCAAGGCCCAAAGATGAGTATCAGCGGGTGATCGACCATTACGACTGGTCCGGCGGACGTGAGGCAATGGTTCGCTTCGGCCCCGCGACCGGTCCGGTAGTGATCGCGGCGATGCCGTTGTTCGAGGAAGCGAACCGCACCCGCGCCTTCATGGTCGCGATCCTGCGCGGCCTGGCGGAGCGCGGCATCGCCGGTGCCCTGCCCGATCTTCCCGGAAGCGGCGAGAGTCTCATCGAGACTGAACAACTATCCCTGACCGACTGGCATGAAGCATTTTCATCCGCTGCAGCAAAGCTGCGCGATCATGGCCCGGTCCATGGCATCGCGGTGCGCGGCGGCACGTTGCTCGATGATAAGGCCGATCTTTCCAGTCGATGGCACTTCGCACCCGCGACCGGTGCGGCGCTGGTCCGCGAGATGCTCCGCACCCGCCTCGCCGCCGCCAGACAGGATGGCGAAGCTTTCGATGCAGCGGCGATAAGCGCGCCTGGCCCACCGGTGGAACTCGCCGGCAATTTGATCAGCCGCGATTTTCTCGCCGATCTCGATCGCGCCGTGCCGTCGATCATCGGCCCGCTGCGCTCGCTGCGCCTGCAGACCGACCCGCAACCAGCCGATATGAAAATAGCAGGAGCGCCACTATGGCGCCGCGCCGAACCCGACAACGATGCAGTGCTGGCAACGATGCTGGCGGACGATATCGCCGCCTGGATCAAGACATGCGCCGCATAGTCTCCTTCCCCTGTGCCGGCGAGACGCTGATGGGCACCCTCGACGAAGCGCCGGGGACGACGGGGTTGCTCATCGTATCCGGCGGCAACGAGATCCGTATCGGCGCGCACCGCGGCATGGCGTCGCTCGCCAAATCCCTCGCCAGCGCGGGGACGCCGGTCTTTCGTTATGACCGACGCGGCATCGGCGACTCCACCGGGGAGAATGGCGGTTTTGCAGAGTCGGCTGACGACATCAAAGCGGCCGCCATAGCGTTTCGAGCGGCTGCCCCACACCTTACCCGCCTCGCCGCCTTCGGCAATTGCGACGCCGCGACGTCACTCGCGCTGTTCCATCGCGGTGCCGAGATCGAGCCGCTGATTCTGGCCAACCCCTGGGTGATCGAGGACGGCACCGACGACGAGCTGCCCCCAGCCGCGGCGATCCGCGCGCGCTATGCCGAACGGCTGCGCGATCCTTCGACCTGGCTAAGGCTGATTCGCGGTGGCGTTAATTTACGAAAACTATTCAAAGGCCTGATGAAGGCTTCGAAGACCAGCAATCAAGATTCCGATAGCCTGGCCGCGCGGGTCCGGGCGGCGCTTAGCGGTCATACCGATAGCGTCACCTTCGTTCTGGCCAGGCAGGATGCGACTGCCATCGCCTTTGCCGATGCCTGTCGTCAAAGCGGCTGGGCACCGCAGAGCCATGTCATCGATACCGGGTCGCACAGCTTCGCGCGGGCCAGAGACGCGGCTGAGCTCGAAGCAGTCATTCGCGCGGCAATCGGTCGGCCCTGAGCGCACGATAGCCCCGCAACCGTTACTCAGCCGCTTCGGCGACCTCGAACTCTGCCGTTGCCAGGAACCGCTCGGCATCCAGCGCGGCCATGCAGCCCGTGCCCGCAGCGGTCACCGCCTGGCGGTAGATCTTGTCCATGACATCACCGCAGGCGAATACGCCGGGCACGCTGGTTCGCGTAGTACCGGTCTCGACGGCAATATAGCCGTCCGAATCGAGCGCGAGATGGCCACGGAAAAGCTCGGTCGCCGGATGATGTCCGATCGCGACGAACCCGCCATCGACATCGACGCGTGAAACCTCGCCGGTCACCGTGTCGCGCAGCTCGATGCCGACCAGGCCTGATGTACCACCGCCATCGACGAAGCTGGCGACTTCCTTGTTCCACAGCACCTTGATGCCCTTGTGCGCGAACAGCCGGTCCTGCAGGATCTTCTCGGCACGAAAACTGTCGCGGCGATGGATCAGTGTCACGTCGGGCGAATGGTTGGTGAGGTACAGCGCCTCCTCGACTGCGGTATTGCCGCCGCCGATCACCGCGACGCGCTTGCCGCGGTAGAAGAAGCCGTCACAGGTGGCACAGGCGCTGACGCCCTTGCCCTTGAGCAATTCCTCGCTGTCGAGGCCGAGCCATTTGGCCTGTGCGCCGGTCGCGATGACCAGCACATCGCCTTCATAGACATCGCCGCCGTCACCGATCAGCCGGAACGGCCGCCGCGTCAGGTCGACCTCGACGATCGTGTCCCACATCAGCCGCGTGCCGACATGTTCGGCCTGGCCCTGCATCTGCTCCATCAGCCAGGGGCCCTGGATCACGTCGGCAAAGCCCGGGTAATTCTCGACATCGGTCGTGGTGGTCAGCTGACCACCCGGCTGGATGCCCTGCACGACGATCGGCGCCATGCCGGCGCGCGCGCCATAGATGGCGGCAGACAGGCCGGCCGGGCCGGAGCCGAGGATAAGCATCTTGGTCGTATGGGTGGTCATAAAGCGTCCGTTCTGGCGAAGCCGCGCTTCTAAGGCGCGCCCGCGTGCCAATGCAACATGGGAGGTGATGACACCTGTGGAAGGATATCGATTCTTCGCCCGCCCCTAGATGCGATTGGTCCCGATCCGGGCTATACGCCGTACCGAACCCCAAGCGGATGAGGATGCCGATGTTCTTCCGACCGATTCTGCTGACCCTGGCGCTGACCGCGTCCGGCGTACACGCGCAGACTATGCCCGCTCCTGTCCCCACGCCGCTGCCCATGTCGGCGCCTGCCACGGTGCGTGTTGCACTGGAAACCGATCAGGGCCGAATCGTCCTTGAGCTCGAAAAGGGGCGCGCGCCGATCACGACGGCCAATTTCCTGCGCTATGTCGATCAGAAGCGGCTCGACGGGATCGGCTTTTACCGCACGGTGAAGGTCGCGCCGAAGTTCGGCTTCGTTCAGTTCGGCGTGCAGAACGCGCCGAAGCGCGTGCTGCCGCCGATCAAGCATGAACCGACCACGCTGACCGGCCTCAAGCATCTGAGCGGCACGATCTCTACCGCGCGCTACGCGCCGGGCACGGCGAGTGGCGACTTCACCATCAGTGTCGGCGACCAGCCATCGCTCGATGCCGACCCGAGCCAGCCAGGCGACAATCTCGGCTATGCCGCGTTCGGCCATGTCGTCGAGGGAATGGACGTGATCGTGCGGGTGCTCGACGCACCCCCCTCGCTGACCGCCGGCGAAGGTGTGATGAAGGGGCAAATGCTGGTCCCACCGATCCTGATCCGGACCGCGCGACGCTTGCCCTGAGCGGGTTTGGAAAAGGCTCGCGAGTGGTAGCGGAGGAGGGACTTGAACCCCCGACCTCAGGATTATGATTCCCGCGCTCTAACCAGCTGAGCTACTCCGCCCCGAAGGGCCGCTAACTCGCGAGGCGCGGGCTATAGGAACGCCGGTCGGATCGGTCAAGCGAACATGTGACGCGACAGCGGCTCCCATGGTCCGCCGCGATACCACCAGCTGGCCAGACCGGCGATCGCGACGGTACGCGGGCGAAAATCCGGTTCCAGCATTGCCTGCAATGCCTTGGCTTCGGCCGGCGTGACTTTGTTCTGGACGGTCACATGCGGCCGCCAGCCGACCGCGTCCTGCGGCGTCAGCATAGCTGCGAACGCATCGGCCAGCCGATCGCGGATATCGGCGAGTTCGGGCGATTCGATACGGAATGCCAAGCCCTTGCCCAGCGACATCAATCCAGCGATTCGTGCCGCCGGCGCCGGCACGCCGCGCGTCTCGCTCGCCAGTCGCTGCTTGAGCTCCGCCTCGAGTGACGGACCAAGGTGGTGGAACATGGTCAGGTGTGCGTTGAGCTGGTTGCGCTCGGCGGGATAATGCGCAGCGCGCATGCCGTCGAAATAGGCCGCATCCTGCTTGCCGAACAGCGCCGTGACGATAATCGGCGCGCCTATGATTCGGACGGTGCCAGCCCGCTCCCCCACCCCGCCGCCCATTCAGGATACGCCGTGGGTGGCAGAGTGGGGGAGCGGGCGGAGCAGCCCAAGGTTCCGACGATGCGAAGCATCGTAGGAAAGAATGCGGAGGGTGGCACCGCCTGCAAAATTCGCTTTTCCGCGAATTTTCAAAGCAACGGCTTCGCTCAAATCTCGACCTGGCTGCCCAGTTCGACAACGCGGTTGGTCGGCAGGCGGAAGAATTCCATCGCGCTTTCAGCATTGCGCAGCATCCAGGCGAATAATTTCTCGCGCCACAGCATCATCCCAGGCCGCGACGCGGCGATCAGCGTTTGGCGCGATAGGAAAAAACTGGTGTCCATCATGCGGAATTCGGCACCACATTGCGTGATCCTGGCGAGTGCTGCGGGCACGTCCGGCTCCTGCATGAAGCCGTATTTCAACACCATGCGATGGAACCCCTGATCCAGATCCTCAAGATAACAGCGGCCGTCATCGGGATAATAGGGCTCATCCATAATCTTCACGGTGAGCAGGATGATCCGCTCGTGCAGCACCTTGTTGTGCTTCAAATTATGCAGCAGCGCGTGGGGCACGCCCTCCGGCGTCGAGGTCATGAACACCGCAGTACCGGGCACGCGGGTCGCCGATGTCGCGGCGGAGTGGATGAAGATCTTGATCGGCATCGCGCCCTCGCGCATCCGTTCGATCATCAGCTTCCGCCCCTTCGCCCAGGTGGTCAGGAAGGTGAAGATGATCAAGCCGACGAGTAGCGGGAACCAGCCGCCGTCCGGCACCTTGGTGAGGTTGGCCGCCAAATAGGCGCCGTCGACCAGGAACAACACTGCCAGCAGCGGGATCGCGTAATATCTGGGCCAGTTCCACAGTCGGAACAACACCACGCCGAGGAGGCAGGTGTCGATCATCATCGCCCCGGTGACCGCGATGCCATAAGCAGAAGTCAGGTTCGCCGAGGAGCGGAATGCCAGCACCAGCAGCAGGACCATCGCCATCAGCAGCCAGTTGACCAGCGGGATATAGATCTGGCCGACGGTCGAGGCACTGGTATGCTCGATGCGCAGGCGCGGGATGAATCCGAGCTGAATCGCCTGTTGCGTGACGGAAAAGGCACCGGTGATCACTGCCTGGCTGGCGATCACCGCGGCCATCGTCGCGAGCAGAACAAGCGGCAACTGCAGATAATCGGGGGCGAGAAGATAGAACGGACTTTCCAGCGCAGGCGTGCCGTCGCGCATCAGCATCGCCCCCTGCCCCATATAATTCATGATCAGCGCAGGGAGGACGAAGAACAGCCACGACACGCGGATCGGGTTGCGGCCGAAATGCCCCATATCAGCGTACAGCGCCTCGGCGCCGGTCACCGCAAGCACGACCGAACCCAGCGCCAGAAAAGCGCGGACTGGATCGTAGAGAATGAATTCCACCGCATAATGGGGCGAGAAAGCCCACAGGATATCGGGCGTCTTCACAATGCTCATCACGCCAAGCGCCGCGATGACCGCGAAATAGAGCAGCATGACGGGACCGAAGAACAGGCCGATCTTCGACGTGCCGCTGCGCTGGATCGAAAACAGGGCGATCAGGATGACCACCGCGATCGGCAGCACCAGGCCACTCAGGCCTGGCGCGGCGATCGCCAGCCCCTCGACCGCGCCGAGCACGGTCACGGCCGGTGTGATCATGCTGTCGCCATAGAACAAAGCCGTCGCGAACACGCCGAGCAGTACGATGCCGGCCGACCAGCGCCTCGTCTTGGTCTTGCCCGACACCAGAGCGAGCAACGCCAGGCTGCCACCCTCGCCCTTATTGTCGGCGCGCATGATGATGCTGACATACTTCACCGTCACGACCAGCATCATCGACCAGAACATCAGGCTGACCACACCCATCACGTGTAATTGGTCGACGGTCAGCGGATGGTGGCCGGCAAAAGTCTCGCGAAAAGCATAAAGTGGGCTGGTGCCGATATCGCCAAACACAACGCCGATCGCGCCGAGCGACAATTTGACGATGCCGTCCGGTCCGTGACCGTGATGCGACACGGAGTCGCCAATGTCGGCGCCCGGTTCTGCGACGATTTCAGGGGTTCCGGCGGTCACCGGGGCAGCAATCTGATAGGAAATCGCATCAATCGCATCTTGGCCCAACGCTACCGACGCCTAGTCGGTTGCGTGGCGCGCCTATCATGCGTCGGTCATCGTCGCAACCGGGCCAGCGACTGCCCGCTCCACCCCCCGTTCGTTCTGAGCTTTTCGAAGCGGCCACTTGAGCAAACGGGTGAAGCGGATGAATATGACAGACCATATCACACCGCCCCTCCGGCAAACAACGCATCCGCCTCGCCTCGGGTGGGAACGGCGCGAAGTACGAAGCTGCTGCTGATCGTGTTGACGCCAGGCAGCCGGCCGAGATGTTCCCGATGCATGCGTTCATAATCGTCGAGGTCGCGACAGATGATCTTCAGTCGATAATCCTGTGCGCCTGACACCAGCGCACATTCGACGATGCCGTCGATCGCCGCTACCGCGCCTTCGAACTGTGCGAGATCCTCCTCCACCTGGGTGCCGAGCGTGATATCGACCAGCGCGGTCACGCAAAACCCAAGTCGGCGATGCCCGAGATGCGCGCCATAGCCGAGAATATGGCCCGACGCCTCTAGCGCTTGGATGCGCCGGGTGCACGCCGATTGCGACAATCCGACCTGCGCCGCAATGCCGCTGACCGACGCCCGCGCGTCGGCGGCGAGCAATTGGAGAATTGCCGAGTCTATCCGATTAATTTGCATGATTTCCGTTCACAGCATCACCCAGTACGCATATTTATGCAAACTCATACCTAATTGCCACAACAGTTTGCAGAGATTCGGGGACGAGAACGCGCTATTATATGCCCACCATAACTCTACAGGGGTTTTCGTCATGCGCGTCGGTGTTCCCAAGGAAATCAAGAATCACGAATATCGCGTCGGCTTGACACCGCCATCGGTCGTCGAACTGGTCGCACTCGGCCACAGTGTCGCGGTGCAGACCGGGGCCGGTCTCGGCATCGACTTCGAGGATCAGGATTATATCGACGCCGGTGCGACGATCCTGCCCGACGCCGCCAGCGTATTTGCCCAGTCTGATATGATCGTGAAGGTCAAGGAGCCGCAGCCGAGCGAGATCGCGCTACTCGAATCGCGCCACCTGCTCTTCACCTATCTCCACCTCGCCGCCGACAAGCCGCAGGCGGAGGGGCTGATCAAGTCGGGCGCGACCTGCATCGCGTATGAGACGGTCACCGCCAACGACCGCTCATTGCCCCTGCTCAAACCGATGTCGGAGGTTGCCGGCCGCATGTCGATCCAGGTCGGCGCGCATTATCTCGAAAAGGAACAGGGCGGTCGCGGCGTGCTGCTCGGCGGCGTGCCCGGCGTGGCCCCTGCGAAGGTCGCGATCCTTGGCGGCGGCGTCTCCGGCGTCAACGCGGCGCAGATGGCGGTCGGCATGCGTGCCGATGTGACGATCTACGACATCTCCAACGCGCGCCTGGCCGAACTCGACATGTTCTTTTCGAGCCAGATCAAGACGGCCTACGCGTCCAAAGCGGCGATCGCTTCGGCAGTGAAGAATGCGCATCTTGTGATCGGCGCGGTGCTGGTTCCCGGTGCAGCGGCGCCGAAGCTGGTCACGCGTGAGATGCTCAAAGCGATGAAGCGCGGTTCTGTACTGGTCGATATCGCGATCGATCAGGGCGGCTGCTTCGAAACCAGCCATGCGACGACGCACGACGACCCGGTGTTCGAAATCGACGGCGTGATCCATTATTGCGTCGCCAACATGCCCGGCGCGGTCGCGCGCACCAGCACTTTCGCGCTCAACAATGCGACCCTGCCCTTCGTGCTGAAGCTGGCAAGCCTTGGCGCGGAAAAGGCGATGACCGCTGATCCGCACCTCGCCAATGGGTTGAATGTGTCGAACGGCAAGATCCGCCACCAGGCCGTGGCCGACGCGCTCGACCTGCCGTTCGAGGCATGGAGCGCATAACATCCTCTGCCTGGCCCGGGCTCCCGCCTGTATGGGAGCCCGGGAACCAGAGAAGCTGCTCGCACGTCTGAAGTAACGAGCGCTACGTCAAGCGCACGCTTTTTCTGCCCTGTCAGGGCCACTCCTGCGGCCGGATTATATGCCTGTTTTGAACAGCTTGTCGGCCCCGGTCCTGTTATTGAAAAACAGGACGGAACAGGAGCGATAACAGGAGCCGTTTCGATCGAAACAGGAGCTTGCACCCGAAGCTTCGCGGCCATGAGAAAGAACGGAACATATGCGCCGGTATATGTCCGGTGAGCGATGACATGCCCGATCACCTGTGATGGTTGAATCTTATCGATGACTGGATTGCGGGGACGGACTGAAAGGACGGGCGAGAGAGATATGGAACACCGGTATGTTCCACTTCTTTTTCGCCAAAGCCTCAGCGAGAACATCGCGTAATTTCGTTATATATTAGATATTTGATACGAATCCGTGAAGCCGATACTCCGCTTGCCACGGGCGCCAGGCTGGCGCCGGTCGTCATCGTCGCACTGGCGGTCATTCACTGGAAAAGCCTCTGATTCAGTCTGGATGCCGCCTTGCCCAGTCGCCGCCCGGTTAGCGCGGTGCGGCCTGATCCGCGTCCGCCAACAGCCGGTCGAGCAAGGCCACCCGGTAGGCCAGTTCCGGCCGGTAGGAGATTTTTTCCGGCGTCAGAGCCAGAGCTCGCGCCCAATAAGGCCGCGCCTGTGCGAAATTACCCTCGCGGATATAGGCGAGCCCGGCAAAAAAAGGCGGCCCGGGATTTTTCGGGCCGAGCCGCGCCGCCTGGGTAAAGGCGAACAGCGCCGTGGGCGATACCTGTCCGCCATCATGCAGCGCCATAGTCGTGCCAAGGCCGGTCCAAAGCGCGAGGCTGTCGGGGTAACGGTGCAATCCGCCCAGGATGGCGCGTATGGCGCTCTCGGTATCCCCCACTCGGGTCAGGCCATCGGCGGCGGTAAGATAAGCCGTATCGGCACGCAGTCGCCCAACCATTGCTTCGCGCAGCGCGATCAGTGCCGGATCCACGTCGATCGGCTTCGCATTCGCCTCGACCGGCGCGCCCGCCAGCAGCGGCCGGCCCTGCAACGCATAACCCGCCGCACCAAGCACCAGTGCCGAACCGATGAACGACCAGAGTTCACGTGACACGCCAAGCCGCCACAACAGCAGCGCCGCAGCCCCGGTGATCGCGGCAAGGACGCCCCAGCCCATCAGCCGCGCCGCCGCTTGAACGCACCGCGCGCCAGCCATCCGCCAATCGCCAGCAACAGCAGCGGCATCAGCCATAACGGCGCGGTCACGATGCTGAATGGCGGATCATAGGTCACATAGTCGCCATAGCGCGCGATCAGCCATTTACGCACCTGTTCCGGCCTCTCGCCATCGGCGATCCGCCGCCGAACCAGCGAGCGCATATCGCCGGCCATTTCGGCATCGCTGTCGGAGATCGCCTGGCCCTGGCACACAAGACAGCGCAATGTCGCCATCAACGCGCGGGCCTGCGCCTCCTTGGCCGGATCCTTGAGCTGGGTATTGGCGAGCGAGGCTGCGGGCTGAGCGCTGTCGGCGAGTGCCGGTGTGGCGGCCAGGAGCGACAACGCCGCCAATGCCGCCACTCCAGACCTCTTGCGCGCTTCCCCGGCGGAGGCCGGGGCCCAGTCGGGAGACGCGCGTAACAAGGCGCTGCGCGTCATTACATCCGGCAACGCGACTGGGCCCCGGCCTCCGCCGAGGGAGCCAGTCAGATATATGTTCGAGAAGCGAGAGCCGGTCACCGCGCCGCCTGCAATGCCGCGAGGATTTCGGGAATATCGTCGGCGCGGATATCACCGACATGCTGCTTCACCACGCGCCCGTGCCCGTCGATCACGAACGTCTCCGGTACCCCCGACGAACCGAGCGCCAGCTGCACCGAACTCTCACGGTCATCACCGATGCGCTGATAGGGATCGCCGTTGCGTTTCAGGAACGCCTGGATCGCCGGCGCCGAATCGCGGATCGCGATCGCGTCGATCGGCACACCCATCTGCTTGAGCTTCATCAGCTGCGGCGCTTCGGCGATGCACGGCACGCACCAACTCGCGAACACGTTGAGCAATCGCGGTTGGCCCTGCTGGAACACCGCGCTGCCCAGGCCGGGCTTGTCCGGTACCATCGCACCGAGCGAAAAGGTCGGCAGCGGCTTGCCGATCAGCGCCGATCGCACGGTGCGGTCGGCGGGGCGAATCAGTCCGCTTGCGACCACCGCGAACAGCAGCGCGAACGCGATCAGCGGCAACCAGATCACGGCGCGTTTCATATTGGGCGCTTCATGCGTAAGCCTCCCGCAGCATGATTTTGCGTTCGCGCCGGACCCGGCCGAACAACGACAAGGCGCCGCCCAGCGCGATCAGCGCGCCACCCAGCCAGATCAGCGTGACGAATGGCTTCCACCACAGCCGGAGTTGCCAGCGCCCTTGTCCATCGGGTGCGCCAAGCACGGTGTAGAGCTGACCGTCGAGCCGCGTCGCGATGGCCGATTCGCTCGTCACCGTCGGCGGTGACGAGAAAAAGCGCGATTGCGGATGGAGCGTGAACGCCGTGCCCTCACCACGCCTGACCGTCAGTTGCGCTTGCAGCGCCGACCAGTTCGACCCGATCACCGGACTGATCCCGTCGAGAACCACAATATAGGGTCCAACCTTGTTCGGCTCCCCCACTCGCGCGGCGACCAAAGTCTCCTTGGTAAAGGCGCTGTCCGACGCCATGCCGGCGAGGCTGACCGCGATGCCGAGATGGGCGACCACCATGCCCCAGGTGAACAAGGGCGTGCGGCGCAAATTGCGCTTCCACAGCGGCGCGACGCTCGCCACGGCCAGTCCCGCCGCAAGCCCGATCCCGAGCATGGGCAGGATCACGATTCCGCCGGTGACGATGAAAAGCGCCGCCCAGGCGAAGCAGGCGGCGGCGATCGGTGCTGTCATCCGCGATAGCAGGATACTGCCCTCGTCGCGACGCCAGCGCATCAACGGCCCCGTACCCATAAAGGCGACGAGGATCAGTGCGACCGGGCCGGCGGTTTTGTCGAAGAAAGGCGGCCCGACCGACAATTGCGTGCCCATCGCCGCCGCCACGATCGGATAGAGCGTGCCAATCAGCACAATGCCGAGGATCACCGAGAGCAGCAGATTGTTGAGCACAAGCGCGCCTTCGCGGCTGACCAGTTCGAAGGCATTCCCCTGACGCACCGTGCCGACCCGCGCGCCGAACAAGGCGAGCGCACCGCCGATATAGATGGCGAGCAAGGCAAGGATGAAACTGCCGCGTCCGGGATCGACGGCGAAGGCATGGACGCTGGTCAGAATGCCGGAGCGGACCAGGAAGGTACCGACCATCGACATCGAGAAAGCCACCACCGCCAGCATGATCGTCCAGGCCCTGAGCCCGTCGCGGGTCGCCAGCACGCTGACCGAATGGAGCAGAGCCGTTGCGGCCAGCCACGGCATCAACGAGGCGTTCTCGACCGGGTCCCAGAACCACCAGCCGCCCCAGCCAAGCTCATAATAGGCCCAATAGGAGCCAGCGGTGATGCCGAGCGTCAGGAAGATCCACGCCGCCAAAACCCACGGCCGCATCGCCCGCGCAAAGGCCGGCCCGACATCGCGCGTGACCAGCGCCCCGACCGCAAAGGAAAAGGCCACCGATATGCCGACATAACCAATGTACAGCGTCGGCGGATGGAACGCCAAGCCGGGATCCTGCAATAGTGGATTGAGCCCGGCGCCATCGGGCGCGGCAGGAGCCAGCCTTGCGAATGGATTTGAGGAAAAGAGCAGAAACGCATAAAAACCAAGGGCGATTGCCGCCTGGGCGCCGAGCGTCGCGATTAAAGTCGATTTCTGCAGCCGATC
This sequence comes from Sphingomonas sp. UYAg733, assembly GCF_054057355.1. Taxonomy (NCBI): domain Bacteria; kingdom Pseudomonadati; phylum Pseudomonadota; class Alphaproteobacteria; order Sphingomonadales; family Sphingomonadaceae; genus Sphingomonas; species Sphingomonas sp. UYAg733. The sequence goes on from NZ_JBSRZE010000009.1 coordinate 27,994, forward strand.
CTCAAAGATCGCGATCGCGCCGCCCGCCAGCCCCAGGATAGTGACCCAGAGCAGCATCGACCCCTCATGGTTTCCCCATGCGCCGGCGAACTTGTAGAGCAGCGGCTTGGCCGAGTGACTGTTCTCCGCGACCAGCAGGACCGACATGTCGGACCGAACGAACACCGCGATGAGCAGCCCCATCGCCAATGTCGTCAACAGGCCCTGCACGATCGCCACCGGGCGAACGGCGGCCATGATGTCGTCGCGCGCCTTGGCGATTCCGACCGCTGCCAGGATCAGCTGCAGCGCCGCAAGCGCGGCGGCCAACCACAGAGCGGCGAGTCCCCCTTCAGCGATCATGGCGAGCCATCATTGCTCAAGGGTCTTCGTCTCGTGCATGTTGCCCTCACGAGTCCGCGCAACCTGCGGTGGCATGTAGCGTTCGTCATGTTTGGCGAGCAGGTTGCTTGCGATGAAGCTGCCATCGGCGTTAAAATTGCCCTCCGCGACCACACCCGATGCTTCCTTGAACAGGTCGGGAGTGATGCCGCTGAAGCTGACCGGCACCCGCGCCGCGCCATCCGTGACGACGAAGTCGATCGACACGCCGTCCGGCTTGCGCTTGATCGACCCCTTCTCGACCATGCCGCCAAGTCGCACCGCACGACCGAGCGGCGGCCCGGCCTTGGCGACATCCGACGGCGCGTAGAAAAAGGCGGCTTGGTCCTTCAGCGCCGACAGCGCGAGGCCACTCGCCCCGGCGGTAGCGATGACCGCGAGCAGCGCGAGCGTCAGCCGTTGATGTTTCGCCTTCATGGTCTTTCCGCCTTGCGCATCGCGCGCCAGCTAAACGCCGCAAGCGCTGCGGCCGCGACGAAGGTCAGCGTGTAGGCGGCAATGACGAAGGGCCAGGGGTTCATGCCGTCGCCATCCGGCGCAGCCGCGCCTCGGCCTTGGCGATGGCGAGCATGGCGCGCATCCGCATCAGCACGATTGCGGCGAAGAACAGCGTGAAGCCGAATAGCATGATCGGCAGCGGCCAGAGGATGCTACCGGCGATCTTCGAACTCGTCAGGCCGATGCTCTGTCCCTGATGCAGCGTGTTCCACCACACCACCGAATAACGGATGATCGGCAGCAACACCGTCCCCGCGACACCATAGAGCGCCGGAATGCGTCCATCGCCGCCACGGTCGGCATCGGCGCGCGCCAGCGCCATATATCCAAGATAGACGAAGAACAGCAGCAGCATCGAGGTCAGCCGGCCATCCCATTGCCACCACGTCCCCCAGGTCGGTCGGCCCCAGATCGATCCAGTGATCAGGCACAGCCCGGCGAATACCGCGCCCGGCATGGCGATCGCGCGCGCCGCGACACTGGCAAGCGGATGGCGCCAGACGAGAAAGGTGATGCTCGACACCGCGATCCCGCTCCACCCGGCCATGCCGAGCCAGGCGCTTGGCACATGGATGTAGAGGATGCGGACCGTCTCGCCCTGCAGGTAATCGGGTGGCGTCTGAGTAAGCCCCGCCCAGCTACCGATCGCGATCAGCGCAAGCCCGACCCAGAACAGCACGGGCGTCAACGGACGCGCAAGCTTCAGGAAGCGAGCGGGATTGGCAAAGGCATGAAGGGAGGCCACGATGGCTCGCGGTCTAAAGGGGATCGGGGCGTTACTCAACAGGCCGAAAGAGCCAGTATCGCGGCACCGTCGGATCGATCACCCCCGCCCGATCATCCCCGCCCGATCAGCCGCTTGGCGATCATGTCCGCCACGTCCGACGCCGGCGCTCCGCTACGGTCGCTCTCATCCCACACTTCGATCAGCCGTTCCGGGATCCTGGCGATACGCGCATTGACCTCGGCCTCGTCGCCCTGGCCGAGATATTCGAGCCCGACATTGATGATGCCGCCAGCGTTGATCACGTAATCGGGCGCGTAGAGGACGCCCCGCGAGGCCAGTCGCGCACCATCTTCGCGCGTGGCGAGCTGGTTGTTTGCACCGCCCGCGATCACCGTCGCCTTGAGCGCCGCGATCGATGCCTCGGTCAGGATCGCGCCGAGTGCATTTGGGCTGACGATATCGGCCTGGATGCCGAGAATGGCATCGGTCGCCACGACCTCCGCGCCCAGCTCGGCCGCCAGCGCCTTGGCACGGTCGGTGTTGACGTCCGCCAGGGTCAGGCGAGCACCGTCCCTGGTGAGCAGCCTGGCCAGACCACCACCAACACTGCCGACGCCCTGGATCGCCACATGCACGTCTTTCAACGAATCGACGCCGAGTCCGCGCTTGACCGCCGCCTTGACGCCGAGATAGACGCCGTGCGCGGTATACGGCCCGGGGTCGCCGCCGGCGCTGCCCGCCGCGACCGGCAGGCCGGACACGTGGCGCGTCATCGTCGCGATCGTCTTCATGCTCGCTTCGGACATACCGACATCCTCGGCCGTCACATAGCGCCCGCCGAGCGAATCGACCGCGCGGCCGAACGCCTCGAGCTGCGCGACGGTGATCGTGTCGCCGGGCCTCGCCGCCAACACCACGCCTTTACCGCCACCCATCGGCAGGCCGGCCATGGCGTTCTTGAAGCTCATGCCGCGCGACAGGCGCAGCGCGTCGGTGATCGCCCGGTCGCTGTCGGCGTAATGCCAGAAGCGCACTCCGCCTGCCGCAGGCCCGAGTGCGGTCGAATGGACCGCGATCACCGCCTGCAGGCCGGAGCTCGCATCGGTGAAAAGGTGAACGCCCTCATGCTCGTCGAAGTCGGAGAAGCCCCAGCCGCTGGTCATTTCTGCTCTCGGAAAAAGAATGGGGCGACCGACGGGACTTGAACCCGCAACATCCGGCATCACAAGCCGACGCTCTAACCAATTGAACTACGATCGCCGCAGAGCCAGCGCCCCTAGCGGGCCAGACGGGCCAGCGTCAAGATTTGCGTTCAGAACTTCCCCTCAATCGCCAGCGTGTAACCATTGGCGCCGGGCTGAAAACCGCTCAAAACCAGCCGCGGCACGGCGGCAGTATCGGTCGGTTGCACCGACAGTTCGGCGCGAAAACGCCCCGTCGCCCAAAGCCGCAGAGCGGCCGTTTCAGTCCCGGCCTGGCTCGCCAGTGGCAACAGCAGCGCGCCCGAATCGCATCGCGCGGTGCCGGTCAGCCCCTGCGTCAGCGCGATTCCAGCCAGATCGCCGGTGAGGTTCGCGCGGACACGCCCCTCGGCGTGCTGGCAGGTTCCATCCTGGAAACGGACGCTGACATCGTCAAGGTCGATGGCCGACACCGGGACCGGGGCAAAGACATTGCCCGCCGCCAGGCTTGCGGTCATATCGTCGAGCCCAAAACTGTGCCGGCTGACCCCGATCGCGCCGTGTAGCGGCTTCGTGCTCTCGCGACCATCGAGCGTCACGCGGGCGCGACCGACGAGTAGCTGTACCGGCGAAAGGCGGGCGCGCAGATCGCCCAGTTGGAGATCGCCGAATCGGGTATTGCTCATCGATCCCCACCAGACGCTGCCACTGACGGCGCGCGCGGTCAGGCCGGTTTCGCCAAGACCGAACCAGCCGAGCACGAGGCGCATCGGCATGAAGACGATCAATGCGATGACGAATGCCGCGCCGAACATCGCGGTCGGACCGGTGGTCAGGCGGATGCGCCTCATATCCCGCGCGCCTTCAATGTCATGTCCGCGGCGACCGTCTGGTCGCCATTGTTGGTGATGTTGAGCGAATCGACCAGGATACCCGCCGCCTCGAGGTCGGTAATCCAGCCGAGCAGCGCACCCGGTTTCGCGGTCCCGATAGTAATCTGAACCCGGTCCGCCGCCTGAACGGTAACGTTGGCGAGCGGGAAGCCCGCCTCGTTCGCGCGCTCGCGGATGATCGCGTCGAGCGGCGCGGCAAGCGGCACGGGGCGATTCCGTTGCAAGTCCTTCAGCGCATCGAGCCGCGCCTCGGTCTCGGCGACGCGGATGACCGCACTGGCATGACGTTCGCGCGCCGACGAAAGCGCGTCTGTCACCGGCAGGATGATGCCAACCCAGATCAAGGTCAGCACGGCAAGCGCGACCATGCCGATCAGTAGCCGCTTTTCGCGTAGCGAGCGATCTGCGAACCAAGTGTTGAAGGCTGGGATCATCGTGGCGACACCGTGAGTTGTCCCGATACCCGGCCATTGGCCGATTCGAATATCGGGGACGGCACGGTGAAGCCCTGCGCCTCGATCCGAGTCTTGACGTCGGTCGCCGCAGCTTCGCGGTCGGCGGTGATGGTCGCGCGTGCGTCGCCATTGGCGTCGAACGCCAGCGCGGTCAGTTCCGCGCCCGGCACCGACCGCACCGCCGATGCGACCGCGGCGGCGGTGCGGCTGAAACCGAGCCCGCCGCCGCGCAGCCGCGACAGCCGCTCGTCGAGTTGGCGATCCGCATTATTGACCGTCTCGCCACGCGGCAGTCCCTGACGCGCGAGCGTGTCCGCACGCTGTTCGAGCGCGTCGGCGGCAATGCCGTATTTCATGATCGAGACGAGCGTTATGAACAAAGTTACGGTCAGGATCGCGACCGACAGCCAGCCAAGCCGGCGGACCAGCGCCCAATCGATCGCGAACTTGCGTCGCCGTGCGAACATGCCCTGACGCAGGTCGAGCGCGGGCGACCCGACCGCCGCGACGATCGCCGCCTCCAACTCGTCGCGCCCGAGGGTCGTCGGTGCGGTGCCACCGGTGACCAATTCGGTCAGCCGAGCCTCATCGGCAAATCCGCTGGTGGTACCGCGCACCACGCCTTCGCCGCCCAAATCCGCACGGACATACCCTTCTTCCGGACGGGGCAGCAGCATCGGCGCGGGCAGCACCATTGCCGGGTCCACGCCGTTCGCCGCCAGGGCCGCAAGCCAATGATGCATTTGCGACACCGACACGACGCCAATCGGTCGTTCGGCTTGATCGTCCTCGCGCCCCACCGCGACATGCAGGTCGGCGATCGGTGATGCGCTTGCATCGGCCGCGAGCATCCGCGCCGCCGTCACGGACTGGGCAACGGAGCGGTCGGGCAATTCGGCCCAATGAAGCGTCACGGCATCGGCCGGTACGATCGCCACCGGCGGGGGCGCATCTGGATCGACGCTGTCGGGGAACCCCTCGCCGCGCGAACTGACCACATCGTCGGCGATGCGCAGCCAGCGCCACGGCGTGTTGGCGGCGGGCAGGAACAGGACCAGCGTATCGTTCATGACCGCTCGCCCCAGTGCCGCGACACCAGCCGCGCAGGCAGCCTGGTCGCATCGATCGTCGATTGTTGTTCCAACTCCGCCCCACCCAAGGTCACATCCACGTCGAGTGCGAACCAATGCGTTGTAACGCCGGTTTGAGCAACCGCATCCGTCGCCTGCGTTATCCCGGATAGAGCCGGCAGCTGCCAGAATGCGTTCGTGCTCTCATAACCTTGTGGTGGGCGCTTCAACAGCATTTGCCGTGCGGCCTCGACGGTGAGCGTGTCGGGCAGGAGCATGGCGAAGAGCGGTGCCTGTTCCGGGAGCAATGTGTTGACGTTGATGACCGACGGCGCGGCAATCGGCAACGTACACAGCCAGGGGCGGACCTTTGTGTAGATTTCGGGCGTGACGCCCGTCACCGCGCGCAATTCACTCGGGTCGGCCATCAATGTGTTGGCGGTGCGATAAGGCGTCGCCGCGCCGAGATAGGTCGCATCCTCCGCGCCGGCGGGCAGCGCGTTGGTGTCGCTGTCGATCCAGTCGGATGCGGCGTCACCGATCGGGGTGGCAACCTGTACCGGCACGCCCACCAGCCGCATCAGCCGCACGAATTGAATGCGCGCCGGGGTATAGGCGGCGTAGATGCTCGGTTCGGTCTCGACAACGAGGCCATTGAGATTGAAGCAATTGCCGCCGTCCTGCACGCGCGCCGTCGCCAGACCGCCGGGCACCGGCAGCGGAAACGGCTTGCCGCTCCATCCGCCCGCCAGCGTCACCCGCGCCGCGTCCCGTCCGAGCAGGTCGCTGACCTTGGTCAACGCCAGCGTCTCGGCCGCATAGGCGAAAGCACGCGCCTGTTCGGTCGCCGCCGCATTGCCCGAGAGCCGGCTCGCCAATCGCAACTTCTCCAGCGCGGTCGCCGCGAGCACGGCGATCACCGCGACCAGCAACAGCACGGTCAGCAGCGCCGCACCGCGTTCTTTGGGTAAATCAGCCGATCGCACCATCGGCCCCCTTTACCTTGGGCGCATAGCCGGCGCCGACCAGGAACAGCTGGCGGAATTCGATGCCGTTAGCGCGCACAAGCCGCATTTCCAGCACCTGCGGCAGCGGCGACCTGGCGCTTCCCTGCCAGGTGTCGCTCCACGCACCATCAATGCGATAGCGGAGCCCAACCTCACGCACATCGGTCAGCAGGACCGATGGCGTCAGCGGCTCCGCGCCGTCGAGCATGGGATAAGCGATCCGCTCCATATTGCCATTGTTTAGGCGGTATTCGACCTTTTGCTCGCCCGCGCGGCGCGCCTGGTCGAGATTGCTCCACCCGCCGCGCACGAGCCGCAGCATCGGGCTCGATCCAGACCCCGATTCGCCGGTGAAGGCCGGCAGGACATCACCCGCTTCGTTGCGCGTGGTGCGAAACGATGCTTGCGCCAGATCGGCCGACAATGACGATGACAGCCGGTTAAGCGCGCCGACATCATCCAGCTTCGCCCCTGTCGTGCCCTGAGCGCGGACGCTGAACGACAGCAATGCGGCGCCCGCCGCCGACAACATGCCGAAGATCAGCAGCGAGATCATCATCTCGATCAGCGTGAAGCCGTGTTCGGTGGAACGTCGCCGGAACGTGAAGCCGTGTTCGGCGGAACGTCGCCGGAACGTGAAGCCGTGTTCGGCGGAACGTCGCAAAGACATGAAGGCGCGTTGGCTGGAACGGGTCATGATGTCGACGCCGACACCGGCAGGGTTGCCGGCCGTACCACGGTCAGCCGCCCCTGCACCTGCCCGGCCGTATCCGCGACCGACACGTCGATCCGCAGGATCCGCGTGTCGCCGGTTGGCTGGACCATACGCGTCCAACCCCAGCTGCGCCCGCCATTCTGCTCGACGCCCTTCGCCTGCCCAATTGCCGGAGGCTGGGCGTCGCTAAGTGCCTCGATCGCGACATTGCGCGCGACCATTTGCGCCGTCAGGGTCGAATCGAGAATGCCGGCGCCGCGGATCGTCGCTCCTTCGAGGCGGATCAGGGCGAGTGCCGCCAGGCTAAACACGGCGAGCGCGACCATGATCTCGATCAGCGTGAAACCGTGTTCCGGGCCGCGGCGCAGATCAGCCATCGACCTTGACCGATCCATCGGTGCCGATTCGGACGACGGCGCTTTCGCCGTCGCGATTGAGCCGTACGTCGAGTGGGCGATCGGCGAGACCGGTCGAGTCGAAGACGATCCGATCGCGCTCACTGCTCAATGCAGGCGTCACGCCGTCGGCCCAACGCGATACGCGCAACGGCTTTTCGCTGATCGGCTGCCAGGCGCCACGACTGCGCATGTCGAAGCCATAGCCGGCACCGGCAATCCATATGCTCACAGGACGCGCGTCAACGATCGCGGAATCATGCGCGGCCCGGGCCCGCGCCGCGAAACGCTCGGCATCGTCGACCAGACGCCCACGCGGATCGGGCATCGCCAGGACGGCAACAGCCGAGGCTAGCCCGATGATCGTGATCACGATCATCAGCTCGACCAGCGTGAAGCCGTGTTCGGCGGACCGTTTAGGATGAGTTGGAGCATCGTGCGTCGCATCAGCGCCGGTCGCCACGACCTGCGCCCAATGCACGTCTGAATCGCGCTGATTCAATAGCCAACGGCACCCAATCGTCACGCCAAATTCCCGCAGCGTCGCGAATCGTCGCGGGAAAATGCATTTTCGGGCGGCCTGCGGGAATTCACGGGAAAGCTTACGGGAATTTCGGTGTCACGGCACGGGAATATTGCTGGCGCGTCGCGGGAAAAAAGTCGGCCTGTAGTCATAGTCTGCTCGCCCCTTTCCCTGATCGATTCAAGTCGATCGGCCGAGCTTTCGTCCGCGATGCTCAGCCTCCGCCCGGAAAGCAGGCATGACAAAGTCGGGGAGTCGCGTGAATCGCACCTAACAGGCAGTCGAAGGGTGCAGTGCCCCTCATCCCGCGCTCGATGCTCCAGCCCCGGCCTGTTCACGTCACTGCCAGCTGCCGATATCGGCGTCCGCGCCCTCGCCGCCGTCCTTGCCGTCTGCGCCAAGTGTCCAGATATCCGCCGTGCCGTGCGTGCCGGGCGACGCGTAAAGATAGGGTCGGCCCCAAGGGTCTTTGGGCAGCTTCTTGATAAATCCGCCCTTTTGATAGCGGGATGGATCCTGAAGGCCGGCCGGTGCGCTGACCAGTGCGGGAAGACCTTCCGACGTGCTTGGATAGATGGACATGTTGAGCTTGTAGAGCTCGAGTCCGCTTTCGATCGTGGCGATATCCGCTTTCGCCTTTTCCGACTTTGCGCGTTCGCCCTGCGGAATGACGTTGATCGCGACGATCGTCGCAAGCAAGCCGAGAATGACGATGACCACCATCAGTTCGACCAACGTGAAGCCGTGTTCGGCGGAACGCCTCACGGGCGTGAAGCCGTGTTCGGCGGAACGCCTCACGGGCGTGAAGCCGTGTTCGGTGGAACGCCTCACGGACTTGAAGCCCCCTTCGTGGCGACGCTTGCGGATGGTCTTTTTCGGATCGGTACGCATGGTCTTCCTCATTGTCCGGCCAACGTGTTGAGCTGCAGGATCGGCAGCAGGATCGATAGCACGATCGTCGCGACGATACCGCCCATGACGACGATGATCGCGGGTTCGAGCAGCGACAAAGCCGTGGCGGTGAAACGGTCCAATTCGCGTTCGAGATAATCGGCGGCGCGTTCCAGCATCTCGTCCAACTTACCGGCCGATTCACCCGACGCCGCCAGATACGTCAGCAGCGGAGGAAAGACGCCAGAACGGCGCATCGCCGCCGACAGGCTGCCACCGGCACGGATAGACTCGGCGATCTCGTCGGATGCCTGGCGCAGGCGGCGATTGTGGATCGTGCCGGCGGTGAGCGTGAGCCCGTCGAGCAAGGGTAAGCGGCTCGCGACCATCGTCGCGAGCGTGCGCGCCATGCGAGCGGCGTGAAGGTCGCGCAGCAGGCGACCGAGCAGCGGAATGCGCAGCAACCAGCCATCAAAGGCCAGTCGGATCGGCGGCTGTTTGAGCGCCTGCCACGCGATCAAGCCGACCAGCAAGGCGGCGAGCAGCATGACCCACCAATAGCCAACCAGAAATCCCGACAGCGCGATCACGATCCGCGTCAGCAGCGGCAATTGCTGGCCGACGGTGTCGAACTGCTCGACCACCTGCGGCACGACGAATGCCATCAGCGCGGTGACCACGCCCATCGCGACCACCGCCAACACGGTTGGATAGGCGAGCGTGGTGACGAGCTTTCCGTTGATCTCAGCCTGGCGTTCAAGGAGCACCGACAGCCGGTCGAGAATGATCGGCAGCGAGCCCGAGCGCTCGCCCGCCGCGACCATCGCGCGATAGAGCGGCGGGAAGCTCTTAGGCTCGCGTCCCATCGCCTCGGCGAGCCGCCTGCCCTCCATCACCCCGGCATGAACGCTGGACACGATCTCGCGGATCGATTCCTGCTCGGTCTGACGGGTGATGGTGCGGAGCGATTCCTCGAGCGGTGAGACCTGGTTAAGAGTCGCTAATTGTCGCGTAAAAAGCGTGAGTTGCTTCACGTTCATCTTGCGGCGCCCGAGGCGTAGTTCAGCCAATAAAGGCTTGCCGCGCGATGGTGCTCCCGACCCCGCCTCGATCTTCACGATATACATTCGCTTGCGATCGAGCGCGTCGCGCGCGTCGTCGATCGACGCGGCGGCAATGTGCCCGTGCTTCTCGCGACCGGCAGTGTCGATCACCAGATAATCGAAATCAGGCATCGGTGTCCGCATCGACCACGAGCGGCGCTTCGACGTCCGCCATGTCGCGCCGTGAGACGCGCACCGCTTCCTCCGGCGTGGTCAGGCCGTCGCGCACGAGTTGCCGCGCGGCTGAGCCAAGATTGGGCGAATTGACAAAAGCATGACGCGCAATGATCGCTTCGTCTCCGCCGTCGTTGATCAGACGGCGGATCGTCTCGTCGATGCGGATCGCCTCGAACACGCCGATCCGGCCCTTGAAGCCGGTATTGTTGCATTCCTCACAGCCGACCGGTTCATAAACGATCGCGCCGGGATCAAAGCCGAGGAGTGCCGACACCGAACCTTGCGCCTGCACCGGCCTGCGGCAATTCTGGCACAAGCGTCGTACCAGCCGCTGTGCGATAACGGCGCGCAGGGTCGAGGCGAGCAGGAACGGCTCGATCTTCATGTCGCGCATCCGCGTGATCGCGCCGACAGCATCGTTGGTATGAACCGTCGAGAGCACGAGATGCCCGGTCAGCGATGCCTGTACCGCGATTTCGGCCGTCTCCTTGTCGCGGATTTCGCCGACCATCACGACGTCCGGATCCTGACGCAGAATCGCGCGCAGACCGGCGGCGAAAGTCAGCCCGACCTTCGGATTGACCTGGGTCTGGCCGATACCATCCATGGCATATTCGACCGGATCCTCGACCGTCAGGATGTTACGGCTGCCATCGTTGAGCAGGCGAAGCGCGGCATAGAGCGTCGTGGTCTTGCCCGACCCCGTCGGACCGGTGACCAGGATGATGCCGTTGGGCTCCGAAATCGCGCCCTTCAACATGGTGTTGATCGCCGCGGTCATGCCGAGCACGTCGAGCGTGATCCCAGCATTCTCCTTGTCGAGAATACGCAGCACGACACGCTCACCGGCGCGACTCGGCAAGGTCGAGACGCGCACGTCGAGCAGCTTGCCGCCCAGCGTCAGCCCGATCCGCCCGTCCTGCGGCACGCGCCGCTCGGCAATGTCGAGCCGTGCCATGACCTTGACGCGGCTGACGATGACCGGGGCGACGTGCGGCGGCATGCGCAATGTCTCGCGCAACACGCCGTCGATGCGCATGCGCACGACCAGGCCGGTCTCGTATGGCTCGATATGGATGTCCGATACGCCATTGCGCGCCGCGTCGGCAATGATGCCGTTGATCAGGCGGATCGCTGGTGCATCGTCCGCGGTGTCGAGCAGATCGTCGGCGGTCGGCAGGTCGCCGGCGAGCATGTCGAGTTCGTCGCCCAGCCCGAGCGTCCCGGCAGCGACCGCCGCCGCCTGCCCATCCATCGCATAAGCATCGGACAGCCGGCGGTCGAAATCCTCAGGAGAAACGAAGCCGACATCGAATGGCCGGGCGAGATGGCGGCGCAGCTCGAGCAAGACGCGCGGATCGGAACCCTCGCGCATAGCGATCGCCAGATGGTCGCCATCGGAAGGCTCCAGCACGACACCGAAGCGGCGCGCGAAGGCATAGGGAATGCCGATCATCGCCGAGGGCGGAACGAAAGGTTCCGGCAACGCCGCCGGTGTTTCGCCTGCCTGATCGAGTTCATCGCCGCGTGCGATGTGCATCATCGATCTCCCTTTGGCTTCAGCGCCTTGGTCGAATTGCGCATCACCGGCACGCCAATCCGCAGGTCCTCGATATTGCCCGGCACCGGGGCGGAGGGGATCGGCGGCGCCGCGCCCATATAATCGCGCACCAATTGGTCGATGCTCGGCTCCTGATTGGGCGACTGCCCGGCCTGCTGCAGGCGGAGATAGCCGTAGCGCTGCTCGGTCACGCGACGCGTATCCTCCGGCGTGCGGAGGATGGTCGGGCGGATGAAGATCATCAAATTGGTCTTGGTGCGCTGCTTGGCCTTGGACCGGAACAGCGCGCCGATCCCTGGCAAATCGCCAAGCAGCGGCACCTTCTCGATCGTGCGGCGCTCATCGTCGCTGAGCAGGCCGCCAATGATCGCGATCTGGCCGTCATCGACAGTCAAGGTCGTTTCGACCTCGCGCTTGTTGAGGATCAGGTCGCTATTGTCACTCGACACGGGACCGGCGATCGAACTGACCTGCTGATGCAGGAACAGCTTTATCGTGCCGCTCGAATTGACCTGCGGACGGACCTCAAGCTGAATGCCGACATTCTCCCGTTGCACGGTGCGGAAGGCATTGTCGAAATTGGTCGACAGCGCCTGCCCTGTGGTAATCGGGATTTCCTGGCCGACCAGAATGCGCGCCGCCTGATTGTCCAGCGTGGTCAATGATGGTGCCTGAAGAAGGTTCGACGTGGTGTCGGATTTGACCGCATTGATGATCGTGCCGAAAATCGCGTTCTTGCCGATGTTGAACGCACCGCCGCCAAAGCCGCCGCTCGCACCAAGGATCGAGCTGAGCGCCGATTGGGCAAGCGAATCGCTGACCGCGCTGTTGGTCGATGTGGTGACAGTGCTGCCGTTGATCGTGGTCGTCGTGGTGTTGAGCTGACGCGCGCCGACCGCGCCGGCGATGGTCAACAGGCTCGGCGCCGAGTTGCTGTAGCTGGTGGCGAAAGTTGGAACACCGCTACCGGGCAGGCCGGCGAGCAGAAACTGCACGCCGAGTTTGCTCGCGGTCGCGTCGGACACTTCGGCGACGATCGCCTCGACCAGCACTTGTTCGCGCCTTGTGTCGAGTTGCCGCACGACTTCATTGAGCTGGCGCTGCACCTCGGCCGGCGCGGCGATAACGATCGCATTGGCGCCGGCGAAGCGCGTGATAACCGACGCGGTGCGCCCACCCTCGGCGACGATCGCGGCTTGCCCGTTACCACCATTCGCCATCGGCCCAGTCTGTTGCGATTGCGGGGGCTGTGCGGGGCTGTTGCTCTGATTATTCTGGCTGTTTGCCGCCGTGCCGCCGAAATTGGAACGCGACAGCGTGTTGGTGCCGCTCGACGACGGCTGGGTCGGTGTTTGCCCGACAAGCTGCTGCAGCACCGGCAAGAGCTGTTCGGCATCGGCGTTTTCAAGGAACACGACGCGGATCTCGGTGCCGTTCTTGGCACGCCGGTCAAGATCCTCGGCGACAGTCGCAAGCCGCGACACGGTCGCCGCATCGCCACGCAGGGCGATCGAATTGGAACTGGTGATCGCGACCACGGTGGCGCTCGGGCCGGTCGGGGCGCCCTGCCCGCCCTGCCCGCCGCCACCGATCAGCGATTGGAGCGCACTGGCAATTTCGCGCGCGCCGGCGTTCTTGAGCGCGACGACGCGGGTCGCGGCATTGTCGGTATCGACCTGGCGTAGCACCTCACGCACGCGGCGAACATTGTCGGCGAAATCGACCACGACGATCGAATTGCCACCGCGATTGGCGGTGACCGAGCCTTGCGGGCTGACCAGCGGCCGCACAGTCTCGACCGCGGAGGCAGAATCGATCGAGCGCAAGCGGATCACCTCGGTCACGAAGCTGTTGCGCGCCGCACCACGCAGGCCGACCCGGCTCGGCTGCGACGCGGCATTATCGGTCGGCTGGACGCGGAATGCGCCGTTCGAGGTCGGCACCGCGACCAGGCCGTTGGCGCGCAAGGTCGACAGGAAAACCTCGAAATATTCGGAGCGGCTGAGCGGTCGGTCGGTCACCACCGTCACCTTGCCCTGGACCCGGCTGTCGATGATGAAGGTCCGTCCAGTCACCTTGGCCGCATCGGCGATAAAGGCGCGGATGTCCGCATCGCGGACATTCAGCGTCGTCTGCGCAAGGATCGGACCGGCAAGAACGCAGGCGAGAACGGGTGCGAGAATCAGTTTTTTCATTGGCCCGCTATCGTGATGACGAGTGGAATAATGGTGTTGCCGCGTTCGACGGTCAGCGACAAATTGCCGCCCCCCGCCAATTGTCCGGCGACGCGTTCGATGTCACCCTGCCCGGTCACGGCACGACCGCCGATCGCGGTGACGATATCGCCGTCGCGCAGATTGGCGGTGCGGAACGCCGCGCCCGAGCCTTGCGAGCGGACGACGAGGCCGGTGACTCGGCCCGCATCGACGCGTGGGATGAAACCGATGTCCGACTGGACCTGCGCCAGGGTCGTGCCCTTGGGCACCGAACCAGCTGTCGGGAGCGGTGCGCCGCCCGGCGTATTCTCCGGCGCGACGGTCTGCACCGCGTCCGACTGATCGAGGAACAAATCCTCCACCGCGCCGCCACGATCGATCGTGACATGGTCGAAGGCGACCGCTTTCAGTTTCACGCCGGGCATGATCTCCGCGCCGACCGCGACGCTTTGCTGGACGCCGTCGGGGCCGGCGATGATCGCGGAACCGCCGCCAGCGGCTTCATCGATGCGCGTGCCGAACAGGGTGATCTGCAGCGAGGTCACGGTGGCCGGCTTGCCGTCGCCACCCGCGCTCAAGCGGAAGAATGGATCGAACCCACGCAGGATCGCAGCGGGCGAGCCGGACATGCCAGGTTCGGCCGGCCGCCAATTGCCAAGCGGGCCGACCGGCGTGACGATCACCCACAACAGCCGCGCGCACTGCACGGCAAGCACCGCGAGCAGCAACAGCTCGAGCGCCGAATAGATATTGGTACGCGGGAGCCGCCGAAGGATACGGCGCGCGCGCGCGTCGAGTTCGAGGCGCATTGATAGAATCCCCTAGGGTCGCGCAGGTGCTAGGCGGCCATTGTTACAGTCACACGGCACAAGTGTGAACCTTTTGCGAAAGCCGGGCTAAACGAATCCCTGGGCTGGTGAATTCCCGCACCATTTGGCAAAGCGTCGTGCCATGAATACGCCTGCCTTTCTCACCCCGATGTACGGCTCCGGTCATCCATCGGATGCAATGATCGCGCATCTCGCCGCGCAGCCCGACGTGCAACGCGTGCCAAGCCCCAAACTGACGCTGTTCCTGCGCAAGGCCTTCCTGCCACCCGCCCTGTGCACGGCATTGATCGAGCGAATCGAGGCGCAACGCCGCCCCTCGACCATTTCCGATTCGAACGGCGATTCAGGTTTCCGAACCAGCGAAACCTGCGATCTCGATCGCGACGATCCGGCGGTGACGGCGGTCGATGCGCTGATCATGCGCTTCACCGGGCTCGACCCGGCGCATGGCGAGCCGATGCAGGGGCAGCGCTATGCCGTCGGTCAGGAGTTCAAGGGACACACCGACTATTTCGAGCCTCAGGGTGTCGACTATGCGCGCTATTGTTCGGTCGCAGGCCAACGCACCTGGACGGTGATGATTTATCTCAATCAGACCGAGGCGGGCGGCGCGACGCGCTTCAAGGCGATCGACAAGATCGTCCAGCCCGAGGTCGGCAAACTGCTCGCCTGGGATAATTTACGGCTCGACGGCACGCCCAATCCGGCGACGATTCATCAGGGCATGAAGGTCCGGTCGGGCGTGAAATATGTCGTGACGAAGTGGTTCAGGGAACGGCCCTGGGGTTGGGTTTGAGCGGCCAGCCCCTCCCCGATCTGAGGCGCCGATGGCAATGCTGAGTACATATAATCTTAAACTTCAGCGCCGTGACGATCGCCTACTCTAGATTTGTCACGCCCGGGGCCGTCCCCCTCGTTCAATGGGAACGCGCATGTCGGACTTCTGTGCGGTGCAGCATAAGTGTCACGGAACTGCTTTGAATTCGTCACGAAAACCCAATCGCCCCGTCACACAGCGTTCCTAAAGCGGCCGCAGATGGGATGCGAGGGGGGAACGCCGACTCGCGGGCGCATCGTCGGGCAACGGCCGATCGGCCTAGCAGAAACGCTGGAGACAGGGTACATGATCACGACCAATTTACGCCGCGCGCTACTTGCGACGGCTTCGCTAGCTATGTTGAGCGGCTGTGGCGCCAACGACATCGCGTCGCCTGGCACCGGCGGCAACGTCATCATCACCAATCCGCCTGCTCCAACGCCGACGCCCACGCCGACGCCGACGCCGGGGGGGGGGCTGGTTACTCCGGCCAATGGCTGCCCCACGATTGCTGATCCCGTCGGCCTGACCGATGTCGGCACGATCACCGGCCCGACCGGCACGTATCGCGTCTGCAACCTGCCCGCGCGCATTACCCGCAGTACGCTGCTCGCGCGCATTCCGGGTTTGATCTATCAGCTGCCGGGTCGCGTCGATGTCGGCACCGATCAAGGTGCCGCGACCACCGGAACGACCAACGTCGTGTTGACGATTGAACCGGGCGTCGTCGTCCAGGCGAATGGCGGCGCCACATGGCTGGCGATCAACCGTGGCAATTCGATCCAAGCCGTCGGAACCGCCGCACGCCCCATCGTCTTCACGAGCCGCGATAACGTCCTCGGCCTCAATACCGACACCTCATCGGGTCAATGGGGTGGCGTCGTCCTGATGGGCCGCGCACAAGTCACCGATTGCGCCGCGGCCGCAGCGACGCCGGGCACGGTCGCGTGCGAACGCCAGACCGAAGGTGCGATCGATCCCGCCGTGTATGGCGGCGCGAACAACTCCGAGAGCAGCGGTAAGCTTAGCTATGTCCAGATCCGCTATTCCGGCTATGTCCTCTCGAACAACGTCGAGCTTCAGTCGCTGACGACCGAAGGCGTCGGCAGCGGTACCGTGATCGATCACATCCAGTCGTTCAATAGCTCGGATGATGGCGCTGAATTCTTCGGTGGCCGCGTCAATATGAAATACTATATCTCGGTCGGCGCCGAGGACGACAACATTGACACCGACACCGGTGTAAAAGCCAACTTCCAGTACGTCCTGGTCGCGCAGCGCGCGGGCAGCGAAGCACGTGGCACCGACTCGATCATCGAAGCGGATTCGGACAATACCGTTGATGGCGACAACCCGCGCCAGAACACGATCGTGTCGAACTTCACGTTCCTGCACCGAGTCAACAACCCGTCGGATCAATCGGCCATCCTCCTGCGCGGCGGCACGGACTATACGCTGGTCAATGGCTTGGTCGTTGCCCCGTCTCCATCGCCATCGTGCCTGCGCATCAGTCGCGCACAGACCGCATCGACGACGGCCAATCCTGCGATCGACGAATTGGGTGCGCCGGTGTTCCGTTCGGTGCTCATGCAGTGTGGCGCAACGCCGTTCCTCGGCGCCAATGGAGTAACGAGTGCCGAGGTCGCTGCATTGTTCGGTGCGGGTTCGAACGGCAACAGCATAACCTACACGCCAATGCTGACTAACCTGTTCATAAACGGAGTAACTGAATCGGCCGTGACACCGTTTAACGTAGCCAACCTGCACGCTGCCTCGGGTATACCGTCGTCGACCGGCGGGCTGGGCGGCCAGACCGCGTTCTTCGACGCCGTCACCTATATCGGCGCCGTTCGTGATGCGTCCGACAATTGGTACCGTACCTGGACATGCAACAGCCAGACGCTGGATCTCGGCGCGGGCAACACCGGCCTTTGCACGTCGCTGCCGACCATCTGAATCGAACAATCTGACTAGGGGCGGAGCATGGCAGAGATGCCATGCTCCGCTTCCATTGAAATTATATTGGGGGTTGAAAATGTTGAGGCCGCTGGCGCTTCCGAAATTGCTGTTGATGTCGTCCGCGCTGATCGCGCCCGCAGTCGCGCGCGCGCAATCCGTACCGGCTACGACTACGGCAGCGGCACCGACACAATCGACAGTCCAGGATGCCCCACCGGCTCCGGCTGACGCTGCGGAGCAGGAGCAGACCGACATTTCGATCCCCGGCGCGTCTAACGTTGCCGACAGCGACATCGTCGTGGTTGGACGTCGCAACAGCAACATCGAAAAGTCGCTGCCGCAGGTCGTATCGGTTTTGTCCTCTGCGGATATTGCTCGCACGGGCGAAGGCGATATTGCCGGCGCGCTCAGCCGGGTCACCGGCCTGAGCGTCGTCGGTAACGGCTTTGTCTATGTCCGTGGCCTCGGCGATCGCTATTCGCTTGCGCTGCTCAACGGCTCGCCCCTGCCCAGCCCCGAGCCGCTGCGCCGCGTGGTGCCGCTCGACCTGTTTCCGACGAGCATCATCGCATCATCGCTCGTCCAGAAATCCTATTCGGTGAACTTTCCCGGTGAATTCGGCGGTGGCGTCATCAACCTGACGACCAAATCGGCCCCGAAAGAAGCATTCCTCAGCGTTGGCGCCAGCATCGGCGCAGACAGCGTGACCACCGGCCAACTCGGCTACACCTATTTCGGCAGTTCCAGCGACTGGACCGGATTCGACAATGGTTCGCGCGATACGCCACCAGCGCTCAAGGCGTTTTTCGCCAGCGGCAAGCGGATCAGCAATCCCGCAGACGCCGTCGATACCCAGGCGATCGCTAGTCAATTGGTCAACGGCCGCAACGCGGTCGTCCAGCGCAACAAGGCGCTGCCGCCCAACTGGAGTGCGGCGATCACCGGTGGCAAGTCGTTCGATCTCGGCGACACGACCCTCGGCGTCATCGCCACGGTCGGCTATAGCAATAAATGGCGTACGCGCGACACGACGCAGCAGACCGCTGCATCGGTCGATCTGTCGCAGAAGGAACTTGATTTCGAGCGGGTCATCACCGACGATCGCGTCGTCGTGAACGGGCTGCTCGGGCTCAGCCTGGAATTCAATAACAACAAGATCCGGCTGACCAACCTGTATATCCGCGATACGCTGAAACAGGCTCGTATCGGCATCGGTACTCGCGCGACAACATCGACGGACGCAACGCTGCAGCAGCAAGATACGGCATGGTTCGAGCGTCAGTTAATCGACACGCAACTCGTCGGCGAATTCAAGCTTCTCGACAAGCTCAATCTAGACGTACGCGCCGGCTATGCCAATTCGCGACGCGAATCCCCGAATGAGTTCAGCTTCGAGTATTTTCGCAGCAACAGCGCAGGAGATTTGCTGGGCAATTACTTTATCAACCGCCTGAACGGACAGCAGGGCCAGGCCAGCGTCAGCTATTCCAACTTGAACGAAGATCTTTTCTCGGGCGGGCTGGATTTGTCCTACAAGGTGACGCCTGATATCACGGCGACAATCGGCTATGCCTATTCGGACACCAACCGCCGAACCGAGCGCCGCGACCTGCAGTTTCGAGCCATAACATCCCTGCCTGATGGCGTGACGTTCCTGCGGCCCGATCTCCTGCTTGAACCAGCGATCATCAAATATTTCGGCGTAGCGCTCATTGACAACAACGAAGGCAATCCGGCCTTTCGTGCGAAGCTGCGCAACCACGCCGGCTATGCCCAGATCCAAGCACAGATCACACCTGATCTCAGCTTGAATGCCGGTGTCCGCTACGAAACCGCCAAACAGACGGTGGATTCGATCCAGGTGTTCAACACGCCGACATCATCGGCAGCGGCGACTCGCTTGAACCGGAACTATTGGCTGCCGGCCGGTACGGTGACGTTGCAACTGGCCCCCGCCATGCAGCTGCGGGTCAGCGCCTCGAAGACAATTGCGCGGCCACAGTTCCGCGAGCTGGTCTTCCAGAATTATTTCGATCCGGACAGCAATCGCCAGTATCGCGGCAACCCCTTCCTCATCGACAGCCAGCTGTATAATGCCGAGGCGCGCTACGAGTGGTATTTCGCGCGTGACCAACGCATTTCGTTCGCCGGTTTCTACAAGAAGATTGACCACCCGATAGAAGCGTTCGCCGGCTTCAGCGACAATACCGTCACCACGACCTTCGCCAACGCGCCACGCGCCACACTCTATGGTGCGGAAATCGAAACGCAGAAATATTTCGACCTAGCCGACGTGCTCGACGGGTCGTTCCTTGCGTCACGCCGCGCCGTACTTATCGCTAACTACACCTATTCCAAATCGAAGGTCAGTGTGAAGGCCGATGATCCCGCAGCCGTGTTCGGCTTGTCGGGCATCACCTTGGCCAGCCAGTTGTTCAGGGACAATGTGCCACTCACCGGGCAGTCGGACCATTTGGCGAATCTGGAATTGGGCCTTGAGAGCAAGGATGTCCTGTCGCAACAGACATTCCTTCTAACCTATTCCAGCAAGCGCCTGACCAACCGCAGCCCGTCGCTGCTACAGCCGGATATCTATGAAAAGCCAGGCTTCCGCCTCGATTTCGTAGCGCGACAAGGCGTCAAGATCGCCGGATTGAATACCGAGATGAAGTTCGAGGTCCGCAACATCACTGGCACCAAATACCAAGAGCTGCAGGATAACGGCACGAATAAAATCTTTTATAACCGCTATGATATCGGCCGGTCAGCCTCGTTCGGGCTGAGCGTCAACTTCTAAAGCTCGTCATTGCCACGATCCCCGGGGAATCCCAATTCCCCGGGGATATTTGCGCGCGCTGCCACCGCAGCGAGAGGTGTCAAACTGCCAGGCTGAAGCGGTCAGCGACGCGCTGGCAGGACAAAAGGTCAGTCCGCGAACGCCAGGCTCATTTTGGGTGATCGAAGCAGCTTGTGTCTGCGGTCAGCCGATGCTTGGCAAGACGTCAGTTGCGAAGGCGGATATCGATGCCCCAGATTTTCCAATCGCGCTTCTCAGCCGTCTTGTCATTTGGATCGATGGACCGGCGCAGCATGACGACGCCATTACGATCTGCTTCTGCGCCGTTCGAGCGGCGTTTCACATGCAGCGTGGCGGCCACGGTCGAATATTGCATCCCGCCGCTCGCCTTTATCTCGGTCGGTGCGCCGACTTTTGGTTGATAGGCGGAATAGGGCGTGAACGTAGCTGCGAAGGCGGCATCGTCACCCCCTGAATCAGCGCCATCATTGCCCCAAAATTTGCGCGCCGTGCTATATTTCTTATCCTTGATGAGCTCGAAATATTCCACGACCATCTCTTTGGCTTCGATCGCACTCCGCGACGTCGCCGGCTCGTGACCGCGTAGTCCGCTTTTCTCCGCCGACGTCGCGGCGTTGGCCTGAGCGATCGAGCCATTGTCGGGCTGTCGTTGCACAGTGCAGGCCGCTGCCAGAATTAAGGGAAGTATTACCAGATTCCGCACGACAAGGCCCTCCGCTGAACAGGGTCGTCACTGGCTCACTCCTCAACAGCAAGCAAGCGATTCGGCGCGACAAAAAAGCGGGATTTCCGGAATCGATAAGCGCGTTTCCGGTAACCCGGTATATGGTGGGCGCGGCAAGGATTGAACTTGCGACCCCACCCGTGTGAAGGGTGTGCTCTACCACTGAGCTACGCGCCCATCGCGTGACCACCCTGGCGGTGCGCAACGGAAAATTGGTGACGGCATTCTCTTGTCGGGAACCCGCCAACGCAACGGGGCGACGTTTACCGCCGCCCCATTACTTGTGCCTTAAAACAGCCGGCCGGGACTTGTCCAGCCCCGGCGGCGTTCATCGGCCGTAGATCAGTTGACTGCGTCCTTCAGGCCCTTGCCGGCCTTGAACTTCGGCTGCGACGACGCCTTGATCGTCATCGGCTCGCCGGTGCGCGGATTGCGCCCCGTCGAAGCCTTGCGCTTGCTGACCGAGAAAGTACCGAAACCAACCAGGCGAACTTCATCACCCTTTTTCAGTGCGTTCGAAATAGCATCGAAAACCGCCTCAACCGCCTTGCTGGCATCGCCTTTGCCCAGCCCGGACGCGTCGGCGACGGTGCCGATCAGTTCTTGCTTGTTCATGCCTACAGACCCCCGTTTACCAATTACAATAGCTTGAATGAATCACGGCGCGAGGCCGGTGGCGCAGTAAGGCGGCTCGGACGGTGCCTGTCAAAGCAAAACGTCACGAAACTGCATCGAATGCGGCCGTATTAAGGTAACATGTTTGTAAACAGCGACGTCAATGGTGCACTCCGCCGCCGATCGGCGCGACTCCGGGTGGTGGCAAAGCAGCAAGTTCATCCGCTTCGGTCCAGTCGATCGCGACCAATGGCTCGGTCAGCGCGAGGCGCAGAACTTCATCGACATGCCCAACCGGGATGATCGTCAGTCCTTCGCGGATATTGGCCGGAATCTCGACCAGGTCCTTCTCGTTCTCGGCCGGAATCAGCACGGTCTTAATGCCGCCCCGCAACGCCGCGAGCAGCTTCTCCTTCAAGCCGCCGATCGGGAGAACGCGGCCGCGCAGCGTAACCTCGCCGGTCATGGCGATGTCACGCCGTACCGGCACGCCAGTCAGCGTCGAGACGATCGCTGTGACGATACCGATGCCCGCCGAAGGTCCATCCTTGGGCACCGCACCTTCGGGCAGATGGATGTGGAGATCCTTGCGCGCGAAGATGCTCGGCTTGATACCATAGCTTGGTGCACGTGCCTTGATGAAGCTCAAGGCTGTCTCGATCGATTCCTTCATCACATCGCCGAGCTTGCCGGTGACCTTGGCGCCGCCCTTGCCGGGCACGGTGACGCTTTCGATCGTCAGCAATTCGCCGCCGACCTCGGTCCAGGCCAGCCCGGTGACGGCACCGATCTGATTCTCTTCCTCGCTCAGGCCGTAGCGATATTTTTTCACGCCAGCGAAATCAGAGATATTGTCGGGCGTGACCGTCACGCTCGTCACCTTGCCTTCGAGGATTTGCCGCAGCGCCTTGCGCGCCAGCCTTGCGATCTCGCGCTCCAGCGTGCGGACACCCGCTTCACGCGTATAATATTGGATCAGCGCGCGCAGCCCTTCGGTGGTCAGCGTAAACTCGCCTGCCTTCAGACCATGCGCCTCAATCTGCTTTTCAATCAGATGGCGCTGCGCGATCTCGACCTTCTCATCCTCGGTGTAACCTTCAAGGCGGATGATCTCCATCCGGTCGAGCAAAGGCTGTGGCAAATTGAGTGTGTTCGCGGTGGTCACGAACATCACGTCGGAGAGGTCGATATCGAGTTCCAGATAATGGTCCTGGAACTTCGAATTCTGCTCCGGATCGAGCACTTCGAGCAAAGCCGATGCGGGGTCGCCGCGGAAATCCTGGCCGAGCTTGTCGATCTCATCGAGCAGGAACAGCGGGTTCGACGTGCCGGCCTTTTTGAGGTTGGTCACGATCTTGCCCGGCAGCGAGCCGATATAGGTGCGGCGGTGACCGCGAATCTCGGCTTCGTCGCGCACGCCGCCGAGCGATTGGCGGATGAATTCGCGTCCGGTCGCCTTGGCGATCGACTTGCCCAGGCTGGTCTTGCCCACGCCGGGAGGACCGACAAGGCACAGGATCGGCCCCTTCAGCTTGTTGGTGCGCGCCTGCACCGCGAGATATTCGACGATCCGGTCCTTGACCTTTTCCAGCGCATAATGATCCTCGTCGAGCACCGCCTGCGCCGCCGCGATATCCTTCTTGATCTTCGACTTCTTGCCCCAGGGCAGGCCGAGCAGCACATCGAGATAATTGCGGATGACGGTCGCTTCGGCCGACATTGGCGCCATCGACTTGAGCTTCTTCAACTCGCCGGTCGCTTTGCTGCGCGCTTCCTTCGACAGTTTCAGCGTGGCGATCTTCTGAGTCAGCTCGGCGATCTCGTCGCCCTCGCCTTCCTCGCCCTCATTGCCGAGTTCGCGCTGGATCGCCTTCAACTGCTCGTTGAGATAATATTCGCGCTGCGTCTTCTCCATCTGGCGCTTGACGCGGCTCTTGATCTTCTTCTCGACCTGCAGGACGCCAAGTTCGCCTTCCATGAAGGCAAACGCCATCTCGAGCCGCTTGGCCGGATCGATCTCGACCAGCAGCGACTGCTTGTCCGAAACTTTGACCGAGATGTTGGCGGCGACCGCATCGGCGAGGCGCGAGGCGTCCTCGATCTCGTTTAGTTGCACCGCTGTCTCGGCGGGCAGTTTGCGGTTGAGCTTGGCGTAATTCTCGAACTGGTCGATCACCGAGCGCATCAGGGCGGACACTTCGTTGCCCTCCGCGACAGGTTCCTCGACCGGCAGCACGGTCGCAGTCAGATAATTGTCGGTTTCGCTCAGCACGTCGAGCGAAGCGCGGGATTTGCCTTCGACTAGCACGCGCACGGTGCCGTCGGGCAGCTTGAGCAACTGCAGCACGGTGGCGGTCACGCCGAGGTCGTACAGGTCGTCGCGCTCGGGATCGTCTTCCGACGGATCGAGCTGGGCCACGAGGAAGATTTCCTTGTCGGCGTTCATCGCCGCTTCCAGTGCGGCAACGGACTTGTCGCGGCCGACGAACAGCGGCACGATCATGTGCGGGAACACGACGATGTCGCGCAACGGCAAGACGGGGTAGGAC
This sequence comes from Sphingomonas sp. UYAg733, assembly GCF_054057355.1. Lineage (NCBI taxonomy): Bacteria > Pseudomonadati > Pseudomonadota > Alphaproteobacteria > Sphingomonadales > Sphingomonadaceae > Sphingomonas > Sphingomonas sp. UYAg733. The sequence goes on from NZ_JBSRZE010000009.1 coordinate 52,099, forward strand.
TGGGTCATGAATACTCCGGGGGCGCCGGAACGCGGCGCCGATCCTCCCTTATATGGTGATGGTTGCCGATCCATCAATCGTGCGATGTGCACGACGCGCCGAACCTTGCTGGGCGGAGCGCTTGCGATGCTGCCCGCAGCGGCGATCGGGCGCGGCGCAACCATCGATCCTGTGGCGCGCACTGCGGCGGCGATGGGCGGACAGCGTCTGCTCGACCGGGTCGCGGCGATCGGCTGGGTCGGTGGGGCGGAGGTGGTGACACCGGAAAAGACGCTGCGCCTGGGCATCGAGACCCGGGTCGAACCGTTCGTCCGGGCGCACTCGAACAGCTGGATCATGGCCGAAGGCGTCGCCAAAACCCGATCGCTCATCATCGAACCGACCGGCGGCTGGACGGAGCGCGACGGCAAGCGCGCCGCCCTGCCCGCGCACCAGATCCGCCACGAGCGCGAACAATATGGCTTGTACGGTTATATGCTGATGCGATCACCGACCGCTGCGGTTGGCGATCGGTTGCTCGCTGCGCATCCCGGCCTGCCGCCGGTCAGTTTCGAAACCGGCCAGGACGGACGGCTCAGCGCGGCAACATACACTGTCTTCGCGCCGGATGGCGGTGAAGTGATCCAGGAGCGTTTCACGTTCGACGGGACCGTTACGGACAAGGGGCTGCGCTGGCCCCGCCGGCTGCGAATCGCGCAGAATGGCGTCCCCTTCTTCACGCTCTTCATCGATCGGTTCATGGTCGAGCTACGCTGAATCATTCTGGAAAGCCGTGCATGACTCCTCGCCTGCTGCTTGCCCCATCGCTGATCGCATTGGTCGCCGCCGCTCCCCCGTCGCAAAAGGTGGCGCAAAAGGGGTTGCCGCCGATCACCGCGCAAACCGAGCGATCCGGCGGCGCAATCGATCCAGAGCGGGCAAAGCAGCAGCTCGATACGGTCGATCTCGCGATCGAGGTCATGCCGGCAAGCCAGACGATCGCCGGGGTCGCAACGCTCAACTTTACCGCCAAAGCGCCGATCGCCAGACTGCTGCTCGATCTCGACCGCAACCTGCCGGTTAGCGCCATTGCGATCGACGGCAAAACACTGCCGCGATCGAACTGGTCCAATCCCGAAGGCAGGCTGATCGTCGATCTGCCGGTGCGCGTCGAGGCGGCGGGCAAGATCAGTGCGCGGATCACCTATGGCGGCACCCCGCATGTCGCGGTCAACGCGCCCTGGGACGGCGGTTTCGTCTGGTCGAAAACCCCCGCTGGCTTGCCCTGGGTCGCGACGGCGGTTCAGGGCGAGGGATGCGACCTGTTCTGGCCCTGTCTCGATTTCCCGACTGCCGAACCCCAATCGATGGACCTGCACATCACCGTGCCCAAGGGACTGAAGGCGCCGTCAAACGGCGTGCTGATGGGCGTCGACAAGCTGTCGGATGGACGCACCACCTGGAACTGGCGGGTCAAGCATCCCAATACCTATGCGATCGCCCTCAACGTTGCGCCTTACGAGGAGGTTTCGGGCGTCTACAGGAGCCGCTTCGGCAATAGTTTCCCGATGAGCTATTGGTATCTTCCCGGTGAAGAGAAACGGGCGAAGGCGCTGTTCGCCGAGTTCGCCCCGACGATCGACTTTTTCGAAAGCATTGTCGGCCCCTACCCATTCGCCGACGAGAAGGTCGGCGTGGTCGAGACACCGCACAAGGGCATGGAGCATCAGACCATCAACGGATACGGCAATGGCTATGCCAAGGCACCCGAGGGGTTCGACTGGCTGTTCCAGCATGAATTCGCGCATGAATGGTTTGCCAACCAGCTGACCGCCGCGGACTGGGACGATATGTGGCTGCACGAGGGCTATGGCACTTATATGCAGCCGCTCTACGGCCGCTGGCGCGAGGGTGAGGGTCGGTATGCCGCCATGATGCTGGCGAACCGGGTGGACATCGTCAACCGCGCGCCGATCGTTTCCGGCAAGCCACGCAGCGAAGAGGATGTCTATCAACTCGACAAGGGCGGTCCGGGCATCGACATTTATTACAAGGCGTCGTGGATGCTCCACACGTTGCGTTACCTGATCGGCGACCAGGCGTTCGGCGATGTAACGCGCCTCGCCGTCTATGGCCGAACCGACCCTAAGCCGGGAAATTTTCAGCCGCGCTATAGCAGTACGGCCGAATATCAGCACTATGTGGAGCAGGTCACCGGCAACGATTATCGCTGGTTCTTCGACGTCTATCTGCGCCAGTCCACGCTGCCCGAACTGATCGAGGCACGCGATGGCGGTAAGCTGACACTGACCTGGAAGGTGCCGGATAGCCTGCCCTTCGCGATGCCGGTCGAAGTGCAGATCGACGGCCGGACCGTGCAGCTGGCGATGACCGGCCGCAGCGCTACGATCGCCGTGGCGCCCGGCGCACATGTCGTGCTCGATCCGAACAGCCGCATTCTCAGACGCTCGATTGCGATCGAGGAAACCCAGGCATGGCGCGCTGCCAATCCGCCAAAAGGGACGAACAAATGACCTTCATGAACAGCAGCCCGGTCGGTCTGCCCGGGTTGGCCGTGATGGCGACTGGCTTCGCGCTCTTTCTGCTAGCGCTGTTCGTCGCGCGAAGCCGGTCGGTGAGCGATGCGGGCAAGCAGAAAAAATCCTCGCGCTCGATCGCCGGCATCGCAGTGCAGATGATTGGAATCGGCTATGCCGGGTTCGGCCCGATCGATGTCTCCCTCGATCCGCTGTCGCCATTCGCGCTGGGCCAGGCGATCCTGATCGCGATATTGATGGCAGTGGTGATCGGACTGTTCGTCACCTCAGCGCGCGCACTGGGGCGGAATTGGAGCCTGGTCGCCCGCACCCGATCGGACCATAGCCTGGTGATCGATGGCCCCTTCGGCCATGTTCGCCACCCGATCTATGTCGCGCTGTTCCTGTTCATGATCGCGCTGGCGGTCGCCTTCGGCCACCCGCTGCACCTGCTGATCGGCGTGCCGCTTTACGCGCTCGGCACCTGGCTACGCATCACCGAGGAGGAACGGTTGCTGCGGGAGATATTCCGCGAGGACTATGATCGCTATGCCGCGCGCGTGCGACGTTTCGTGCCGGGAGTATTTTGATGTTGCAGCGATCGATCAAATGCCGCTCGGCGAACAGGCGCCGCCATGGCGCGCGCTGAACGGCTGGCCCAACTCGACGAGCGCCGGATCGAGATCGAGGCCGAGTATCGCCAGTTGCTGGTCGCCGCGCTGGAGCGCTGCGCTGCGGGAAAATGGGGCCTGTTCGGTCACGGCAAGGATCGCCAGATGATCGCGCTCTGGGCGCCGTCCCTTGATGAATTGAACGATCTTGCCGATCAGATCGACGAAGCCCGAGATCGTCTGGGCTTGCCGGCATTTGACCTGCACGCCGCGTTCCTAGCCGCGCGCGGTCCAGCAGATCCCAGCGCGGTTGGTGAACCAAAACAGGCCAAAATATGGCTGGCGAAACTGGCGGCCGAAACCCGATAGCCTTGCCGGACCCGACAGCGGGGTAGATCATGATCCCGATCGCATCATCGACCAGAAGCGCGGCCCGCTCTTCGAAACCCGCCATTCGGCGGTCAGGTCGAAACCCAGGCTGCGATAGAAGCCAATATTCTTTTCAAGCGGTGTTTCCAGATAGACCGGAAGCCGGCTACCCGCGACGCGGTCGAGCCCGGCCTGAACTGCGGCCCGCCCCAAGCCGCGGCCCTGCATCACCGGATCGCAGCCGGCAATGTGCAGATACCAATAATCGCCGGTCGGGAAGTGCGTGTCGATCGCGTCGGACACGGCCAGCGCCCGCGTCAGCCCGCCACCAAGCGCATGGAGCATCGGCCACGCGCTGCGCATCATGTCGAGGCGGCTGGTGTGGGACCGCCCAGGCCCTCGCCACAACGTCGCCGCCGCGCCACCGGCCGTCACCAGGCGCATTCCGGCCGCTGCATCCTCTTCGAATAGCAGTGCGAAAAGTCTCGCCGACCGCATTGCGCGAACTGCAGGGTCAGGGAAGATGAAGCACATTGCCGGGTTTTCGGCAAAGGCGCGCGCGAGCATCGCCGCGACCGGCGCTCGATCCGCCCGCCCAGCGAGCAGCGTGATGCCCTTGGCGTCGATGCCGAGGCTCAGCGGCAGATCGAGCGTCAACGATACCACCGCCACGCTCGGATGGTCAGGCCGATTGTCGCCAGCGCAGAGCCAAGCCCGAGGTTCAGGCTGTTCTGCAGTCGATTGCGCTTTGCCGCGCGATAGGCCGCCAGACTTTTGGGTGCGAGCACCAGCGCCGCGATCGCGACGCCGACTAGCGCCAAGGGCAGCCCAGCACCGACCACCGCCCGCTCCAGCGTCGACGCCAGCCTCTTGGCGAGCAACACCACAACAATCTGCGCAACTGGGCCCCAGCCTTTGCCGGGGAAGCGAGAAAGTTTGAGGCGGCGCAGAGCAGCGCCGTTAACCTGGTCTCACCCGCGCGGCGCCGCGGTCACGCGGCGCCGGCGCCCGCCTTGTCCTTTTTGGCATAGACGCGGATCGGTTCCTTGCGGCCTTCGATCACGTCGCCGTCGATCATCACTTCATCTACGCCGTCCATGCCGGGCAGATCGAACATAGTGTCGAGCAATATGCCTTCGAGAATCGAGCGCAGCCCGCGCGCGCCGGTCTTGCGATCGATCGCCTTCTTGGCGACCGTCACCAGCGCATCGTCGGTGAAGCTAAGCTTGACCTGCTCCATGTCGAACAGCTTCTGATATTGTTTAACCAAAGCGTTCTTCGGCTCGGTCAGGATCGTCACCAGCGCCGGCACATCGAGATCCTCGAGCGTCGCGATGACCGGCAAACGACCGACGAATTCGGGGATCAGGCCGAACTTCAGCAGATCCTCGGGCTCGACTGCCTTCAGCGTCTCGCCGGTGCGGCGTTCTTCCGGCGAAGCGACATAGGCGCCGAAGCCGATCGACTTGCCCTGCAGGCGGTCGCCAATGATCTTTTCGAGGCCGCTGAACGCACCGCCGCAGATGAACAGGATGTTGGTCGTGTCGACCTGGAGGAATTCCTGTTGCGGATGCTTGCGCCCGCCCTGTGGCGGCACCGATGCGGTGGTGCCTTCCATCAGTTTGAGCAAAGCCTGCTGCACGCCTTCACCCGATACGTCGCGGGTGATCGAGGGGTTCTCCGCCTTGCGGCTGATCTTGTCGATTTCGTCGATGTACACGATGCCGCGCTGCGCACGCTCGACGTTGTAATCCGACGCCTGAAGCAGCTTGAGGATGATATTCTCGACATCCTCGCCGACATAACCCGCCTCGGTCAGCGTCGTCGCATCGGCCATGGTGAACGGCACGTCGAGGATTCGCGCCAGCGTCTGGGCGAGCAAGGTCTTGCCGCAGCCGGTCGGCCCGACGAGCAGGATGTTCGACTTGGCAAGCTCGACATCCGCACCCTTCTGGCCGTGGTTGAGGCGCTTGTAATGGTTGTGCACCGCCACCGACAAGACGCGCTTGGCGCGCTTCTGGCCAATCACATAGTCATCCAGCACGTCACAGATTTCCTGCGGCGTCGGCACGCCCCCGTCCTTTTTCGAGACGAGCGCGGACTTGGTCTCCTCGCGAATGATGTCGTTGCAGAGCTCGACGCACTCATCGCAGATGAACACGGTAGGCCCCGCAATGAGCTTGCGCACCTCGTGCTGCGACTTGCCGCAGAACGAGCAATATAGCGTGCTCTTCGAATCGCCACCGCTGAGCTTCGTCATTCAAATCATCCTTCGCAGCCCCTTTGGGCGCGCTAGTGCGGGCGGCCATCGTAGACCGCCCGACTTCAATCCTACAATAATCAAAATCATCTTACGATGAATGCTGTCAAAAATCGCCTTAAGACGCCGGGAGTACCGGCGTGCCGGATTCGTCCGTGACCGCCGGACGCTTATCGAACACCTCGTCGATCAGGCCAAATTCCTTGGCCTCATCCGACGACATGAATTTGTCGCGGTCCATCGCACGCTCGATCTCCTCGACCGGCTTGCGAGTATAGTGCGCATAGAGCTCGTTCATGCGGGCCCGGATGCGCAGGATCTCGCGCGCCTGGATCTCGATGTCGGACGCCATACCCTGCGCACCGCCCGAGGGCTGGTGGATCATGATACGCGAATTGGTCAGCGCCACGCGCATACCTGGTTCGCCGGCGGCGAGCAGGAAGCTGCCCATCGAGGCGGCCTGCCCCATGCACACCGTGCCGACGCGCGGACGGATATACTGCATGGTGTCATGGATCGCCATGCCCGCCGTGACGACACCGCCCGGCGAGTTGATGTACATGAAGATGTCCTTCTTGGGGTTTTCCGACTCCAGGAAGAGCAACTGCGCGCTGATGACCGAGGCCATATGATCCTCGACGCCGCCGGTCACGAAGATGATACGTTCACGCAGCAGGCGCGAATAAATGTCGAAACTGCGTTCACCGCGGTTGGACTGCTCGATCACGATCGGGACCAAACCCGACTGAGTATCCTGCGCAGCGAAGCCGGCGGTAGTGAGGGGACGCATGAAGTCGCCGGTGTCGAACGGGTTTTGCATGGAAGCCTTGAATCCTTTATGCCCTTGCGGGACCATACATCGGCCTTGGCGAAAGCGAGTTCAAGCCCCGTTGCCCGGCGCGGGATGTGCCAGATAGGCCAGCCGCCGCATCTCGCGCCGTCCGCGCACCACCGTATCGAGGATCAACCCCGCGAACAGATTGAGCGATGCGAGGATCGTCAGGCCGGTCACCAGGATCGCGGTCGGGAAGCGCGGTACGAGATGCGTGTGCATATAGGTCAGAACCAGCGGCACCGCGAGGATCACCGCGGCAAGCGCGAGCAGCATGCCGATGATGCCAAAGAACAGCATCGGTTTCTCGATCCGGTAGAGCGTCGCAATGGTGCGCGCGATGCGGAAGCCATCGCGATACGTATTGAGTTTCGATTCAGATCCCTCAGGTCGCGCATAATAAGGCGTCTCGATCTCGCCGACCGGCATTTTCAGCTCGAGCGCATGGACGCTGATCTCGGTTTCGATCTCGAATCCTGACGAGAGGACCGGAAAACTCTTCACGAAACGGCGCGAAAAAACGCGATAGCCGGAGAAGATGTCGGTGAAGCTGCGCCCGAACAGGCGCGCGAGAATGCCGGTCATCGCGCGATTGCCGAGTTGATGCCCGCGGCGATAGGCGGCCGTCTCCTGCGTCACGCGCGAACCGACCACCATGTCGAGCTGTTCGTCGAGCGCGCGCGCGATCAGCGCGGGCGCGGAGGCGGCGTCATAGGTCGCATCGCCATCGGCCATGACATAGATATCGGCGTCCACGTCAGCGAACATGCGGCGGACGACATTGCCCTTACCCTGGATTCGCTCGCTGCGCACGATCGCGCCGGCCCCGCGCGCGACCTCGATCGTGCGGTCGCGGCTGTTATTGTCATAGACATAGATTGCTGCGTCAGGAAGCACAGCGCGAAAGCCGGCGACCGTCTGCGCGATCGCCGCCTCCTCGTTGTAGCACGGCAACAGCACGGCAATGCTGGGCTTGCTAGCTGTCTGCATCACAACACCCCTTGTCATTCCCGCGAAGGCGGGAATCCCGCTGCCTTGCCCCGCAGCTCGTAGAATGAAGCGGGATCCCCGCTTTCGCGGAGATGACGGTAAATCGTATCAGGTTCAGGCCTTCTTCGCCGCTGGTTTCTTGGCAGCAGGCTTCTTGGCCGGCGTAGCTTCCTCTGCCGGCGCAGCCTCTTCCGCCGGAGCCGCTTCGGTCTTCGGCTTGACTGCCTTCTTGGCGACGGCCTTTACCGGCTCCTCGACGACCTCGGCAGGAGCTTCGACCTTCTTGGCTGCGGCCTTCTTTGCCGGCTTGGCCTCGACCGGTGCTTCTTCGGCGGGCGCAGCCTTTTTGGCTGCTGCCTTTTTCGCCTTAGGCTTGGCGCCATGATCGTGATCATGGCCGCAATCCGGACCGTGGACATGGCCATCTTCCGACTCGATCGCCGCTTCCAGCTCGTCGCGAGTCACTTCACGGTCAGTGATCGTCGCCTTCTCGAACAGGAAATCGACTACCTTGTCCTCGTACAGCGGCGCACGCAGCTGGGCGGCCGCCATCGGCTCCTGCTGGACGTAGGTCATGAAACGCTGGCGGTCCTCGGGGCCGTACTGTTGTGCGGCCTGCGCGATCAGGCGGTTCATTTCCTGCTGGCTGACTTCGACGCCATTGGCCTGGCCGATTTCCGACAGGAGCAGGCCGAGGCGCACGCGGCGCTCGGCGATGTTGTGATAGTCGGCCCGCTCGGTTTCCATCTCGGCGAGTGCTGCCGCCGGATCTTCCTCATGGCTGGCTTCATGCTCGAGCTGCGACCAGATCTGGTTGAACTCGGCTTCGACCATCGATGGCGGAACCGGGAAATCGTGGCCCTCGGCGAGCTGATCGAGCAGCTTGCGCTTCATATGAGTGCGCGTCAGGCCGTTCAGCTCCTGATCGATCTGCCCTTTGAGCAATCCCTTGAGCTGCTCAAGGCTTTCGAGACCGAGCGAGGTCGCCAGTTCGTCGTCGATCTTGGTTTCGCCGGCGGTCTTCACCGACTTGATCTTCAGGTCGAACGTGGCGGGTTTGCCCTTCAGCGTGTCGACATTGTAATCGTCGGGGAACGTCACGTTGATCTGACGCTCGTCGCCGGTCTTCACGCCGACGACCTGGTCTTCGAAACCGGGAATCAGGCGACCGGTGCCGAGTTCGACCGACATGTCTTCGCCAGTACCGCCATCAAACGCGACATCGCCGACCTTACCGAGGAAATCCATCACCACGAGATCACCGATCTTGGCCTTGTAGGTGGCCTTGGCGTCTTCCCAGCGCTTCTGCTGGTCGGCGAACGTCTGCAGCTGCTCGTTCAGCGCGGTCTCGTCGGTCGCGACGGTCAGCCGCTCAAGCGTCAGGCCATCGATCGACGGCGTCGGCACGTCGGGCAGGACTTCCAGTTCCACCTTGAGCTCGGCATCCTTGCCGGGCTCATAATCATTCTCGAGGCTGACCGAGGGCTGCATCGCGGGACGCAGCTTCTGTTCGGCGAGCAGCTGCTGCACGCCTTCCTGGATCGAGCTGTTGAGCGCGTCCTGCGCCAGCGCCGGGCCGTGCATTTTGCGCACCAGATTCGCTGGCACCTTGCCAGGGCGGAAACCGGGCATGCGCACTTGCGGTGCAACACGCTTCAGTTCGGCATCGACCTTGGAATCGATGTCCTTGGCGGTGATCTTCAGCGTGTAGGCGCGCTTCAGGCCCTCGTTCAACGTCTCGACAGTCTGCATGGTAACTACTCAAACCTTATACGAAAATTCGAAGGAGCAAGGGTCCCGCCCAGAGTAGCGGGACTGGTGCGGGCGAAGGGACTCGAACCCCCACATCTTGCGATACCTGGACCTAAACCAGGCGCGTCTACCAGTTCCGCCACGCCCGCATGGGACACCGCCGATTGCGCGGCGTCTATACCAGCCCCGCGTCGCGGGGCAAGCGGCATGCCATAGCAATATCGTGATCGCTGGCAAGTGCTGAGGCAACCGACGGCACTCCGGGGCGTTGGAAAGCCCGAGGAGATAGATTATGGCCACCACCCCCCCGACCGAAGTGCCGCCCCAGCCGAGCCAACCCGCCCAACCTGTGCCGGCCCCACCGGAGGTCAATCCGACCCCGCCGGATATCGACATCCCTGCCCCGCAACCAGATACCGGCCCGGGCGATGCGCCGGGACAACCCGTCGATCTGGGGGATTTCGCATAAGCGATTGCGTGCGCCGCTCCGACCGCCAGCACCGGCAAAATTAATGTGAGCGCCCGGGAATAGGAGTCGCGTCGCGGGTCCGCATAGTCGAAGGAATCCGCGCCTCTTTCATCGCGCAAGGTCGTTTTCGTTTGCCTAGCGCGGCGCCGATCCATAATATCGCGCGATATTATACTGTTGGCGCGGGGGCGTTTTGTGCGGGGGCGATTGATTACGGCAGCTTTAGCTGCCTTGCTGTTACCGTGCATGGCATCCGCGCAGGACGCTACGGCCCCACGGCCTGCAACCGATGATTCGCCTGAGGTTTGCGAACTCCATGCCTGGCCGGCTTCCGGCCTCAATTCGGTCTATAGCGGCTGGTTCCATGGCGGCATCGTCAATGGCGCAGTGACCGGCCGTGACGGCTACCCCGAAGTACCGGCGGATCCCGTCGATACCCCGGCTCAGGTAGCGTTGTTGAATGAAGCGCGTCCTCAAGGACTGCTCCAACGCAGTAACGACACGCTTGTCGTCCATACCGCCGCGCTGACCAGCCGCGAAATTCGCAGCGCCACCGCGCGCCTCGATCCCTCGACTGCGCCCTGCTATGCCGAACTGATCGTGGACGACGTCTTCCTGCAGCAGGATGTCATCGACGGCGCCTTTCTGAAGACCTTGTTTCGCTATCGCCAGTTCGGCACTGCTTCCTGGCCTCAACGGGTGTTCGGTACCTGGGTCAAGACGCGGCTCAAACTGTTCCCGCCAAAGTCGCCGCAGGACCTTCCCGCATCGCAGCAGGAGTTCAAGACCGCCTACATGCACAACATCGCGCTGTTTGCCGACGCACTGCATAAGCCAGTTAAGCAAAAGCGCTGATCTGGAAATCGGAGCGGCATGATGCACCCAACCATCTCCGGACTTGTGGCACTCGCCGTATTGTTCTCAGCGGCTTCCGCACGAGCTCAGGAAAATGCCGCGTCGGCATCGCAATGCGAATTGCACGTCTGGCCCTCCGAGGGTCTTGCCTCCGTTCTTCAACGCGCCGGCGACAATCTCTTGGCGAGTAGCCCGCAGGGTTATCGGCTATATTCACCCAAAAATAGTATCGACAATAATTCCGCCGTCGTCCGAACTTTCGCCCCTAGGGAGGACGCTCCTTTGTCTCCGCCAGAGCAAATTTCGGTGCTTGCCAACATACCGCTTACCTCGCTGCTGGGGCTAGCGGGTTATCGCGTCGTCATGCACGATGGCCTGCTCGACAGCCGCACGATCCGCACGGTCAAAACGCGTTATTTCGAGATGCAGGCAGCCTGCTATGCCGATCTCGTCCTCGATGACGTCGTCTATTCGCGAGAATATGCGCGGGGCCAGAATCTGAAGACTTTTTTCTGTTTCTGCGACTTCGCAAGCCAGGCATCGCCGGTACGAAGCTTCGGCACATGGACGCAGACCAAATTGCGGATCTTCTCGATCGATCCACCAAATTCGAGCGCTGCGGCGCTCGAAGAAATTGCCTCGGCACTCCGAAGCAATGCGACGGCCTTCTCCGCTCTTCTGGCAAAGAGGCCGCCAGCAACAGGTTCAATCACCAACACTCAACAGGGGAAACCATGACCATCAAGGTAAAATATGGCGCGACCACGGCGCTGGCCACACTCATTTTCTTGTCATCGGCGGCCAACGCGCAGGATGCCGCACCGGCGGCGACTCCGGCAGCGCCCAACGGCTGCGAATTGCATGTCTGGCCGGCGGAGCGGATGAATTCGATGACCACTGGCCTGCTGGGCGGCGGACTGCTCGACGCAGCGCTCCACAGCGGCAAGGACGCCAGCAACAAGGCGCAATTGGCAAGTGCGCTCGACAGCCCCTCGCAACTCGATGCCCTGCAGTCGCTTGATCTGCTGACGCTGCTCAAGCTTCAGCCCGGCACCACCATCGTTCGGCACGAAGCACCGCTAGAACGCAAGACGATGAACAAGATCAAGACGCGTCGGTCGGATTCGACCGCGACTTGCTATTCGGAACTGATCGTTGCCGATGTGTTCTACCAGAAGGCGGCAATCTACGGGCGTTCGCTGCGTACGCTGTTCATGCTGCGCAATTTCGGCAACGACCAGAAGATCGATTACGAATACAAGGCCTGGGGCGGCAATGGCCTGAAGCTGTTTCCCGCCAAGGAAGGCGAGGATGCGGTCGCAGCGCTCGATGAGCTCGTCTCGGTGTTCAAGAAGAACTTCGACGAATATTCCGGGAATGCGCGTAAATCGATGACGCTCAAGAAGAGCTGAACCAGCGATAATGCCAAAGGGAGACGGGCTGAATTCCCGGCCCGTCTCCCTCGATCTGTCAAACCTCCGCCACGTCGCGCCTCGGCTCTCCTGCAGGTAGCCGGAGCTATCGCCGACCGGGAAGTTCAGCCCAGCATCCTTTTCAGCAATTCGTTGACCACTGCCGGGTTCGCCTTGCCGCCCATCGCCTTCATCGTTTGACCGACGAAGAACCCGAACAGCGCTTCCTTGCCGCCGCGATATTGTCCGAGCTGATTGGGATTGGCGGCCATCACATCGGCGATGACTTTCTCAATCGCACCGGTGTCGCTGGTCTGCTTGAGCCCGCGTTCCTCGACGATCGCGTTCGCACCCTGCCCCGTTTCGAGCATGACCTCGAAAACCTGCTTGGCGAGCGTGCCCGACAGCGTCCCATCGGCGACGAGGGCAAGCAATTCGGTCGCCTGAGCGGGATTGACCGGGCTCTCTTCCAACCCTTTGCCCAGCCGATTGAGTGCGCCGAACAGTTCCGACGTCAGCCAGTTGGCCGCCGGTCCCGCCTTCGCGCCCGCATCGAGCAGCGCATCGAACCAGCGCGCGGTCTCGACCTCGGCGGTGAGCACCGCTGCGTGATAGGGCGTGACGCCCAGGGCCTCATAGCGCGCGCGCTTGGCGTCGGGCAACTCGGGCAGGCTTTCGCGACATTCGGCCAGGAACGCTTCGTCGAGTTCCAACGGCAGCAGATCGGGATCGGGGAAATAGCGGTAATCATGCGCGTCTTCTTTCGACCGCATCGACCGCGTCTCGTTGCGGTCGGGATCGTAGAGCCGCGTTTCCTGGACGATGCGCCCGCCCTCTTCGAGCACACCGACCTGGCGGCTCGCTTCCTGCTCTACGACCGCCATGACGAAGCGGACCGAATTGACATTCTTGGTCTCGGTCCTGGTGCCGAGCGGGTCTCCCGCCTTGCGCACGCTGACATTGACGTCGGCGCGCATTGAGCCTTCTTCCATATTGCCGTCGCAACTACCGACATAGCGCAGAATTGATCTGAGCTTACGCAGATAAGCACCTGCTTCGGCGGGAGAAGCCATATCCGGCTTGGACACGATTTCCATCAAAGCGACGCCCGATCGATTGAGATCGACATAGGATCGCGTCGGATGCTGGTCGTGCATCAGCTTGCCCGCGTCCTGCTCGACATGGATGCGCTCGACGCCGATGCGCTTGCCGCTGGCATCGGGGTTCTTTTCATCGAGGCTGATATCGATCGCGCCCTCGCCCACCAACGGATGATAAAGCTGGCTGATCTGATAGCCCTGCGGCAAATCGGCATAGAAGTAATTCTTGCGGTCGAAGCGCGACCATTTGTTGATCTGAGCATCGATCGCCATACCGGTGCGGACCGCCTGGCGGATGCATTCGCGATTCGGCACCGGCAGCATGCCGGGCATCGCCGCATCGACCAGTGACACCTGCGTATTGGGCTCGGCGCCGAACGCCGTCGCCGCGCCAGAGAAAAGCTTTGCGTTCGAGGTGATCTGGGCATGGACTTCGAGGCCGATCACGACCTCCCATTCGCCGGTCGCGCCCTGGATGCGATAGTCGCTCATTTCCGATTCCGATGATGAATATAATGGATTGCGGTCAGAACCGCATTGCTGCCCAGAAGCGCGCCGACCCAGCACCCGGCCAGGATGCGCAAAATGGCCACTTCGAACCCAAGCGATCGTCCCTGACTGTGCGCGGCGGTCGCCGCGCCCGCTGCGATCACCAAGAAGAATGCGCCGAGACGGAATTCGCCGCGCAGGATCACGCTGTTGCCGACGCACAGCCCGATGATGAAGATGGCGATGAACACGAAGAACTTCGCCAGCGCGCTATGGTCGAACGGGCCATTGTCGATCTCGGCCAGCGAATTGCCGATATAAGCGCTGAGGATCGCGCCGAACGCGACGTTCAGCGCGGTCTGCGCCTCGCGCAGAACCTCAAGGTTGCGATCGCGAAATCCTTCCGGCGCTACCACCACGCCTCCGGACGCGCCACGAACCCGGCACGTTCCTCCAGAGCCAGGCCGGCATTGAGCACGCCCTGCTCATCAAGCGCCTTGCCGATGATCTGCAGCCCGAGCGGCAGGCCGCTCTTGTCGAGGCCGCCCGGCACCGACATCGCCGGCAGGCCGGCGAGTGACGAGGGCACGGTAAACACGTCGTTGAGATACATCGCCAGCGGATCCGCCAGTTTCTCGCCCAGCGCGAACGCCGCCGACGGCGCAGTCGGGGTGAGAAGCAGGTCGCAACTTTCCCAGGCCCGGTCGAAATCACGCGATATCAACGTCCGCACCTTCTGCGCCTGAGTATAATAGGCGTCGTAGAAGCCAGCCGAAAGCACATAGGTTCCGATCAGGATGCGGCGCTTGACCTCGGGCCCGAAGCCCGCCGCGCGCGTCGCCGCGTACATATCCTGCAGGTTCGCGCCTTCGGGCAAATCACGCAGGCCATAACGTACGCCGTCATAACGCGCGAGGTTCGACGACGCTTCGGCCGGCGCGATGATGTAATAGGCGGGCAACGCATATTTCGTATGCGGCAGCGACACTTCGACGATCTCGGCGCCGGCGTCCTTCAGCCAGTCGATACCCTGCTGCCACAGCGCATCGATCTCGCCCGGCATATTGTCGACGCGATATTCTTTCGGAATTCCGACGCGCTTGCCGCGCAGATTGCCCGACAGGCCCTGCTCCCATTTGGGCACGTCGAGCTCGAGCGAGGTCGAATCCTTCGGATCGAAACCCGACATAGCCTCCAGCATGATCGCGCAATCGCGCACGTCGCGCGCCATCGGCCCGGCTTGGTCGAGCGACGAGGCGAATGCCACCACACCCCAGCGCGAGCAGCGACCATAGGTCGGCTTGATCCCCGATATACCGGTGAATGCGGCTGGCTGACGGATCGAACCGCCGGTATCGGTGCCGGTCGCCGCCGGGCACAACCGCGCAGCGATCGCCGCCGAGCTGCCGCCGGACGAGCCACCCGGCGCAAGCGGCGCATTTCCACCATCGGCGCGGCGCCAGGGCGAAATGACATTGCCGAACGCGCTGGTCTCGTTCGACGATCCCATTGCGAACTGGTCCATGTTGAGCTTGCCGAGCATCCCCGCTCCGGCTTCCCACAGCTTGCCCGACACTGTCGATTCGTACGGCGGGGTGAAGCCTTCGAGGATATGGCTCGCCGCGGTCGACGCGACGCCTTTGGTGCAGAACAAATCCTTCATGCCGATCGGCACACCGGCGAGCGGCTTGAGCGCTTCGCCCCCGGCACGTGCGGAATCCGCCTCCTTGGCGGCGGCGATGGCATGGTCGGGGGTTTCCACCAGGAACGCATTAAGCGCCTTGGCCTTGCTCACCTTGATGATAAACGCATCGGCCACTTCGCGGGCGGAGAAGGTGCCGAGACGCACCCCGTCGCGGATCGCCGCAACCCCCAGATCGGTCAGGTCGGTCACTGTGCTGCTCCGTTCGAGCTGAGCCGGTCGAAGCTGCTTATGGAGAAATACCCTTCGACAAGCTCAGGGCGAACGGACGTGGAGAAGATCATTATTCGATCACCTTGGGCACGGTGAAGAAGCCGTGTTCGGCCTGCGGGGCGTTGGACAGCACCGCGTCGCGCACGCCGCCATCGGTAACGACATCGTCGCGCAGCCTCAGATGGTTGGGGATGACCGCAGTCATCGGCTCGATGCCGGAGACATCGACCTCGCCCAACTGCTCGATCCAGCCCATGATATTATCGAGTTCGGGCGCGATACGCGCGGCCTCTTCCTCGGTGATCGCGATGCGGGCAAGGCTCGCGATCTTTCTGACGGTTGCGGTATCGACTGACATGGCGTTGCGGCTAGCAGAGGCCCCTGCGCCCGTGCAACCTATTCGAACGGTTCGCGACCGGCCCGCCCCTTTTCGCGCCCGGTGGAGCCGCGTGCGATCGCGATTGCAAGCCTTGCATTCATCATGCACGGAGCTTGCGATTGTGCTCGGCTGGCGGACATGTCGCACCGCATAATGGAGTTTGGCGTTTGGCCCGGAAATTCCTCTACGTCATCGCTTTCATCATCGTGCTGGCGATAGCATCGCTTGTGACTTACCGGTTGTCGGGACCGCAGCTGATCCGTTTCGCGACGGTGCCATCGGCCGCATTCGAGCCGTTGCCGCCGCAGCCGGCCAATGCCTATGCCGATCCGAAGATGTGGTTAGCACGGCCCGATCGACCGAACAGTCCCGCGCGCTGGACTCCCGCCGGATACGCCCCCGCTGCCGCACCGGTCGCCGCCGTCTTCTACATCCACCCGACATCCTATCTCGACCGGTCGCGCTGGAACGCCCCGCTCGACAACACCGAAGCCAATGATCGCGCCATATTGTTCCTGCGCGGTCAGGTAACGGCGTTCAACGACAGCGGTGCGATCTGGGCCCCGCGCTATCGCCAGGCGACTTTCGGAGCGTTCCTGACCAGCCAGACGGAGGCACAGAAGGCGCTCGACATCGCTTATCGCGACATCAACGCCGCGTTCGACCAGTTCCTCGAGGAAGCCGGCGACCGCCCGGTCATCCTTGCCGGGCATAGCCAGGGTGCGCTGCACCTTACCCGGCTGCTGCGCGACCGGATCGCCGGCACGCCGCTCGCGAAGCGTATCGTCGCGGCTTATGTGGTCGGCTGGCCGGTTTCGCGCACCACCGACTTGCCCTTGATGGGCCTGAGCGAATGCACCCGCGCCGACCAGGCCGGGTGCATTCTGTCCTGGCAGAGCTTCGCCGAACCGGCCGAACCCGCGCTGATCATCGCGACGTTCGATGCGACCACCGGCTTCAACGGTCAGCCGCGCAAGGATACGCCGATGGTCTGCACCAACCCGCTCACCGGCACGGCCAATGCCGCCGCGCCCGCGACAGCGAACCTCGGCACGCTGCTGCCGTCTGCGGACCTTTCCACCGCGACGGTCGTGGCGGGCCAGGTTCCGGCACGATGCGAGGGGCGCGGATTGCTGCTGATCGGCGAAGGCCCGAACATGGGCAGCTATGTGCTGCCCGGCAACAATTACCATGTCTATGACTATAGCCTGTTCTGGGCCAATGTCCGTGCGGATGCGGCGCGGCGGTTGGCAGCGTTTCAGGCGAAATGATCAGCACCGACCGCCTTGTTTTCCGCGAAGCGCTGCCGGCGGGCGGCCGGCTGATCGGGCTCGATGTCGGCACCAAGACGATCGGCACCGCCTTGTGCGACGCGGGCTGGAGCTTCGCTTCGCCGGCCACGCTGATCCGCCGCACCAAGTTCCAGAAGGACAAGCTCGCGCTCATCGCGCTGATCGCCGAGCAGCAGGTCAAGGGCATCGTCATCGGCCTGCCGCTCAACCTGACCGATGGCAGTGAAAGCCCGCGCAGCCAATCGAGCCGCGCCTTTGCCCGCAATATGGAGGATCTCGGCCTGCCGATCTTCTTGCAGGACGAACGCTGGTCGACCCAGGCGGTGACGCGCACCCTGATCGAACAGGATGCCAGCCGCGCCAAGCGCGCCGAACTGGTCGACAAGATGGCAGCCGCTTATATTCTGCAGGGCGCGATCGACGCGCTGGTGAGCACTTAGAGCACCACTCGTTACGCAGCGGATCGGGCAAAATATCAATCTAAATATTTGATATACAACGAATTATACAATCTGCTCGCCGAGCCAATGACGGGACAGGATATGTCACATACCGGTGTAACATATCTCTCGCCGCTCATTCCCTCAGCCTTGTCGCCCGCGGCGATTCAACCATGGCACAGGATCGGCCATGTCATCTCTTGCCGGGCTGATACCGGCGCTTTCGGCAAGCTGGGAAGCGGGGCGATTTCTCATGACGCGACCACGCAGTCCGACAATCCAAACCGAGCTTGCGCCGCAGCCCGCCCCCCGCTACCCGATCCCTTTAATGTCAGCATCCGATCATCGCCCCGCTTCGCAGTTCGCCGGAAGCGCCGTTTTCCCGCACCGGCACCTCACCGGGATCGACGGGCTGCAGCCGCATGAGATCATGTTTCTGCTCGACGAATCGGAGCAGTGGATCGACAGCAACCGCAGCCGCGACAAGAGTCACAAGCAGCTACGTGGCCTGACTCAGATCAACGCGTTCTTCGAAAACAGCACCCGCACCCTGCTCTCGTTCGAGATCGCGGGCAAAAGGCTGCGTGCCGATGTCGTCAACATGCATGCCGCCCAGTCTTCGGTGAAGAAGGGTGAGACGCTGATCGATACGGCGATGACGCTGAACGCAATGCGCGCCGATGTGATCGTCATCCGTCATCAGAGTTCGGGCGCGGTGCGGCTGATCGCCGACAAGGTCGATTGCCCGGTGCTCAATGCCGGCGACGGGCAGCATGAACATCCCACCCAAGCCCTGCTCGACGCGCTGACCATTCGGCGGCGTCGCGGATCGGTCGCGGGTCAGAGGGTGGTGATCTGTGGTGACATCTTGCACAGTCGCGTCGCACGCTCGAACATCCTAGCGCTGACCGCGCTCGCCGCCGAGGTGCGCGTCTGCGCTCCCTCCACGCTGATGCCGGCGGGGATGGAGCGGATGGGCGTCACGCCCTTTACCGATTTCGATCAGGCGCTGGACGGCGCCGATGTGGTGATGATGCTCCGACTGCAGAATGAACGGATGAGCGGCGCCTTCATCCCGTCCAACCGCGAATTCCACCTGCGCTACGGCCTGACGCTCGCGCGCCTCGCCCGGGCGAAACCCGATGTGCTGGTGATGCACCCCGGGCCGATGAATCGCGGCGTCGAGATCGATTCCGCGGTCGCCGACCATGTCGTCCATTCCGCCATCACCGAACAGGTCGAGATGGGAGTCGCGGTGCGCATGGCTTGTCTCGATGTGCTGACGCGCCGCGCGCGCCGCGTAAAGGGCTGGTCATGAGCCGTACCTTTGCCCTGACCAACGCCATATTGGTCTGCCCGGTGGCTGGCACCAGCAAGGGCGCCGTGCTGGTACGCGGCGAGACGATCGCCGCAAGTGGTGTCATCAAGATTCCCAAGGACGCCGAAGTCATCGACTGCCGGGGGGCGATGCTCGCACCGGCGATCGTCGACTTGGGCGTGTTCACGATCGATATCCCCGCCTGCCACGCCGGCGGCATCGTCCGGGTCGGGCTGATGCCCGATCAGACGCCAGTGCTCGACGAACCCGGCGTGGTGCAGCGCGCCGCGCTGATCGGTCGTCCGGGCCTGTGGATTCACCCGATCGCCGCTGCGACGCGCGGCCTTGCCGGCAAAGACCTGACCGAAATGGCGATCAATCGCGATGCGGGCGCGCGCGCGGTTGGCACGGGGGAACGCTGGATCGCCGATTCGGGCGTGATGCGCAAAGTGCTCGCCTATGCCGGCGATCTCGGCCTGACCGTCGTCGCGCATTCCGAAGACGGCGGTATCACGGGCAGCGCGGTGGCGACATCGGGCGAAACCGCAACGCGGATGGGCCTGCCCTCGGCACCGGCGATCGCCGAAGCGCTGGCGATCGCGCGCGACCTGATGCTGGCCGAAGAAACCGGTGCGAAGCTGCATCTGCGCCAGGTCACCACGGCGGCTGGCTTCGATCTGGTCCGCGCCGCGAAACACCGCGGGGTCGCGGTGACCTGCGGCATCACCCCTGCCCATTTGCTGCTGTCGGACATCGCGATGAGCGATTTCCGCACCTTCACTCACCTCTCGCCCCCGTTACGCGACGAAAGCGATCGGCAGGCCGCGTTGCGCGCGCTCGCCGACGGGACGATCGATGTGTTGTGTTCGGGCCACGACCCGCGCGGCCCTGAGGAAAAGCGTCTGCCCTTCGCCGATTCGGCTCCAGGCATGGCGGGCGCAGAGACATTGCTTGCGCTGTCGCTCGGCATGGTTCGCGACGAACTGATCACGATCGAGCGGCTGATCGCGCTGCTCTCGCTCAACCCGGCGACAGTGCTCGGGCTGGAAACCGGCACGCTTGCGGCGGGCATGCCTGCCGATCTGATGCTGTTCGATGCCGATGCGCCCTGGCTGATCGACACCGACCATATGGTGGCGATCGCCGGCAACACGCCGTTCGACGGGTTGCCGGTGCAGGGCAAGGTGCGCCGCCTGTTCAAGGGCGGCGCGTCGCTGCTTTAAATCAGCGCGCTTTCACCCAGCTGGCGACCTGATCGCCGGCACTGGCGCGCACGAAGCAGGTGCCGCCCTTGGCCTTGTAGCTGCGGCACAATGCGCTGGCATCTTCGCGGGCGAAACCGCCGACCGAAAGGCGGTAGAAACTGCCGGCATCCGACTTGATCGGCATGCCCGACGGGGTGTGTGCGCCAAAGCTTTCATTGCGCTTGGCGATCCGGCCCCAAGCATCCTTCGCCACAGCCGCGCTGTCGAAAGCGCCGAGCTGGACGAAGAAATTACCCTTGGCAACGGCGCGAGGAGTTACCGCCGCGCCAGCCACCGGCTTGGGCTTTGCGACGGCCATACGGGCGACTTGCGGCACGACAGCGCCGGGCGCCACGCGCGGTTCGGATTTCACCCGTGCAACGCGTGCCGGGATTGCCTGGAGCATTTCCTGGCGCGGGCCAAAGCTGACATAGGAAGCCGGCGCGGCCACCGACGCGACCGAAGTTTCCGGCGAGGCGAAGGGCGGGGCGACGGGCGTACCCATGTCGGCGGCGACGGCAACCGCATTGGCGGGTGTGCCCGGCATGAAAGTATCGATCGGCGCGGGATCCTTGCTCGCCAGTGCCGTTCCGCTGGTCATGTTGAGCGCAAGCGCAACCGGCTGGCCGGCGTCCTGAACCGGCGTCACGCCAAGCAGCGCAGCGACCTGATCCGAGGCCGATGTCGGGCGCGCAAAGCTTGCCCATTCCATGATCCGCTTATCGACCTCGCCGGGGGCGACATCGACCGCGATCAGCGTCTTGGCGTCCTGCCAGCGGCCGGCCAGCGCCAGCGCCAGCGCGAGATTCTGGCGAGTCTTGGCGTCGGCATCCGGCGTGCGGACCGCGGCCATCAGGATTTCGACCGCAGCGCCGGGATCGCCGGCCAGCGCGATGGCAAGGCCGCGATCGCTCGCCGGGATGATCGAAGCGTTGGCATCGAGCGTGCGGCGTGCGCCATCCCAATTGCCCTCGGCGATCTCGGCCAGTGCGAGCTGCAGCGCAGCCCCGCCGTTCGACGGATCAAGTGCAAGGACGTCGGCGAAGGATTGCCGCGCGGACGTGAACCGGCCCGCCTTGAGATAGCTTTGCGCGAGCACCATACGATAGCTCACGACCTGCGGGCCGAAACCGACCGCGGCCTCGGCATGGGCGACCGCCTGGTCGTACTTGCCCTTGGCCAGCGCCTTGCGCGCCGTCGCGACTTCCTTGGCCGCCTGCTTTTCGCCGTTCGTCGCCGAACGGGTGCCGGCGGTGGCAATTCCGCCCTGCACCATCGCGCCACCAAAAACGGTGCCGCCGAGTGCGAGTGCGGACATTCCAACGGTGAACAAGGCCCGGGTCTTCATCGGATTTTCCCCAAATCGATCAGCGTGCGGCCCGTGGTGGCAGCTGGTTCGCCAGCACTGCTACCTCGGGCAGAGTATTGAGAAATGCGTCCAGCGCCTCGGTGACGAGCAACTGGGCGGAACGGTTGGTGAGCGCGCTCGCTAGGCGCAGACGAAGGTGGCGGTCATGGTCGAGGCGCAGCGTGAATGCCGCTTTGGCCTGCTTCGTTTTCGTCTCGCGGGCGATCCGTGCCGCGCGCGCCGGGGGGAGCGTGACGAGTTGTGGAACGACCGCTTCGGCAACGACATCTTCGACTTGAACGACGACGGACTCGGCCAGAGCCGCGACAGGTTCTGCCGGAGCCGGTTGTTCGGCGACCAGCTTTTCGACAGTCCTCAGCGGCTTTACGGCCAGCACGGATTCGAACACAGGCGCGTCATCCTCGAAATCGCTCTCGGCGGATTCCTCTCCGAACGGATCATCCAATTCCGGATCGAGCAGCGGCGCTGCGAACGAAGGCTCGAACTCTTCCTTCAACACTTCGCGCTGCATCAGCACCGGTGGAACGCCACCACTAAAAGCGGGGGCATTAAAGGCGGGAGGATTGAAGACCGGCTGCTCCATGTCATGGGCGTGCGCCGCATGCATATCGCCCATGTCGTTCCAGCCGAGATCGTCCTGCCCCTGAAGCGAGCCAAAGCCACCATAGCCTTGCGGGCGCATGGCGGGACGCGCCGTGCCCTTGCGAGCGAGCAAGGTCGAGGAAAGCGATGCGAGAGGTTTGGGCTGTCCAATCATGTCGGCCCCCTCAGCTCATCACGCGGCGGCCGAAGCCGCCTGCGGCCGGACGTTGCGTGGCATAGCCGTTCGCCGCCGTCGGGGCGGAGAAAACGGTGCGGCGGAAATTCTTTTCGAGCCGATCGGAGATGTACGACCAGAGCGCCTGCACTTCCTGGCTGGATCGGCCTTTGACATCGACCTCCATCACGGTGCGGCCGTCGATCATCGACGCGGCGAAATCGGTGCGGTGATGGATCGTCACTGGCGCCACGGTGCCGTGCTGCGACAGCGCGACCGCGGCTTCGGAGGTGATCTTCGCCTTGGGCGTCGCACCATTGACCACGAACAGCAGCGGCTTGCCGGCGCGTTCGCACAGATCGACGGTGGCACCGACGGCGCGCAGATCGTGCGGCGATGGTCGCGTCGGGATGACGATCAGTTCCGCGACCTGGATCACGCTCTGGATCGCCATGGTGATTGCCGGCGGCGTATCGATCATCGCCAGACGGAAGCCTTGCTGACGCAGCACCTCCAGGTCCGCAGAAAGCCGCGCAACCGTTGTCTGGGCGAATGCCGGATATTCCGCGCTCCGCTCGTTCCACCAATCGGACAACGACCCTTGCGGATCGATATCGATCAGAACGACCGGACCGGCTCCGGCCAGCTGTGCCTGTACGGCCAGATGTCCGGAGAGCGTGGTCTTACCCGACCCGCCTTTTTGTGATGCCATCGCGAGAACGCGCATGTGCCCCTAGAACTCCCGCTAAATCCAGAGGCTGAGATGCCATGGGACACGTCAAGAACCGGTTAACGTCGATGAGAGCGTTGCCGCGCGGCCCGTATCGATACGCCATGGCTAACGAAATCTTTGCCAAATCCGCGATAGAGGGCATTATCAGCCTCAAGTGGTGTAGCGAGGACGGAACAGATTATGCGCAGCGCACTTCGACCGGTGGCTCTTGGCCTGACCGGCATCATCATCGCTTTGGCGGCACCCGCCACGGCCGACGTCAAGGCCGGCGTCGATGCCTGGGGGCGCGGCGAATACAAGAAAGCCGTTGATGAATGGCGGCCGGACGCGATCGCGGGCGATGCCGACGCGCAGTTCAATTTGGGCCAGGCCTATAAGCTCGGGCGCGGCGTTGCCGTCGATCTGCCGATGGCGGAAAGCTGGTACCGCAAGGCCGCGCTGCAGGGTCACGCGCAGAGCGAAACCAATTACGGGCTGGTGCTGTTCCAGAACGCCAAGCGCTCCGAAGCGCTGCCCTGGCTCGAAAAGGCCGCCACACGCGGCGAACCACGCGCTCAGCTCGTGCTTGGCACCATGCTCTATAATGGCGATGGCGTGCCGCGCGACTGGCCGCGTGCCTATGCGCTGATGGTCCGCGCCGCGGCATCGGGCCTGCCTCAGGCTTCGACCGTGCAGGCGCAAATGGACCAATATATCCCACAAGATCAGCGCCAAAGGGGCCTGGTTCTCGCGCGGCAGTACGAAACGGAATATGCGCGGCCGCAATTGCCGCCGGAAATCTCCGGCTCCGGCACGCAGACCGCGATGCGGGGCGCCGACGTGCCTGCATCGAGCTACGATCAGAGCGCGGATAATCCACCGGCCGCCGAAGTACCGGTACGGGCTGCCGCACGGCCCAAGCCGCGCCCGGCGCCCCTCGCCACGCAAGCGCCGCCGCCGCGTCCGGCCACGGCCGGCGGATGGCGTGCGCAGCTTGGTGCCTTCGGCGACGCCAACAATGCGCGCAAGCTCTGGGGCCAGGTCGCGGGGCGTTTCGCAGGCCGTCAGCCCTATTATATGAAGAGCGGCGCGTTGACCCGCCTGCTGGTCGGGCCGTTCGGTTCGCGCGCCGAAGCGTCACGCGCCTGTGCGGCGGTCAAACCGTGCGTACCGGTCGGACCCTGATACGCGACCGCTAGGCCGTCACCCAATCCGCCTTGGCGATCCCTTGCGCATATAACAGCGCGGTCAGGTCGTTATGGCTGATCCGCACGGCCGCTGCCGCCGCGACGATCGGCTTGGCGCGATAGGCGACACCAAGCCCGGCACGCTTGATCATCGCCAGGTCATTGGCCCCGTCGCCGACCGCAAGCGTCTGTTCCGCCTTGAGACCCGTTTCGGCCGAAGCGTTGAGCAATGTCTGCAACTTGGTATCCGACCCGACGATCGGCTTGGTCACCGTCCCAGTGAGCATGCCATCCGCCACTTCCAGCACATTCGCGATCGCGCGGTCGAAGCCTATGATCTTCGCCACCGGCTCGGCAAAGCGCGTGAAACCCCCTGACACGAGAATGGTCAGCGCGCCGCGCGCGCGCATCGTGCGGATCAGCGGCACCGCCCCGGGCATGATCGCGACGCGTTCGGCCAGGCATTGCTCGATCACCGCCTCGTCAAGTCCTTTGAGCAGCGCCACACGCGCATCGAGCGCGGCTTCGAAATCGAGCTCGCCGCGCATCGCGCGCTCGGTGATTTCGGCGATCTGCGGCTTGATCCCGGCATAATCGGCCAGTTCGTCGATGCATTCGACCGTGATCATGGTCGAATCCATATCGGCGATGAGCAGCGCCTTGGCGCGCGCCGCTACCGGCTGAACCACGATATCGATCGCGATGCACGCCGCCTCGAGCATTTCACGGGCGCGTTGCGGCGCGGCGTCGAACAAAATGTCGGCCGCGAAACCGTCATCGAGCCACTGGCTACCACCCGGCGCACAGCCGGCATCGCTCAGCACGTCGCTTGCAGCGGAAATATCGCTCCCAGCCAGTGTGCCGGGTGCTATCAGCGTCGCGATGAACATCGAAAATTCCCTATCCTCGCTGGCGCTCATTGCAGGGCCGACCGCCAGCGGCAAGTCCGCACTCGCGATGATCCTCGCCGAACGCCATGACGGCGTGGTGATCAATGCGGATTCGGCGCAGGTCTATGCCGACCTGCGCATCCTCTCGGCGCGACCGACCGCCGAGGAAGAGGCGCGCGTGCCGCATCGCCTGTTCGGTTATGTCGATGGCGCCGAAAGCAGTTCCGCCGCGCATTGGGCCGCCGACGCGCGACACGTCATCGCCGAGACGCACGCCGCAGGCCGGCTGCCCGTGCTGGTCGGCGGCACCGGTCTCCATATCCGCACCCTGCTCGAGGGCATAGCACCGGTTCCGCCGATCGACCCGGCAATCCGCGAAGAGATCCGCGCCCTGCCCGTCGCCCAGGCCTATCGCTTGCTGGCCGAGGCCGATCCCGGCGCGGCGCAACGTCTCGCGCCGGCCGATACGACGCGCGTCGCGCGCGCGCTCGAGGTCGTGCGGTCGACCGGCCGGCCGCTCGCCGACTGGCAGCAGGACAAGATCGGCGGCATTGGTGCCGCTGTCCGCCTGACCGCAACCATTCTGCTGCCCGATCGCGAATGGCTGCTCGATCGTTGCGACACCCGCCTCGCCTGGATGTTCGACCATGGCGCGATTCCCGAGGTCGAGACGCTCTTCACCCGCCGCGACATCCCGCCGCTCGCGCCGGTGCTGCGCGCGATCGGCGTGCCGGAGATTGCGGCGCTGCTCCGCGGCGAGATCGATCGAGATGAAGCGCTTGCCCGCGCCCGCCTCGCCACCCGCCAATACGCGAAGCGACAATTTACGTGGTTTCGCAACCAGCCTCCCGCTATGTGGTCACGATTGCCCGAGACAGATTCGAACATACTACTCACTGATATTGAAACTAGATTACGCGACTGAGGTTGACGACCGCATTTTACATCTCTAGCAGCGCGCTTCGCATTGCATTGTTGCGCTGCAACCCAAAGCTCAGGCGATGAAGGACGAGTCATGACCGAGAAGAGTGGAGCCGATATCCTGATCGAGGCGCTGTGCGATCTCGGCGTGGAGGTCGTCTTCGGCTATCCCGGCGGTGCGGTACTTCCGATTTACGACGCTCTTTTCCGTTCGGGGCGGATCAAACACATCCTGGTGCGTCACGAACAGGCGGCAACGCACGCCGCGGAAGGGTATGCCCGCTCGACCGGAAAGCCCGGCGTGGTGCTCGTCACCTCCGGCCCCGGCGCGACCAATGCGGTGACCGGCATCACCGACGCGCTGATGGATTCGATCCCGATGGTCGTGATCACCGGCCAGGTGCCGACCGCGCTGATCGGTACCGACGCGTTTCAGGAGGCCGATACGGTCGGCATCACGCGCCACTGCACCAAGCATAATTACCTCGTAAAGGATCCGGCCCAGCTCGGCGGCATCATCCATGAGGCGTTTTACATCGCGACCTCGGGCCGTCCCGGCCCGGTCGTGGTCGACATCCCCAAGGATGTGCAGGTCGCGACCGCGCGCTACGCCAAGCCCGGCCCGATCAAGCACAAGACCTATCGCCCGCAGGTCAAGGCCGACCAGTCGGCGATCGAGCAGGTCGTCGATATGCTCGCGGCGGCGGAACGGCCGATCTTCTACACCGGCGGCGGGATCATCAATTCGGGTCCGGCGGCAAGCCAGTTGCTGCGCGAACTGGCGCGCATCACCGGCGCGCCGGTTACTTCGACGCTGATGGGTCTCGGCGCATTCCCCGCCTCGTCCGACCAGTGGCTCGGCATGCTCGGCATGCACGGCACCTATGAGGCGAATTGGGCGATGAACCAGGCCGACCTGGTGATCGCGATGGGCGCGCGCTTCGACGACCGGGTGACCGGGCGGCTCGACGCGTTCAGCCCGAACAGCCGCAAGGTCCATATCGATATCGACCGCTCGTCGATCAACAAGACGGTGCGCATCGACCTGCCCATCGTCGCCGATGTCGGCCATGCGCTGGAGGACATGATCCGCGTGTACAAGGCGCGGTGTCATCCCAAGCCCGACCTCACCGACTGGTGGCGCCGGATCGAGGGCTGGCGCGCGGTCGGCAGCCTCGACTTCACCGACAGCAAGACCGAAATCATGCCGCAACGCGCGATCCGCGCCTTGTGGGAGGCGACGCACAAGCAATCGCCGATCATTACGACCGAGGTCGGCCAGCACCAGATGTGGGCCGCGCAACATTATCATTTCGAAGCGCCGAACAAATGGCTGACCTCGGGTGGGCTCGGCACGATGGGCTACGGACTGCCTGCGGCGATCGGCGCGCAGATCGGCAACCCCAACGCGCTGGTCATCGACATTGCCGGCGAAGCGTCGATCCAGATGAACATCCAGGAACTGGCGACGGCGACGCAATATCGTCTGCCGGTCAAGGTCTTCATCCTCAAC
This sequence comes from Sphingomonas sp. UYAg733, assembly GCF_054057355.1. Classification (NCBI taxonomy): domain Bacteria; kingdom Pseudomonadati; phylum Pseudomonadota; class Alphaproteobacteria; order Sphingomonadales; family Sphingomonadaceae; genus Sphingomonas; species Sphingomonas sp. UYAg733. The sequence continues at coordinate 79,691 of NZ_JBSRZE010000009.1, forward strand.
AACCAGTATATGGGGATGGTCCGCCAGTGGCAGGAACTGACCTATTCAAGCCGCTATGCGGAAAGCTACAGCGACTCCCTGCCGGACTTCGTCAAGCTTGCCGAGGCCTATGGCTGGCAAGGCATCAAGATCGAAAAGCCGGGTGAGCTCGATGACGGCATCGCCGCGATGCTCGCGCATGACGGACCGGTTCTGGTCGATTGCATGGTCAGCCAGCTCGCCAATTGCTTCCCGATGATCCCGAGCGGAGCGGCCCATACTGACATGATCCTCCAGGCCAATGAAGTGACCGGCGAGATGGACGACGAAGCGAAGGCGCTGGTCTGATGCACATCAAGACGGAAGCCGCCCAGCGGCACACGCTGGCGATCATGGTCGACAATGAACCGGGCATCCTGGCGCGGATCGCCGGCCTGTTCACTGCGCGCGGTTATAACATCGAGAGCCTGACCGTGTCGGACGTGACCGCCGACCATGCGGTCAGCCGGATCACCATCGTCACCACCGCATCGGACCAGACGATGGAGCAGATCCTCGCCCAGCTCGACCGGCTGATCCCGGTTCATTCGGTGACCGATCTCACCACGCTCGGGCCGCATGTCGAGCGCGAACTCGCTCTCGTGAAGGTGGCCGGCGTGGGCGATCACCGTATCGAGGCGCTGCGCCTCGCCGATGTCTATCGCGCCCGCGTGGTCGATGCGACCACGTCGAGCTTCGTGTTCGAGGTCACTGGCGGGCGCGAAAAGATCGATACCTTCATCACGCTGATGCGCGAGGTCGGCCTGATCGAGGTCGCGCGCACCGGCATCGTCGCCATCGCGCGGGGGAAAGAACCCGCCTGAAAATCCCCTCTCCCCTTGTGGGAGAGGGAGGGGCCCGCTGCGCAGCAGCGGGAGGGTGAGGGGAACTCCCTGCCCTGCCCCCTTACCAGCTTCGCCTGACCCTCGCTTCGCGAGGCCAAGGCTTCGTATCCTCTCCCACAGGGGGAGAGGAGCAGAAAGGGAACTAGAAATGCGTGTCTATTACGATCGCGACGCCGATCTGAACCTCATCAGCGACAAGAAGATCGCGATCGTCGGTTATGGCAGCCAGGGCCATGCCCATGCGCAGAATCTGCGCGACAGCGGCGTCAAGGACGTGGCCATCGCACTACGCCAAGGCTCGGCCACGGCAAAGAAGGCGATCGACGCCGGCTTCGCGGTCAAGTCGAACGCCGAAGCGGCCGCCTGGGCCGACATCGTCATGTTCCTCGCGCCCGACGAGCATCAGGCGGCAATCTATGCCGACGATTATCACGCCAATATGAAGCAAGGCGCCGCCCTCGCCTTCGCGCATGGCTTGAACGTGCATTTCGGTCTGATCGAACCGCGCGCCGATCTCGACGTGATCATGATCGCACCCAAGGGCCCGGGCCATACCGTGCGCAGCGAATATGTCCGCGGCGGCGGCGTGCCCTGCCTGATCGCGATCGACCAGGACAAGAGCGGCAACGCGCATGACATCGCGCTCGCTTATGCCTCCGGCGTCGGCGGCGGCCGCTCGGGCATCATCGAAACCAATTTCCGCGAGGAATGCGAAACCGACCTGTTCGGCGAGCAGGCCGTGCTGTGCGGCGGCATCACCCACCTGATCCAGGCCGGTTTCGAGACGCTGACCGAAGCGGGCTATGCGCCGGAAATGGCCTATTTCGAATGCCTTCACGAAACCAAGCTGATCGTCGACCTGCTCTATGAAGGAGGCATCGCCAATATGCGCTATTCGATCAGCAATACCGCGGAATATGGCGATATCACCACCGGACCGCGCATCATCACCAGCGAAACCAAGGCGGAGATGAAGCGCGTGCTGGACGATATCCAGAGCGGCCGGTTCGTGAAGAATTTCGTGCTCGATAACCGCGCCGGCCAGCCCGAATTGAAAGCGGCACGCAAGCGGGCTGAGGCGCATCCGATCGAGAAGGTCGGCACCGAACTGCGTGCGATGATGCCATGGATCGGCGCCAACAAGCTGGTCGATAAAGACAAGAACTGAACGACAGCGCTTCGGCGCTTGCTTGGTTCCGGGGGCTGCGTCACATTGGCGCGGCCCCTTTTCCATGCCCGGAGAGCATCATGCGCCCCTTCCCGATCGCTGCCCAGACCGCCGTCCTCGCCCTTGCTTCGGCTCCTCTCCTTGCCCAGATGCAGATGCCGCCGAAGCGCCAGGCAAACTCGACGCAAAGCAGGTCGTCGCTGGCACTTACACGCTCGACCCCGCCCACAGCCAGGTGCTGTTCACCGTCAACCATCTCGGCTTCACCGAATATTCCGGCCAGTTCACCACCCCGACCGGCACCCTGACGCTCGACCCCGCCCACCCTGCAGCGTCGAAGGTCAGCATAAGCTTCCCGGTCGCCAAGGTTTCGACGACGGTCGCGGAACTCGACACCAAGCTGCAGAGCGCCGAGTTCTTCGATGCAGCCAAATTTCCGGCCATCACCTTCGTGTCTACCAAGGTGGTGGCCAAGGGCACGACCGCCATCATCACCGGTAATCTGACGATCAAGGGCATCACCAAACCTGTCACGCTGAATGCGCGCCTGATCGGTGCGGGCAAGGCCTTTTGGGGCGAGAAGAAGACCAATGTCGGTTTTGCGGCGACCACTGCGATCAAGCGCAGCGATTTCGGCATGGGCTCGGGCGTGCCGTTGGTGTCCGACCGCATCGACCTGGTGATCAATGCCGGGTTCGAGGCAAAATGAGCGAAACGAACCTCGCCACTGATGGCGACGAAGAAGGCCCACCCGGTGTCGGCCGGGTCGAGGCTTTTTCCGACGGCGTGATCGCAATCATCGTCACGATCATGGTGCTCGAACTCCATCCGCCCATTTCCGACGGGATGGACAAGCTCTGGACGCTGTGGCCGGTCTTCCTCGCCTATATTCTCAGCTATGCCTATGTCGCGATTTACTGGGTCAACCACCACCGGTTGTTCACCCATGCCAAACATATCTGCAATGGCCTGATCTGGTCGAACATGCTGTTGCTCTTCGCGCTCTCGCTGGTGCCTTTTTCGACATCCTATCTCGGCGAGCATCATTTCAACCGCGAAGCGACCCTGCTTTATCTGCTGACGATGATCCTGCCCGCCTTCGCCTATATCTGGCTGCAATCGACGATCCGCACCACCGGCACCCAAAGCGCCGCAGCGAATACCTATCACCGGCAGACTCGGCGCAAGGGATTGTTCGCAATGCTCCTGTATCTGCTCGGCATTCCGCTGACGATATTCGTCTCGCCATGGCTTGGCATCGCCTGTGCCGCGATCGTCGCGATCTTCTGGATCTTGCCGCGAAGCCCGCTTGATCAGTTATTCGATCTGAACCCTAGACAGATGCCGCAATGAAGCGGTAACGCGATGGCAATGACGCAGGCTCTTCGCCTTTCGCTGCCTCGACTTACGCGCCCTTAGGCGCGACCCCCGCCGTGCGCCTTGGGCGTGCGCGACCCGCCTAAGGGACTTCCCGCTAAGGGACTAATCGCCCCAAACGACGACAAGCGAACCGTGCGAGACCGAACCATGCTGCGTGACCCTTCCGTAAAATACCGCGCCTTCCCCCAGATCGACTTGCCCAACCGGCAATGGCCGTCGCGCACCATCACGCAACCGCCGCGCTGGCTTTCCACTGACCTGCGCGACGGCAATCAGGCGCTGATCGACCCGATGGATGCGGAAAAGAAGACCCGCCTGTTCGACTTGCTGGTGAAAGTCGGCCTGAAGGAGATCGAGGTCGGTTTTCCCAGCGCCGGCGCGACCGAATTCGACTTCATCTCCGGCCTGGTGAAGAACGGCCGCATCCCCGACGATGTGATGATCCAGGTGCTGACCCAGTCGCGCCGCGATCTGATTGAAACCAGCTTCGCCTCGCTGCGCGGTGCGCCCAAAGCGATCGTCCATCTCTACAATGCGGTCAGCCCGGCCTGGCGCAAGATCGTTTTCGGCATGACTCGTGACGAGGTACGCCAGATCGCGGTCGAAGGCGCGATGATCCTGCGCGATCAGGCCGCTGCCCAGCCTGACACCGACTGGCATTTCGAATATTCGCCGGAGACCTTCTCGACCGCCGAACTCGATTTTTCGGTCGAGGTCTGCGAGGCGGTGATGGAGGTACTGCGCCCGACCCCCGACCACCCGATCATCCTCAACCTGCCCGCGACGGTCGAATGCGCCACGCCCAACATCTATGCCGACCAGATCGAATGGTTCGGCAAGAACATCCGCAACCGCGACAGCATCGTCATTTCACTGCATCCACATAATGATCGCGGCACCGGCGTCGCGGCCGCGGAGCTCGGCCTGATGGCCGGCGCCGACCGGGTCGAGGGCTGCCTGCTCGGCAATGGCGAGCGTACCGGCAATTGTGATCTGGTGACGGTCGCGCTCAACATGTACACACAAGGCGTTGATCCCAAACTGGACCTTTCCAACATCGATGAGATCGTCAGCACGGTGAACTATTGCACCAGCCTGCCTGTCCATCCGCGCACGCCCTATGCCGGCGACCTGGTATTCACCGCCTTTTCGGGCAGCCATCAGGACGCGATCAAGAAAGGCTTCGCGTCGCAGGCGGAGCGCAACGACGAATATTGGGAAGTCCCCTATCTGCCGATCGACCCTGCCGATCTCGGTCGCAGCTATGAAGCGGTGATCCGGGTCAATTCACAAAGCGGCAAGGGCGGCGTCGCCTGGGTGATCGAACAGGACAAGGGGCTGAAACTGCCCAAGCGGCTGCAGGCCGATTTCAGCCGTCATGTGCAAGCGTTCGCCGATGAGAGCAGCCGCGAACTCAACGCCGCCGATATCTGGCAGTTGTTCGAGGAGACCTATTTGCCCTCGGGCCGCGACCGCTTCGCGCTGATCGACTATCAGGAAAACCACGCCCCTGGCGGCGGCCCGCCGCGTACCTTTGTCGGGCGCGTCAGGCTCGATGGCGAGGAACGCTCGATCAGCGGGCGCGGCAACGGCCTGATCTCCAGCGTGCTGGCCGCGCTGCGTGACGAATGCGGCGTCGACCTCGACGTGACCGATTACAACGAACACGCGATCGGCGTCGGCGCCGAGGCTCAGGCGGCGGCCTATCTCGAATGCCGGACCGCCGATGGCAGGACCGTGTTCGGGGTCGGGATCGATGGCGACGTCGCGACGGCGACGGTGCGCGCGGCGCTTAGTGCGGCGAATCGCAGCTGATATTTCGAAAGCCGCTGCCCGCGATCGGGCGGCGGCTTTCTTTATTCATATTGGAGCTCGCACTGAGCGCGGTCCTCCGCGCCTTCGGATTCAACGACGCCAGCCCCGCTGCATCTTTGCTCGATTCAAACCTTTCGCTGGTGTCGTCATGGCGTCATGGCGGCTCTCTGGCGTGGGCGCATCGCGCGTCACGGGTAAAGCACATCCGACCGACCCCTTTGAATCGAGCAGACCATGACTATTGCCCTGGCATTTCCCGATATTCCCGCAGCGCGACTGCGGTTTTCCCGTGCGGCAATATCGATTTTCCCGCAGTTTTTCCCGCAGCTTCCCGCAGAAGGCCCAAAAAAGCATTTTCACGCAGGGCTTCCCGCAGCTGCGGGAAACTCAATTTACGACAGGGGCTATTTGTCGTGGCGGCGGGCTGAATGTGCCCGGCATTGTCGAGCACCACTCGCTCGATTCAAGCGCGCCGCAATCCCGTCCATTGCAACTCCACCCGGCGTCACATCGACCGCCGATACGTTCTTTGACATGATGAAGCCCAACCAGCGCCGTGACCGTAAGATGTTATCGCGTCAGGCGCGCCGCACGATCTCGCAGCCGATCGCGGCATCGGGATAGATATCGGGCTTGGACGATCGCACCGTCACTTCGCGCACACGCGGATCGCCGAGGCACAGCGTCGCCACCGCCTCGCACAACGTCTCCTGCAGGTTGAAATGTCGGTCGGCGACCAATTCGCGGATACCGGTGCGCACGAAATCATAATCGAGCACCGCTTCGATCCGGTCCTCGGCGGGCGCCACTGGATAGTCGATCTCCATGCGCACGCTGAGGATCACGCGCTGCGGCCCGGCCAGTTCCTCGGGATGAATACCCAGGCCCATGACCAGCTCGAGTCCGTCGAGGATGGTGGTGAAGCGTATTGTATCAGCCATTGGCGCGCCGCCCCTCGAACATCACGTCGCCATCGCGCGGCAGGAAATGCTGGCCGTTGTCCACGAAGATATTCTGCCCGGTGATCCCCTGCGCGGTCAGTAGAAAAGCGACCGCGCGGGCGATCGCGCCAGTATCTACCGGACGCCGGAGCAGGTTCCGGCTTGCCACCGCCGTGAATTCCGCCTCGCTCTGGTCAAGGCTCGGCAACGAAAGGCCGGGCGAAACCGCATTGATGCGAATACGGGAGCCAAGTGCTTGCGCCAGCATCACGGTCGCCCCTGCCAGCGCAACCTTGGAACAGCTATAGGAAAAGAAGTCGGGATTGAGGTTCGCAACCTTCTGGTCGAGAATATCGACCACCGCCCCCTCCGCCAGATCATCCTGCGCCGCGATCGCCGAGGCGAGCAGAGCGGGTGCGGTGAGGTTGACCGTCATATGCGCCGTCATGGCCTCGCCATCGGAAAGCGGCGGACGGTCGAACTGAAAGATCGACGCGTTGTTGATGATGCCGAAAACCGGGCGGCCCGACAGCTCGCGTATTTCGGCAATCAGCTCATATGCGGTACCCGGCAACGCAAGGTCGCCGGTCACGACCATCGCTCCCGGCAATTCGGCTGCAAGCGCTTCGGCCTCGTCATGCGATTTCCAGTGATGGATCGCGACCCGCCATCCCTGTCCAGCCAAATGACGGGCAATGACCGCGCCGATCCGGCGCGCGCCGCCGGTCACCAGAATTGTTCGACCGTTATCCGTCATGTCGCGATCAAAAACCCATCAGCGCAAGCACTTCCTTGCGGCTCCGTTCATCTTCCCTGAACACGCCCATCATCCGGCTGGTGACCATCGCCACGCCCGGCGTGCGTACACCGCGCGCGCTCATACAGGCATGGCTCGCTTCGATCACCACCGCGACGCCGACCGGCTTGAGATTGTCCCAGATGCAATTGGCGACCTCTGCGGTCAGCCGCTCCTGCACCTGCAGCCGGCGCGCATAGGCGTGCAGCACGCGCGCCAGCTTGGAGATGCCCACCACCCAGTTGCTCGGCAGATAGGCGATGTGCGCCTTGCCGATGATCGGCGCCATGTGATGTTCGCAGTGCGACTGGAACGGGATGTCCTTCAGCAACACGATCTCGTCATAGCCGCCGACTTCCTCGAACACGCGCGACAGATGGTGCGCGGGATCGTCGGTATAGCCCTGACAATATTCCTTCCACGCCCGCGCGACCCGCGCCGGTGTGTCGATCAAACCCTCGCGTGCCGGGTCGTCACCGGCCCAGCGAATCAAGGTCCGCACCGCGTCCGCAACCTCGTCGGGTATGGGAATCTTGGGCGTTGGAGCGACAAGATCTCCATCGTCGGGGCTGCTCGTCAGGTCGGGCATTCGGGGTTCCTTTGCGGCGATTCGCAAGCGACGCTACGGCAAGCGACATTCCGGTGTCATGATCTTCAATTACGGAACTGTCTCATTTAGGCAACAGCGCCGCAACCCCGCAGATTTGCGTGTGATATCCATTGACGTGCGATTCGGCGGAGCGCTAACTTCACATACCTAATTTACGAACACGTCGGCCGGCAAAGATCGGCAACGTAAAACAGGAGGGGATGTTCTCATGAAGAAATATGAATTGCTTGCCGCGTCGGCACTCGCGCTGATTTATGCGGTTCCGGCATCTGCCCAGACCGCACCGCCGGCGACCGCCGCCCAAGACGAACAAGCGGTCGACACCAGCGACGACATCATCGTCACCGCCGGTAAGCGCGAACAGACACTGCAGGACGTGCCGATCTCGGTTGCGGTCACCTCGGCGGAATCGATCGAACGCTCGCAGGTGCGCGACCTTATCGACCTGCAGACGCTGGTGCCTTCGCTGAAGGTCGGCCAGCTGCAAAGTTCGGCGAATACCAATTTCATCATTCGCGGCTTCGGCAACGGCGCGAACAATGTCGGCATCGAGCCGTCGGTCGGCGTGTTCATTGACGGCGTCTATCGCTCGCGTTCGGCCTCCCAGATCGGCGACCTTCCCAATATCAAACGCGTCGAAGTGCTACGCGGCCCGCAATCGACGCTGTTCGGCAAGAACGCGTCCGCCGGCATCATCAGTATCGTGACCGAGGAACCGCAGTTCGAATTCGGCGGCAATCTCGAGGCGTCTTACGGCAATTACAACGCGATCGTCCTCAAGGGCAGCATAACCGGCCCGATCTCCGAAACATTGGCAGTCAGCCTGGCGGGCAATTACAATAAGCGCGACGGCTATTCCCACTACGTCAATCTCGATATCGATGGTAACAACCGCAACCGCTACGGATTCCGCGGGCAATTGCTGTGGCAGCCGAGCAGCACGTTCAAGGTGCGGATCATTGGCGACTACGACAAGATCGACGAGATTTGTTGCACGGTGTCCAATCTGCTGGACGGACCTACCGGCGGTGCCGTTCGCGCGGTCGGCGGGCGGCTCAATTCGAACCAGCCATTTTCGTACGACAGCTATGCCAATTTCCCGTCGACCAACAAGATCGACAATTATGGCGTCTCGGGACAGATCGACTGGGATTTCGCTGACCAGCTGTCCCTGACCAGCATCAGTGCATATCGTCGTGTCGATTCCGACACCAATGCCGATTCGGATTTCACCAGCGCCGATCTGATCGGTTCGAACCAGAACAATACCAAGATCGATACCTACACGCAGGAAGTGCGCGTAGCGTCGAATTTCGATGGGATCTTCAACTTCCTGGTCGGTGGGTTCTATTTCAACGAGGGCATCGACAGCAGTGCCTCGCTGACCTTCGGGCGGAATTTCCAAGCTTACGCCAACGCGTTGAGTGGCGGCAATTACAGTGGGCTCGAGCCGACTCTTCGCTTCCTTCTTCCCGGTACTCCCGCCGGAGCATTCGGCTCTCAGGGTCAGGGCCGTTTCGAGAATTATGATTACAAGAACGAATCCTATTCGCTCTTTGGCCAGGTCGATATCGAACCTGTCGACGGGCTGATTTTTACCGGCGGGCTCAACTACACGCACGATAGCAAGAGGGTCGCGACCAACAATTACAGCACCGACGTCTTCTCGGGACTGGATCTGGTCCTTGCCGGTGTCCGTCTTGGCGTGCCGCCGGCATCCGCCACCAACCCGGCAGCCAACCCGTTCCTGGGATTGCGAGCGCTGCAGTTCCTGCCGCCGTTCCTGAACTTCCCCAACGCGGTGGAGGATGGCAAGACCAGCGACAACGACCTGTCATATACGTTGCGGGTTGCCTATAAGTTCAGCCCGAAGATCAACGTCTATGCCACCTATGCAACGGGCTTCAAGGCGTCGTCGTTCAACCTGTCATATGACAGCCGCCCGTTCGCGAGCGACTTCATTCCGGGTTCGCCGGCACAGAGCCCCGCTCCTGCCACCTCACCCATCCGCACAGCCGGTTTGGCCGTCAACAACCTCACGTCCGGCACGCGTTATGCCGGCCCTGAAGATGCGACGGTCTATGAAGTCGGGCTGAAGGGCAATTTCCAGGGCTTTGGGTTCAACGTCGCCGTGTTCAAGCAAATCCTCAAGGGCTTCCAGAGCAATGTCTTCCAGGGGACCGGCTTCGTTCTCGGCAATGCGGAAAAACAATCGACCTTCGGCATCGAAATGGACGCGACGGTCTCTCCGATCAGGGATCTCAACTTCACCGCATCACTGACCTATCTCGATCCGAAGTTCGATCTGTTTACCGGCGGTTCCGCCTTCAACCCGGTGACCAATAACGTGACCTCGACCAACCTGACCGGCAAAACACCGTCAGGCATTTCGAAATATTCGGTCGCGGTCGGCACCACCTATACGGCGCGGCTTGCCGGAGAGACGGCGCTCATCTTCCACGTCGATTATGCGCACAACAGTTCGTTCCAGATTGCGCAGGGTCTGCGCTACAAGGCAGAGCCGGAATCGCTCAACGCATCGATCGCGCTGGCGCTGACCAAGGGCCTTGAAATCAGTGTCTGGGGCCGCAACCTGACGAAACCGAAATACAACCCCGTCATCTTCCCGGGTGTGGCGCAGCCCGGTACCTTGTCGGCCTATCCCAGCCCGCCGCGCACCTATGGTATGTCGGGTCGGTTCAAGTTCTGATTTGCTGACTGGGGAGCGGGTTCGCCCGCTCCCGATCGTATAAAAACCCCGGTGCCGCGCGCCGGGGTTTTTTATTACCTCGGGCATCCATCCGCGCGGGGCGCGTTGCTCAATACACCACGACGCTGCGGATACTCTCGCCGGCATGCATCAGGTCGAAGCCCTTGTTGATCTCCTCCAGGCTCAGCACATGGGTGATCATCGGGTCGATCTCGATCTTGCCGTTCATGTACCAGTCGACGATCTTCGGCACGTCGGTGCGTCCCTTGGCGCCGCCGAACGCGGTGCCGCGCCAGTTGCGTCCGGTGACCAGCTGGAACGGCCGTGTTGCGATCTCCTTGCCCGCTTCGGCCACACCGATGATGATGCTGGTGCCCCAGCCGCGGTGGCATGCCTCCAAGGCCTGGCGCATCACGGTCGTGTTGCCGGTGCAGTCGAAGGTATAATCCGCCCCGCCATCGGTCAACGCGACGAGATGCGCGACAATGTCGCCGACCTCTTTCGGGTTGACGAAATGGGTCATGCCGAACCTGCGGCCCCATTCCTCGCGGTCGGGATTGATATCGACGCCGATGATCATCCCCGCCCCCGCCATCCGCGCGCCCTGCAGCACGTTGAGGCCGATCCCGCCAAGGCCGAACACAATGACATTGTCGCCGACCTGGACCTTGGCGGTGTTGACCACAGCACCAACGCCGGTGGTCACGCCGCAACCGATATAGCAGCTGGCCTTGAACGGTGCGTCCTCACGAATCTTCGCCACGGCGATCTCCGGCACCACGGCGAAGTTCGAAAAGGTCGAACACCCCATATAGTGGAAGATCGTCTCCCCCTTGTAGCTGAAGCGGCTGGTGCCGTCGGGCATCAGCCCTTTCCCTTGCGTGGCGCGGATCGCGGTGCACAAATTGGTCTTGCCGCTGAGGCATGATTTACACTGGCGGCATTCGGGCGTGTAGAGCGGGATGACGTGATCGCCCGGCTTCACGCTGGTCACGCCAGCGCCAATCTCGCGCACGACTCCGGCGCCTTCATGCCCCAACACACTGGGAAACAGTCCTTCCGAATCGAGTCCGTCGAGCGTGTAGGCATCGGTATGGCAGATTCCGGTCGCCATGATCTCGACCAGAACTTCACCCGCTTTGGGCCCTTCGAGGTCGAGTTCGACGATCTCCAACGGCTTCCTGGCCTCGAATGCAACAGCGGCGCGGGTCTTCATCGATCATCCTTTCAGGCAAGCCGGGACCAGATGCCGCGATGACTGCGGCGATGCAAGCGCGTGGCGGCGATGGCCCCGAAAATGGCGGAAATGCAACCAAAACCGCCGATCTGCGCTTGTCCGGTTCAATCGGGAGACGGCAATGGCGAGCATGAAGACGGGCGACAAGGTCAGCTGGAAATCGCACGGCGGCACCGCCCATGGAACGGTCGTCAAAAAACAGACCCGCGATACCAGGATCAAGGGTCATCAGGTTCGTGCGACGGAGGATGATCCGCAATACATCGTAGAGAGTGACAACGACCAAAAGGCGGCGCACAAGGAGGGCGCGCTTAAGAAGGCGTGAATCGATGTCGGCTTGAACGGCACATCAGGAAGGACTTTATATGGCGACGACCCCCCCCAAGACCGGCGGTATCCACGCACCGGTGCAGCCATCGCCCGAACTCGGCGCGATCGTCGGCAACGACAAGCTGCCCCGCAGCCAGGTGATCAGCAAGGTCTGGGAATACATCAAGGCAAACAACCTCCAGAACCCCGCCAACAAGCGCGAGATTCTGGCTGACGAGAAGCTCAAGAAGGTCTTCGGTCGCGACAAGTGCACGATGTTCGAAATGAACAAGTACATCGCACAGCACGTCAAGGCGTGATCGGTCGCCGCGGATGCTCACGCATCGGCGGCACTCGAAAAAGATCGGGCCCGGCAGCGCAATCTGCCCGGGCCCGATCCATGTCTGGTACCCGGGAAGGCGCCGATCCGCGACATGGACCAAATTGCCTCGGTGACCGATTGACCACCCCGGCGCCGTCGCTTACCAACCGCCATCGTGCCCCCGTAGCTCAGCCGGATAGAGCAACGGTTTCCTAAACCGTAGGCCGCGTGTTCGAATCTCGCCGGGGGCACCACCCTGAATCCTCGTGATCCGGTCCAAATCTGCGCCCCAGAGCCGCGAGGCGGCAACTTCTCCGGACTCAAAAACTCGACTCCCGTCGGAAGCAAATCAATATATCCTCCGCCCAATTGACAACGAAAGACAATTTCGCCACCGATCTGAGCATGGCGCGCGGTGAGAAACGTTCAACGATTATCGACGTTGCCAAGCTGGCGCAGGTGTCGCCCAAAAGCGTATCGCGCGTATTTAATGACGAGCCGCACATTTCGCCTGCGCTGCGTAAAAAGGTGCTCCATGCAGCCAAGGGGCTCAACTATCACCCCAACGTTCTCGCTCAAGGCCTGGTTCGGCGACAATCATACCTCATTGGTTTAATCTATGAAAAACCCAGTCCGAGCTATGTGGTCGAACTGCAGCGGGGCGCGCTCGAACGATTACATGGCGAACGTTATCGGCTGATCGTGCTCCCGGTTGAATCCGTCATGGACCGCCCGCGCGAAGTGGTTAGTCTGGTACGATCAGCGGCGCTTGACGGTGTCATCCTCGCCCCACCGGCGTCGGACCACCCTGATATTATCGAAGGTCTTTCCGAGGCGGGTATTCCTTTCGCGCGAATCGCCCCGCAATCGCAGCTTGAAATCGGGTTGTCGACGGCGATGGACGATGTGGCGGCCGCACGCGAGATCGCCGAGTATGTCATCGGCCTCGGCCACCGGACAATCGCGATCATCATCGGCGATCCCACCCATGCCGCCAGCGCCCAGCGCCTGATCGGCTATCATCGGGCATTCGATGCCAATGGGATAGCACGACTTCCCGAGCTGGCCGAAACCGGCGATTTCAGCTTTGAATCGGGGTATGAGGCAACCAAGCGCCTCCTGTCGCGCAAGCTGCGCCCAACTGCCATATTAGCGCAGAATGACGATATGGCGGTCGGGGCCATGTCGGCAGCGCGCGAGCTTGGATTTGATGTTCCGGCCGATCTGACCGTCGTTGGCTTCGACGATTCCGAAATTGCACGCATGATATGGCCGCGCCTGACAACGGTCCGGCAACCGATCGTGGAGATGGCCAAGACGGCCGCCGACATGCTGTTGCGCGACCTAGCAGGCGAAGACCCGGGCGGCATGGTCATTCATGCGCACCAGCTCGTCGAGCGGCTGACGGCTGCGCCGCCGCCGGCCTAAGCGTCAGACCGGTGATCGCGCGCGAGGGACAATTCGGCCAGACTTCAGATCGACAGCGCGTCGATTTGGGCATCGGTCGATGCTCACCTCACTCCTAAGCGTACGTTGTTCGTTATCCGACAACGAATATCGTCACGGATTAGAGCATGGCGCGAGACAGCGGCGGCCCTTCATTGAGGGGCCGCCCGTCATCCAAAAACATCAAATCAGAAGTTGAATTTCACGCCGCCATAAACCCGCCTTGAGCCGGACTCGTAGCGGAAGGGCAGTTCGGGAAATTGCAGATAAACGCGGGTGTCGGCTTTGGCGATATTGATCGCCTCGGCAAATATCTCGAAATTCTTAGTGAGTTTGTAGCTGATCTGGCCGTCGAGCTGGCCATAGGATTTCTGAAAAATGCCAAGATTGCGCGTTATTGGTCCGTCGGAAAATCCGAAATTCCCAAGATATTGCTTGGAACGCCAGCTGTATGAGGCGCGCGCGGCAAAACCATATTTCTCGAAATAAAGCTGACCGTTAGCCGAATGCTTCGACACGCCCGGCAGAGGCAATTTGTCATCGAAGTTGGTGCTGAAATTGGTGCTGGTATCCGAGAATGTATAGTTCGCGGTAAAGCCAAGGCCGAAATCAAAGCCATATTGCGCCGCGAGCTCGAAACCTTTGACCCGACCGCCCGATCCGTTCGCGGGCTGCGAAACCGGCCCTAGCCTGCCCCCGGCCTGGTCGTTCACGAACACAGCGACCGTTTCGTTGACGATGAAGCTGTCGACTTCCTTCCAGAACAGGCCCGCGGACAATAGGCCCTGGCTTCCGAAATAATGTTCAAAGCCGAGGTCGAACTGATAAGCCCGGAACGGATCGAGATCGGCGTTTCCGCGGCTGCCATTGGTAAATTTGAACAGATTATCGACAGGGTCGCGCGTAAATTGGGTAGAGAAGCCCTGCCCCAGCGATACGAGCGGTTGGCGGGCAACGACCCGTGCCGCGGAAAAGCGGATTTTGTCGCCGTCGCGCACATCGAACACCGCGTTCACGCTGGGCAGAAAGTCAGTGTAGCGGCGAACCACCGTTGCCGTGGTGAAATCACGCAGCACGCCATTCCAGCTGTCCGTTCCCCAATAGCTTGGATCGGCGTTGGCGGGCTGGTTCTGGTCGATGGTCAAATTGGTGTTCACAACACGAAGGCCGACATTGACGTGATAGGGATCGTCGGCCCCACCCATGTCGGCCATGATATAGCCCGACTTCGTCTCCTCCTTGACCCGATAGGTCTGCAACGGATCGTTAAAGAAGGTGAACGGAGTGTCGGGATAGAGCGACTGGATCCATTGCAGGGCATTGGTCATCTGGGACCGGTTGGCCACCAGCACCGTGTCGCCCGGGACGTGGCCGCCGCCGCCAAAATGGGTGATCGCCTCTACCCGCCCGGGATTGCTGATCAAGGTATCGTATGGCGTGATCAATGCCGGCGAATTGCCAAAGCGAGTGCATCCTGCAAAGGCCGCGGGTCTATTTACTTCGGGCAGATCGCAGATTTTAAAACCGATCGCCCCATCCTGAAAATAGCCATAGGGCGTCCAGTTATATGAGAAACCGGGCACGCGGTTGGCAGCGGGGATCGCGGTCGCATCGAGTTCACCCCTGCCGCTATAGTCGGCGAGATAACGGCCTGAAGTGAAGTCGACCGTGCGTTGCCCGTATCGAAAGCCTGCGCTCAAGGTGATGGTATTCGTATTGCCGTTATCAACGTCATAGGCAAAGTCCGCACGGATCGAATGCCCCTTGATATCGGACCGATCGCCAAAGGCCCAATGCGATTTGAAGAAGCCATAGGCCGGATTGTTGAACAGGTCCTGCGGACTGCCCGCACCGATGCCAAAGCTGGGGAAATCGCCGTTCCGGTAGGTAAAATCAAACGTCGCCGGCGCCGCAGCGTTTGGTACGAATCCCGGCTGCGGTCCTGAAGTGCCAGGACCGCGAACGCCGTAAGCGGTGTAGCGCACGTCGTTATTCGCCACTTCGCGGTTCATCTTGGACGCTGAATAATCGGCCATGATCGACGCACGGAAATTGCTGTCATTGTCCCAGTCGACTTTAAACTGGAGATTGTCCGATTTGATATTCGAGACATCGACGAACGAGATGGCTTCGGCCGATTGCGCGCGGACGGTCCCTTCGAGCAGGACGCCGTTGTCGTTGATATTATAATTGCCGATCAGGCCCTGTGATTCACCCTGCCCGAACGGAAATTTGACCGACGCTTCGCGCGTATCGATTTTCAGATCCGACCGAAAATATTGCGCGCTCACTTCAAGTTCGTCGGTGGGCCTGAAATTGACTCCCAGCGACGCGCCCCAGCGCCGGCGATACTGGTCGCGGTCGGTAATATAGCGATATTCGGGCGCATAATAATTAGTCGGGACGGTCGCCGTGTCACGGCGTCCACCAGCAAATGCCCAGTTGCCGCGATTGTCGCCGCCCAAGACATTGACGTGATTGTTGGTCTTTTCGTAGCTGAACGATGCGATGATCCCGAAACGATCGTTGAAATTATAGCCCAGCACAGCTGCGCCGGCAGGTTTCCATCCCTCGATTTCGCTGCCTTGGCTCATCTTTAAATTGCCGCCGATGGTAAGGCCGTCCTTGAGATCGAGCGGGTTGCGCGTCTTTAGATTGACGATGCCGCCCAGGCCGCCTTCGAGGAGCGAGGCGTTGGGCGATTTGAAAACCTCGATACCGCCGATCAGTTCCGACGGAATGCCCTCAAGGCTGTCGTTGCGATTATAATTGCCCTCGCCGACCTTGTAGACTTCGAGTCCGCTGACAAAAAGCTCGCCGTTCAGCAGCGTCACATTCTGTTCGAGACCGCGAATACGGACCTTTGATCCCTGTCCATTTTCGCGGTCGATCTGAATTCCGGGAAGACGCTGCAGCGATTCGGCGACATTCTGGTCGGGAAATTTCCCAATATCTTCGGCCGTCACCGACTCGATGATCAGGTTGGAATCGCGCTTGGCATTCAACGCGTTCTGTAGCGAGGCGCGAAAGCCAGTTACGACGATGTCGTCACCTGCGCCCTCTTCAACTACCTGTTCGGACTGCGCGAATGCAGGCGAACCTGCCAACACCAGGGCCAGAACCGATGCCGCGGCCAGCAGCATTCTCCGGTGATGCAAAGTCTTGCTGATCATTTTTATCCTCCCAACCGCATCTTGGCGTGCGGACAATGAACGTCTGTATCGCGCGGGTTGAAGTGGCCCGGCGAAGTCCGACAAACAGACTTGCAGCCCAGCAAAACCCCTGCGCACTTTTTGTTGCATAAGCTTGTCAACGTTGTCAAATAGTGTTTCATAATGATGCCAATACGGGTCATTTTCGGCTTAATTCTGTCAAGGTTGTCAGGCCTGAATCGCTCGAAAATGATGTGCAACGACAGCCCCAGGATGTGACTTTATGCTCGTTAGAACAGTGCGTTACGCCATCTTCTCCGCTCTGGTTGGAACCTTGACGCCGACAGCATTGGCATCGCAGCATGATCACTATCCCGCGAAGGCACCAGCCATGGTCCATCCCGGACAATGGCCCGAAGTGGCCTATCCGCGAGTCGTTTCTCCCGGCGGCGAAGCGGGTGTTCAGGCGCGGCTCGCCCAAATGTCAGTTGAACAGAAGGTCGGGCAGATCATCCAGGCTGATATCGGCAGCGTGACACCCGATGATGTGCGCATGTTTCATCTCGGTTCAGTGCTCAACGGCGGGAACTCGGGACCCCGCGGCAATGATCTCGCTCCCGCGCGTGACTGGCTGGCGTTGGCTGACGCCTTTTACGCGGCGTCGATGGACCACGCACCGGGTCAGCCGGCGATCCCGATCATGTGGGGCACAGACGCCGTGCACGGCCATAGCAATATCGTCGGAGCCACCCTGTTCCCTCACAATGTGGGCCTTGGCGCCGCGCGCGACCCCGATCTGATCGAACGCATTGGTCAGGTAACGGCGATAGAAATTCGCGTTACAGGCCAGGAATGGACCTTCGCCCCCACCGTCACCGTCCCGCAGGATTATCGCTGGGGGCGCGCCTATGAAGGCTATTCGTCCGATCCCGCGCTCGTTACCTCTTATGTCGGCCGTATGATCCGTGGATTGCAAGGGCCGCCATCGACCACGCCAATTCTTGCGGGGCCGCATGTCGCTGCAAGCACCAAGCATTTCCTCGCTGACGGCGCGACAGAGGGCGGCAAGGACCAGGGCGACGCCGTCATTTCCGAACGTGAACTGCGCGTCGTCCACGGTGCGCCCTATATTCCAGCGATCGAAAACGGTGTCGCAACCGTCATGACCAGTTTCTCGAGCTGGCAGGGCGTGAAGATTGCCGGCAACAAGGGGCTGATCACCGACATATTGAAAGACCGGATGAAGTTTGGTGGCTTTGTCGTCACCGACTGGAACGCGCATGGGCAGGTCGCGGGTTGCAGCAATGCCAGCTGCCCCGTCGCGGCCAATGCCGGTATCGATATGTTCATGGCCCCTGACAGCTGGCGCGCACTTTATGCAAGCACATTGGCCCAGGTGAAGGATGGCACAATTCCAATGGCGCGACTCGACGATGCGGTCGCTCGTATCTTGCGCGTCAAGCAGCGCCTGGGTCTGTTCGAAGCGGGCAAGCCATCCGCGCGCGCCTATTCGGGCCATTACGATCTGCTCGGCGCGCCCGAGCATCGAGCCGTGGCGCGCGAAGCCGTTCGCAAGTCGCTTGTCCTGCTCAAAAACACCGGCATCCTTCCCCTCAAACCGCAGGCGCATATTCTCGTCGCCGGGGACGGCGCCGACGACATTGCCCGCCAGTCGGGTGGCTGGACCCTCAGCTGGCAAGGCACGGGACTTAACAACGGCAATTTCCCCGGCGCTACGTCGCTGTGGCGCGGCATCGAGCAACGGGTCATCGCAGCGGGCGGCAGCGCCGAACTGGCCCCAGAAGGCGATTATAAACGGCGTCCCGATGCCGCGATCGTAATTTTTGGCGAAACGCCCTACGCCGAATTCCAGGGAGATATTCCGTCGCTCCAGCTGCGCCCCGAATTGCGTCGGCCGTTCGCAACGATGCGCAAACTCAAAGCGGCGGGAATTCCGGTGGTCGCGGTCATGATCACCGGACGGCCGCTCTATATCAATGAAGCGCTAAATGGGGCGGATGCCCTTGTTACCGCTTGGTTGCCGGGATCCGAAGGCGCGGGCGTCGCCGACATGTTGTTCGCAGGCAAGAACGGCGCACCGGCCTTCGACTTCCGGGGTCGCCTGCCAACGGCCTGGCCGGCGACGGCAAAGCATGGCGGGCCTGTGCTGTTTCCCTTTGGCTATGGGCTGACTTACGCTGAGGGACCGCAACCATGGAAAGCGCTGTTGGAGGATAGTCAAGTCGCCGACGACGGCAGCGGGGGCGGCGCCTATTTCGATAAGGGCATAGCGACGGCGTCATGGTCGCTGACCGTCTCGCAGATCGACGGCGGCGATTCACTACGCGTGACGACAGTCCCGGCCACCGGCCTTTCGGGGCGGGCGATCGTCACCGCGACCGATCACGGCGTCCAGGAAGGTGCGCGAAAATTCGCCATCGCCGACGGTCCCGGCGGATCGGCGATCGAGATCAATACGCACGATGCCGTCGACCTGTCGCGAGAGACCAACGGCGACGTCATGTTGCTTGCCACCATGCGGATCGATACGCCTCCTTCGGCACCCGTTACCATGTCGCTTCGGTGCGACGGATCGGACTGCGGGCGCCCGCTTCGCCTGTCCGAGCTCGCCGAACTGGCGCCCGGCCAGTGGCGTGTGCTGGGGGTACCGCTGAAGTGTTTCGCAACCGGCGCGGATATGACTCGCATCACCGCCCCCTTTCGCCTGGTGACCGACGGAAGTTTGGGTTTCAGCCTGTCGCGGGTTGCCCTGGGCAGCGGCGCGGAAGCCAATATTGTCGCGAAATGCCCGAAAAGCTGATCGAAATGCACAACGCTGGCGCCATCTAACGCCGGCTTGAATGCATGTTAATTGTCGCTGTGGAAGGCAGGAAGGCTATGCCCTCCCCTCGCATCGACCATCGTGAGTTTGGCCTTGAGTACAGGAATAGTTCTGGTGTTGGACAATGTCTCCCGAACCCGCCGGTCGACACCATCGTTAACCGGCGCCTCCGTCTCCATTCGAAGCGGAGGCGCTCGATCATAATGGCGAGATACCCTCGCCGCGCTCCAAACGCGCTTTCGCCAGCGCGCTTCGC
This sequence comes from Sphingomonas sp. UYAg733, assembly GCF_054057355.1. Taxonomy (NCBI): domain Bacteria; kingdom Pseudomonadati; phylum Pseudomonadota; class Alphaproteobacteria; order Sphingomonadales; family Sphingomonadaceae; genus Sphingomonas; species Sphingomonas sp. UYAg733. The sequence goes on from NZ_JBSRZE010000009.1 coordinate 99,538, forward strand.
AGGCCAAAAGATGCCAGCAGATAGTGTAGTGCGCCCCACAGCCCGACCGCGTAAGCAAGCAATATGCCCTGCCGGGTGGCGAGGCGAACGGCCGCCTTGCAGGATTGGTCCGCCATAGCCCCGGCGCCCACCGGTCCGACACCACCGGGGCAGGACAGCTGGAAGCCGTCGGCATCGACCGCGAACAGGTTTGTGAGTGCCGGAATGACGTCATGGTTTGCTGGGTTGAGGTAATGGAATGCCGCCAGATGATCGATCAGCCAGCCCGTGAGCGGCGGACCGGCGCCCAGCGCGATCAGGTTCAGGACAAAGAATAATACAGCGGTTGCGGTCGCCCGCCGCGTCACCGGCACCATGTTCTGGATCACGCCGTACGTCGGGCCCATATAGACATAGGAAAGCGCGCCCGGGAATGCGAGCCACAACGCCGCAGCCTGCCACGTCGAAGCGGTGTAGATGCCGACAATGAAAGGATAGGCGAGCGCAATGCCGATTGCGGGCACCAGCCCGTACCAGGCCGCCCTGCCCGATTTCGCCAGCCGGTCGGTGACAAAGCCGCCCAGGATCACGCCGACCGCCTGGCTGCTTGCGCCGATCAGCCCAGTGATCAACCCGACTTGCGCATAATCGAGCCCGAACGCGCGAATCCAATAAGGCTGTACAAATTGACCGCCGCCATAACCGGCAAACGAGATCAGCGTGATCCCCAGCACCATATTGAGAATCGGCCAGCGCCCGAACAGGATGCCGGCGACGCTGGCGATTTCGCGTAATTCACCGCGCAGCGATGCGGCCGGTTTTGGCATCGACGTGGCCAATGGCGTCGCCACGTCGGAATTTCCACGTGGAGGTTCGCGGACGATAAGCTTGAGCGCCAGCGCGACCAGCAATCCGGGAAAGCCGACCGCGAGGAAAGCGATCCTCCAGGAGTAATTCTGCGCCAGCCAGCCGCCCGCCACCGCCCCGACCAGGACGCCGAGCGGCACGCCGAGCGAATAGATCGACAAGGCCGATGCGCGCTTGTTTGGCGGATAATAGTCGCTGATCAGCGAATGGGCCGGCGGCGAAAGGCCCGCCTCGCCGACTCCGACGCCAAAGCGGCAGGCGGCGAGCGCCGCATAACTTCCCGCCAAGCCGCACAGCGCCGTGAAACCGGACCAGATGACGATCGCACCCGTGATGATGTTGACGCGCGAGAAGCGTTCGGCAAACCGCGCCACCGGGATACCGAGGATGGTGTAGAGCAGTGCGAAGTAGAGGCCCCCGAGCAGGCCGAGCTGCGTATCGGTGATCTTGAGATCGTCCTTTATCGCCTGACCGATCGAAGCGATGATCGTCCGATCGATGAAATTGAAGGTATAAGCGAGGACCAACAGGCCAAGCACGGTGCGCTTGTAGACGGGCGAATATTCCGACCGTTCCGCAGCGACCAAGCGCGATTCGGTCATGAATTGTCTCCGCCAGGCATCGCAACGCGGCGCGTCGCCAGCACGGCGAGATTCTGCGCGTGGGTCACGCGCGTGATCCGGAAAAGCATGATGCAGCCGATCGCGCACAGATTGAGCACCATCAAGAGTATCGCATAGCCGATCGCCAGCCGCGTCAGCGTTTCACCCGGCACGCTGCCGGGTGCGGCGCGCGCGGGAAAGCCCGCCAGCGCGAGCAAACCGGCCGAAGTGAACACGCCGAGCCCCGATACGCATTTCTGTACGAAGGTATTGGCGGCGAAGAACACGCCCTCTTCGCGCAGGCCGGTGCGCACTTCATTCTCCTCCACCACATCGGCGAGCATGGCGGTGAACAAAATGCCCTGAATGATGAGCAGCGCGGTCGAGACGATGCCGGAGGTCAGCAGCAACGGCATCAATGCCGGCGATCCATTAGCCGGGAACAGTCCGAACAGGCTGAGCAACAGGGGCACCGGCGTGGTCAGGAGGATCGCGCAGGTCGTGCCGATCGCGGCGCGGCGCTTGTCGAACCAGATCGACAGCCGCGGCGCCAAGGCCAGCGCGACCGCCGCCGACACGAAGCTTCCGGAGACCAGAAGCGAGATCTGCGCCGGCGTCAGTCCCCAGAAATAGCTCGGCCTTGTCATGGCTACCAAGCAAGGCGATGAATCGTTTCCGCTCGGCGCCGAAATGTTCCGACAGCGAAAGCTCAAATGCGTCACGCACGCTGGCTTTGGCTGCCGCCATTGCGAGCGGTGGTCGTGCGGCGATCTCGGCTGCGAGTTGAACAGCAACGGAGGTAGCGTCTCCCTTTGCGACGACCGTTGCCACCAACCCTGCCTCCAGGGCGCTCGTCGCGTCGATAGGTCGGCCGGTCAAGATCATGCGCATCGCCAATGAGCGACCTACAAGGCGGGTCAGCAGAGCCGTGCCGCCACCACCCGGGATGATGCCGAGATTAGTCTCGGGCTGCCCGAATTGAGCATCGGCGCCGGCGATAATCAGGTCGGATGCCATGGCAAGTTCGATACCGGCGCCAAGGCACCAGCCTTCGACCGCAGCGATCATCGGTTTGCGAAAGCCGCGGATTGCCTGCCAGGCAAGGAAGCGTTCACTCTTCAATGGTTCGTCGTCGCCGAGCATGGCGATCTCGCCGATATCAGCGCCTGCGGCGAAGATCGTGCTGCCGCCAGTGATGACGACCGCGCGCACGGTTTCGTCCACATCGGCCGCCTTGATAGCATCTGCTATCTGGCAAAGAAGAGGCGTCGCAAGAGCGTTGCGAAAGTCGGGGCGATCTATGGTCAGCAGTCTTACGAAGGGAACTGGATCGGCAATCAATAGTGTTTCGCCCGTCATTCCTTCCTCCTGTTGAATTGGCTCGACGAGTCCAACGATCATTGTCCACAAGGGCTGCTTCATTGTAGATGAGCAGCAAGGTTGGATATCAGGCCGATCCTTGACGATGAGCGCTGGGATGCCGGTCGCTAAATTGCATCCATACACGAAATTGCCCGAGGTAATTCGACCACCAATGCGCTATTTCCTAACCGTTCGTTTCCTTGGTCCACGGTGATACGCAGCACGCACCTGATCGCGGACCATGACTAATTGCCGGGGCATCAAGTTGCGGTCGGAACGTTCCTCAGACCGTCGAGACTGAATGCACTGATCGCCATCATTAGCCGAGTGGTCGTCATACCCTTGACCGAAGGCGCCCATTTTGCCAGCCACATCAGCATCCCGACCAGCAATTGCACGACAAGCTGGGTCTCGCACGGCATGATCGAACCATCGGTTATGCCTGCCTTGAGAAAATCTTCGAGTTGCGAGGTGAGACGCGTCAGCCAAGTGGCGATCACCGCGCATTGCTCAGCTTCGAGATAGGTATAGTCGCCAAAGTAGATCTGCGCGCCATGGATTTCGGCATCTTCCAGCATACCACTTAGAAAGCGCTCAAGCTTTTCCCCGCCCTGCCCGCCATGCTCATCAGCCATGTGCAGCAAGCGCTCGAACGTCTGAAGTGAGCGGCAGTGACAGGCATAGGCGAGCGCCTGCTTGTTCGGGAAATAATAATAGAGCGTCGCATCACGCAGATCGAGCGCCGCCGCGATTTCCGTCATCGTCGCGAGCGCATAGCTCTTGGCGTTGATGATATCGGTGGCCGCGCGAATGATTGCGTGCCGCTTTTTTTCCGATTTTCGCGTGCGCGCGAACGGGCGTGCCGATTCGGCCGCCTGCACATCGTCGTTCGCCCCCATCGCGGTGCGCTGCGCTTTTGTCATCACGAGGCTGTGCGCTTTCACGACCCGGAAGCGCAAGCGCAGATTGCATAAATTCTACCTTGAATTAGATTTCTAATTATGAAATAGAATGACACAGCAAAGCGCCGGCAGGACATGGCGCCCGCAGCCTGGGAGAAGATTGAAATGCGCACTCTTTACGCCTCCGGACTTTCGCTTCTAGCGCTTGGCGCCAGCATGCCGGCACTGGCCCAGTCGGCCGCGCCGTCACCGACAGCGACAGCACCGGCCGGCGATGCCGCATCCGCGCCGATAAATGAACGCGATGGCGACATCATCGTTACCGCGTCGAAGCGCGAGACGACGTTGCAGGACACGCCGATCGCCGTATCCGTGACGACCGCCGCGACCATCGAACAGGCGCAGATCCGCGACCTGATCGACCTGCAATCGGTCGTTCCTTCGCTTCGCGTCAGCCAGAATCAGAACAGCGCGGCGACCACATTCCTGATCCGCGGCTTCGGCAACGGCGCCAACAACCCGGGCATCGAGCCATCGGTCGGCGTGTTCATCGATGGCGTGTACCGGTCGCGTTCCGCCGCGCAGATTACCGATCTGCCCAATATCGAGCGCGTCGAAGTGTTGCGCGGGCCGCAATCGACGCTGTTCGGAAAGAACGCATCGGCTGGCGTGATCAGCGTGGTCACGCAGAAGCCGCAATTCAAATTCGGCGGCTCGGTGTCGGGCACTTATGGCAATTACAATACGGTGGTCGCCAAGGCGGACATCACCGGCCCGCTCAGCGAGACGATCGCCTTCAGCCTGGCCGGTGGCTATAATCGGCGTGACGGCTACTACCACGTCGCGAACCAGGGCAATGCCGATATCAACGATCGCAACCGCTGGGATGCGCGCGCGCAATTGCTGTTCGAACCATCAAGCGACCTGTCGATCCGGCTGATCGGCGATTACAGCAAGATCGACGAAAAATGCTGCGGTGCGCCGAACGTGCTGAATGGTCCGACCGGGCCTATCCTGAGCGCGGTGATCGGTTCGCCCGCGGTGATTCCGAACGCTCCTTTTTCGACGACGATCAACCTTAATCGTCTGCCCGAAAACCATATCCAGAATTATGGCGGCTCGGCGCAGATCGACTATGATCTCGGCAAAGTTTCGATCACCTCGATCACGGCCTATCGCCAAGTTCGCACACGCACCGCAGACGATAGCGATTTCACGGCAGCCGAGATCATCTCGCAGGCCAGCAATACGAAGATCAACACCTTCACTCAGGAATTGCGCCTCGCATCCGATTTCGACGGTCCGCTGAACTTCCTGGTTGGAGGGTTCTATTTCAACGAAAAGATCGATTTCAATAACGACGTCATTCTCGGCCGGGATGCGCGGCCCTATCTCAACATCCTCAGCCAGGGCGGACTGAGTGCGGTCGAGGGAATCATCGGCGGCGCGCCCGCAGTCGGCCGGAGATTCTTTCAGGCTGGCCAGGGGACGAGTGACAATTTCCTGTTCAAGAACAAGGCCTATTCGGCGTTCGGCACGATCGATTTCACGCCAACCGATCGACTGACGCTGACGGCAGGATTCAACTATACGCATGACCGCAAGGACGTGACATCGGCGGTTCGCACGACCGAACCATTCTCGGCGATCGATCTGGTGGCGCTCGGCGTGGCGCTCGGCGTGCCGCCCGCGCTCGCCAACACTCCGGCCAATCCGCTGCTGCCGCTGCGCGCGCTGCAGTTCCTGCCACCGTTCCTCAATTTTCCGAACGCGGTGGAAGACGGCAAGACACGGGACAGCGACTTTTCCTACACCTTGCGCGCGTCGTACAAGCTCAGCCGCGAACTGAATTTCTATGCCACCTACGCGACCGGGTTCAAGGCTAGCTCGTTCAACCTTTCGCGCGATTCACGGCCTTCGCCGCAGGACTTCATCCCCGGCTCGCCGGTGTCGTCCCCGGCCAGTTCGCCGATCCGTACAGCCGGTCTCGCAATACCCAATTTGACCACTGGATCGCGCTTCGCGGGACCGGAAAACGCCGAATCCTACGAAATCGGCATCAAGGGCAATTTCGCCCGCGTGTCGTTCAACTTCGCGGCCTTCAAACAGTCGATCAAGGGCTTCCAGGGCAATGTCTTCACCGGCACCGGCTTCGTGCTGTCCAATGCCGGCAAGCAATCGACGCAAGGCTTCGAACTGGAAGGGACGGTCACGCCGATCGATCCGCTGACGCTGTTCCTTGCCGTGACCTATCTCGACGCGAAGTTCGACTCGTTCGCCAATTCGGCGGTGGGCAATATTTCGGGCCAGGAAGTGGCCGGGGTATCGCCGCTATCGACCTCGGCTGGTGCCACTTTCACGCACAAGTTCGACAACGGGATGAAGTTCATCCTGCGCGGCGACTATCAGTTCCAGAGCGATACACAGGTCGTACAAGGACTGCCCGGTTTCGTTACGACGACCGGCGGCGTGCCGAACTACACCAACGCGCTGGCCATCGGGCGACGCTATACGCGCGAAGTCAATGAATTCAACGCGGCGGCGACACTGCAGTTGAACAACGGCATCGAGCTGTCCGTGTATGGCCGCAACCTGTCGAACAACCGCTACCTCACCGCGATATTCGACGGCGTCGCACAGAGCGGCAGCGTGTTCGGATACAGGAACCAGCCGCGCACCTATGGCGCCACGGTTCGCTTCAAGTTCTGAGCTCTCCTCCTGGCAGGTGCGGACCGAGAACCCGCACCTGCCATTTTTTTGAACGGGCATTTTTTGCGATGCGTGGCGGCCGAAACCAATGAGCCTTAACCCGGCGATCTACGCCGAGCCGACGCTCGCACGGCCGTCGACCACGACCAAGTTCGCCTATGGCTTTGGCAGCATGGCGAGCGGGGTGACCGAAACCGGTTTCAATTATTTCCTGCTGATCTTCTATTCTCAGGTGATCGGGATCGACGCCCGGCTGGTCGGGCTGGCGATCACCGCTTCGCTGATGATCGACGCGTTCATCGATCCGATCGCCGGCTATTGGTCGGACAATCTGCGGTCGCGCTGGGGGCGGCGACACCCGTTCATGTATGCAGCGGCGCTGCCGGCCGCGCTATCCTATCTCATGCTGTGGAATCCCCCGGCGGGATGGGACCTGCATCAGACCTTCTGGTACCTGCTCGTGCTCGGCGTCCTGATCCGCATCTTCATGACATTCTATGAGACGCCGAGCAGCGCGCTCGCGCCCGAACTCGCCGATGATTATGACGAACGCTCGTCGATCCTCAGCTGGCGGCTGTTCTTCGGCTGGAGCGGCGGCAATGTGATGACTGTGCTGATGTTCGCGGTGATCTTCCCCGCCGCAGTGACCGCCACCATCCCCAACGGGCAGTTCAACCGCGAGGCCTATGTGCAGTACGGTGTGATCTGCGCGGTGCTGATCTTCTTCGCGATCATGGTCTCGGCAATCGGCACGCATTCGCGCATCGCAGGATTCAGCCCTGCCCCGCCCAAACGCCGCATAACGGTGACCACGATCTTCCGAGAGATGTACCAGACTCTGGCAGACCGGTCGTTCGTCGCATTGTTCGCCGCCGCGATGCTGGGCGCGATCGCCACCGGGCTGGCGGCATCGCTGACATTCTACTTCACGACCTATTTCTGGGGCTTCAATTCGGCACAGATCGGCATCATCGTCGTCGGCGTGTTCGTGTCGGCCGCGCTCGGTTCGGGCATCGCGCCGATCGTGTCGCGGCGGATGGGCAAGAAGCGTGGCGCGATGATCATCGGGCTGATTGCATTTCTGGGCGCCCCCCTGCCGATCGTCCTGCGCCTGATCGGGGTTCTGCCCGAGAATGGCGACCCGGCGGTGTTCTGGCTCGTGTTCGTGACCAACACGCTCGATACCGGGCTGATCATCTGTTTCCAGATCCTGACCGCGGCGATGATCGCCGACCTGGTCGATCAATCCGAACTGCGCACCGGCCGTCGCTCGGAAGGCGTGTTCTTCGCTGCGGTCACCTTCGTGCGCAAGACCGTGCTCGGGCTTGGTCTGATCGCCGCTTCGCTGATCCTGACGCTGGCGGATTTTCCGGTCGGCGCGCGGCAGGGGCAGGTGTCGGCGGACACGCTATGGCGGCTCGGCGCCTATTATGTTCCCACCATCCTCGCCTTGTGGCTCGGCATGATCGCGGTGCTCAGCCTGTATCGGCTCGAACGTAGCGATCACGAGGACAATCTTCGCAGGCTCGCCGCGGCCAAGGTCGTGGCGGGCACGCCGCTTGCCGGCACCTGATTATCGAATGGATACGACATGGCAGATACCGAAACTTTGAACATCGAAAGCTTGCGCGAACGCTATCGCCTCGAACGCGATCGCCGCACGGCGGCGGATCCGGGCGAGCGGCAATATCGCGACGTGGAGCAGGGTTTCTCGCACCTGCTGGTCGATCCCTATGGCAGCGCGCCGCCGCGCGAGGCGCTGACCGAGGACGTCGATGTGTTCATCGTCGGCGGCGGATTCGGCGGATTGCTGACCGCGGCTCGGTTGCGCGAAGCTGGCCTGACCGACATCCGCATCGCCGATGCGGGCAGCGACTTCGGCGGTACCTGGTACTGGAATCGCTACCCGGGAGCGGCGTGCGATATCGAATCCTACATCTATTTTCCATTGCTGGAAGAGACCGGGTACATGCCGGTCGAACGCTATTCGAAGGCGGCGGAAATCCGCGCCCATTGCCGCCGCATCGCCGAGCATTTCGACCTGTACGACAAGGCGTTGTTCTCTACCCAGGTCACGGCGCTCGATTGGGATGCCGGGACGGCACGCTGGCGTGTTCGCACTGATCGCGGCGACGATGTGCGGGCGCGCTTCGTCGTGCTCACCACCGGGCCGCTTAACCGGCCCAAGCTGCCCGACATTCCGGGCGTCGAGACGTTCGCCGGCCACGCGTTCCACACCAGCCGCTGGGATTATTCATATACCGGCGGCAGCGCGAGCGAGCCGCTCACTGGCCTGTCGGACAAGCGCGTCGGGATCATCGGCACTGGTGCGACCGCAGTTCAGTGCGTACCGCCGCTCGCCAGATCGGCCGAACAATTATTCGTGTTCCAGCGCACGCCATCCTCGGTCGATGCGCGCGACAATGCGCCGACCGATCCGGTCTGGGCGGCGAGCCTGCAGCCGGGTTGGCAGCAGGAACGGATGGCCAATTTCACCGCGCAATTCACAGCCCAGTTGCCGCACGACGACCAGGTTGCAGATGGCTGGACGGTATTGGCGCGGGCGGTACGCGCGAAGCTCGCCGACAATCCAGACGGGCTCGATCCGGGTACGCTGCTCGAGCAGTCCGACTTTGAGAAGATGGCCCAGATTCGCGCGCGGATCGACGATATCGTCGCGGACCCGGCAACTGCGGAGGCGCTGAAGCCGTGGTTCAGCCTGTATTGCAAGCGCCCCTGTTTCCACGACGATTATCTGTCGATGTTCAACCGTGACAATGTCACGCTGGTCGATACCGCCGGCCGCGGGGTCGAGCGCATCACAGCGACCGGCGTGGTGGTCGCGGGCATCGAATATCCGCTCGACTGCCTGATCTTCGCCACCGGTTTCGAAGTCTCGACCAGCTATGCCAAGCGATCGGGCGTGGAGATACACGGCGTCGGCGGACAGTCGCTGACCGACAAATGGGCAGGCGGACTGTCGACCTTGCACGGCATGCACACACGCGGCTTCCCCAATTGCTTCATCATCAGCCAGGCTCAATCGGGCATGTCGCCCAATTTCCCGCACATGCTGAGCGAGCAGACCCGGCATCTCGCGCACATCGTCGAGCATTGCACCGCGAACGGTATCGCCACGATCGAACCAACCGCCGAGGCGGAGGGTGACTGGGTCGAGGCGATCGTGCGGATGGGCGAAAGTCGCCGCAAATTCACCGAGACCTGCACGCCGGGCTATTACAACAATGAAGGCCGGCCCTCCGAAGCGGGCGCGCGCAGCGTGCCGTTCGGCGCTGGGCCGATCGCCTTCGTCCAACTGCTTGAGGCATGGCGCGAGCAGGGCGACTTGGCCGGAATGGAATTGAACGGCGCCCATGCGCGCGAGGAGACAAAATCATGAGCGACGACCAGAAGCGCAAGTCGATCTTCATCACCGGGGCCGCATCCGGCATGGGCCGCGAAACAGCGTTACTGTTTGCCGAAAAGGGCTGGTTCGTGGGAGCCTATGACGTCAATACAGCCGGGCTCGACGCGCTGAGGGAGGAGATCGGCGCGGCGAACGGCTTGTTCGCGACGCTCGATGTCGCCGATCCGGCCGCTTATGAGACGGCGATGCAGGGATTCGCCGAAGCAACCGGCGGAACGCTGGACCTGATGTTCAACAATGCCGGTATCGGCGCGGGTGGCCTGCTCGACGAACAGAGCTGGGACGACATCCTGCGCATCGTGAACATCAACTTTCTCGGGGTGATGATCGGGGTTCGCGCGGCGGTGCCGTTGTTGCGCCGGACGCCCGGTTCATTGTGCCTGACCACATCTTCCTCGTCGGCGATATTTGGGACCGCCGGGATCGGCGTCTATTCCGCCACGAAGCACGCGGTGCGCGGGCTGACCGAAGCGCTGTCGATCGAGCTCAAGCGCTACGGCGTTCGCGCGGCCGATCTCCTCCCGGGCCTGATCGACACGCCGTTGCTGTCGGATGGCATGCGCCGGATGGCGCCCCCCGCCGGCATGTGGCGCCTGGTCAAGCCGCGCGAAGTCGCCGAAACGGTGTGGGCCGCCTATCATGCCGACACGCTGCACTGGTATATTCCGGAGGAGCTGCGCGACTTCCACGCACAGGTCGTCAGCGAACCCGAAACCGTCCGCGAAGAACGCACCGCCCTGCTTGCGGCGATGCAGGCCGCCGGCTGAAAATCAGGAAACCGATATGTCCATTCTCGATGCCGCCACGCCCGTTGCCGACGATATGCCGGCGATCGCCGAACTCACCCGCGCCTTCGGGGTGCAGCGCGCCGCGTTCGCCGCCAATCGCAATCCGACCCTGGCCGAGCGGCAGGAGCGGCTGCAGGCGCTGATCGGCATGATGGTCACCAATCGCGCGCGGATCAGCGCAGCGGTCGCCAGCGATTTCGGTGCGCACCCGGTGCCCGCTTCCGACCTGATCGAGGTGCTCGGCGTGATCGGCCGCGCGCAATATGTGCTTGAGCATATCGACCAATGGATGCGCCCCAGCCCGCGCGAGATGGATGCCGGGCTGTTCGGCTCGGCCAGCGCCTATGTCCAGTGTCAGCCCAAAGGCGTGATCGGCAATATCGTGCCGTGGAACTTTCCATTCGACCTGTCGGTAGGGCCGATGACCGAGATGCTGGCAGCCGGCAACCGCGTGATCCTGAAGCCTTCGGAATATACGCCGGCCTGTGCCGAGCTGCTGAGCGAAATGATCGCAGCGACGTTCGATCCGTCGCTTGTCACGGTCGCGGTCGGCGGCGTCGATCTGGCGCGCGCCTTTTCCAGCGTGCCCTGGGATCACCTGCTCTACACCGGAAGCCCAGGCGTGGGGCGCCAGGTGATGGCGGCGGCGGCGGCGAATTTGACCCCGGTCACGCTCGAACTCGGCGGCAAATGCCCCGCTTTGCTGACGCCTGGGTCGGTGACCGCGGCGAGCGTCGAGGCGGTGATCGGCACCAAGATCATCAAGAACGGCCAGATGTGCGTTTCGGTGGACTATGCGCTGGTGCCGCGGGCGGATCTGGACGCGTTCGTTGATCTCGCTGCGGCATTCATGGCGAAAGCCGCGCCTGATTATGCGCGCGGCGACGAATGCACCGGCATGATATCGGAGCGCCATCTCGACCGGATGGCCGACATGCTGGCCGAAGCGCGGGACCGCCAGAGCCGCATCGTCACACTGGAGGCAGACGACACGCCCGACCGCGCGACCCGCTGTATGCCGATGTCGCTGGTGCTCGACCCGCCCAGTGACCTGCGCATCATGCGCGAGGAGATTTTCGGGCCGATTCTACCGGTCGTACCCTATGACAATCTCGATGACGCGATCCAGAGCATCAACGCCGGGGACCGCCCGCTCGGCCTTTACGTGTTCGGCGATGATCCGGTGGTGACCGACCACGTGCTTGCCGCGACCACGTCCGGAGGCGCAGCGATCAACACATGCGCGGTGCAAAGCGCGCTGCCGTCGATGGGCTTTGGCGGGTCGGGCATGAGCGGCATGGGGCGACATCACGGGATCGAGGGCTTCCGCGAATTCTCGAACCAGCGCGGGGTGGTCGTTCGTGGGCAAGGCGATATGATCGATGCTTTCTATGCGCCTTATGCCAAAGCGGCAGCGATCGTCGCATCAGTGCTGACGCCGACGTGATCTGAAAGCACAAGTTCGCTTTTGAACGATTCCGTCCAGAACAGCCGAGATTCCAACCTTCGCGATCGGCTGTGCCGACAGCTACAAGCCCGCCGATGAAGGTCGGTGCGCGCGACCGGTGCCGGTGGTCGAGGGCATACGGACCTATCCGCCCATATCGCGCAGCGCCTGATCATTGACGAATTCGACGTGACGATGTCCGAGCACCAGCTGAATCGAGTCAAAGCGTGCAGCCGATGTGCAGCGGCGGCACCGGCACAAATCTCCGGAAAACTGACCTTCACGGCCGATTTACGGCGTTGCAGTTCCTTTGCCGTCCGCCGCAAGCACAACGATATTCGTGCCGGTGCCGCTGCTGCGAAGCGAGTCGCGCGTGACCAGCAAGGTTGTGCCCGGACTCAAAATACCGTCCAGCAGGAGGCGGAAGGCTTCGGGAAGATGCGCTCGGGCGCGTTCGATCGGGGTGAGTTCCGGCGCAATCGGCTTTGGCTTTCCGGGCAGCGGCAGACGCAGCCAGCGGATGCCGGCCGGATCGATGCTTTTCAACGTGAAAGCCTCCGTCGTCTCGACCGGGCCATCGATCGTGATGGCTGCGGATCCGATCTCTATGCCATTGCGCAGCACCACAACGCGACGATCTCGCCCGCTGACGACAACGGAGATGGGTCCTGCGGGCGACCTGTCCGGCTGCCAGATATAGCTTTGGGGAGGTTGGCGCGGATCGTCCGGCGTTGCGGCGATGATGCCCGGCGCGGGCGATATTTCCGGCGCCTGCGCGTTATCCGTGATGATGACGGTCAGGCCCAGGCGGGTGACCCCGAACAACAATTTGGCAAATGCCAAGGGCAGCCGCACGCAGCCGTGGGAATCGGGATAGCCGGGCAGATCGCCGGCGTGCAACGCGATCCCGCCCCAGGTCAGCCGCTGCATGAACGGCATCGGTGCATCCTTGTAGAGATTGGATTTGTGGTCCGCATCCTTTTGCAGGATGGTGAAGATGCCGGTCGGGGTTCGATAACCGGGCCGCCCGCTCGATATCGTCGAAACTCCGATCGGGAGGCCGTTGCGATAGAGATAGGCGCGCTGCGTCTTGAGACCGACGATCATCGTCACCGGCCCGTCCGGCGCGATGTCCGGTGCCCACAGGAACTCTCCGGGCTTGAGCGCTTCGACCGCGCCATCGGTCGATGCCGGCGGCGTTTGCGCGGTCGCAACGGTAGTCATTCCCATCAGTGCGACCATGACCCCGCACCGCAATAACGCGTGTTTTCCGATCACCTGTCAGCGCCGGTCGAGCTGGCGGCTGACCAGCATCAGGGTCGGGTCGCCGGGATAGGGCGCGGCAGTGAAGCCCATGTCGCGTTCCAGTTCGATTGCCTGGTGATTGTCGCGGCTTTCGATCGATTCTAGTGTGTGCACCCCCTTCGACTCCGCATAGCGGGCGATATAGGCGAGCAATTCCCAACTGATCCCGAGACGCTTGTGATCCTCGCGGATCGCGATCGCGACCTCGCCATGCTCGAACCTCGTGTCGCACGCGAGCATGCCGGTCGCGATCATCATCAACCCGTCGGCAGTAAAGGCGAGGAAGTTTTCCGCATGGTCGTGATCGAGATGAGTCAGCGCGGTGATCTGGCTCGCGCCGACTTCGTTCAGGCCAGTCAGGAAACGGAAGCGCAGGTCGGCGCGGGTGACGTGCGAAAAGAAATCCTTCAGCGTTCCATCGTCCTCGTACAAAGCGGGCCGGACATGGAAACGGAAACCGGTTCGCGTGGTGAGCATGTCACCTGTCTTGGTCTGGTTCACACTGGTTACCCTTAATCGGAATGGCTTTCCCCAGTGAGGATGTACCGGGCGCGACCGCGCGCGATCAGTGTCGGAAACCACGTAGATCGTGGCGGGGAGCCCTAAGTAGATTCCGACCCGGCCAGCGCGAAACAAAACCGGTTAGAGCCTCATCACCGCTCAACGATGAGGAGGTCGCCATGCCGAAGCGTCATAATGAAATCGTCTATCTCGAAACCCGCCTTGCCAGGACGCTACGTCAGGCCGAACATTCTTCGGGCGAATGCGGTCGCGCGTCGCATGAAGGATTGGCCGATCTTTATCGTTCGCAATTAGCCAAACTGCGCGAAAACGCGGAGGCGCCAAACCAAGCGCTCGTCTAGTCGCCGGTCGGTGGCCCGCCGAAACCAGCGATGAACGCTATGCGCAACACGTCGGAAATGCTGCGTACACCGAGCTTGTGCGTCAGGTTCGATCGATGGACTTCCACGGTACGGGTGGCGATGCCGAGCTTGTAAGCGGTGATCTTGTTCGCCTGTCCGCGCACCATACCGTCAAGCACCTCACGCTCGCGCGGCGTCAGTACAGCGAGGCGCAGGGTGGCCGCGGCGGCATCCATCTGCCCGGTCTGTGCGGCGCCGAGCCGCTCGAATGCTTCCTCCACGGCACGCAGCAAGGTGGCCTTCTCGAACGGCTTTTCGAGAAAGTCGACCGCGCCGGCCTTGATCGCCCGCACCGACAGGGCAATGTCGCCATGGCCGGTCAGCATCACGATCGGCAGGGCGATGCCACGCTCGCCGAGCAATCGTTGCACCTCCAGCCCGTCGAGTTCGGGCATGCGGATGTCGAGCAGCACGCAGCCCGGCTCAACCATGGCGGCAACCGCGAGGAAAGCGACGCCGGATGCATAGGTTTCGACCCGGAACCCGCTCATGCGCAGCAGGAAACTGGCGGAACGGCGAATGGCGTCTTCGTCGTCGATCAGATGGATAAGGCGCTCATCCGCCATCGATATCCTCCAGATCCGCGCGCAGGAGCGTGAAGTGGAATTCGGTGCCGTCGTCCGGCAGCGCATTCGCCCAGATCACGCCGCCATGCGCTTCGACGATCGTGCGGCAGATCGACAGGCCCAACCCCATGCCCTCCGGCTTGCTCGAGGCAAATGCCTGGAACAGCCGATCGGCGACGCCGGGCGCGATACCGCCGCCGGTGTCGGCGATCGTCACCTGCATATAATCGTCGGCGGCACGCGTCGCGATCGTCAGGATACGGCGTGGGCTGTCCGCCATCGCCTGGATCGCATTACGGATGAGGTTGACCAGCACCTGCTGGATCTGGACGCGGTCGGCCCGGACCATCGTATCCGCGTTGGAATATTCCGTCACCACCCGGATTCCGGCGGCGCGCGCGCCGATCAGCGCAAGCTGCGCGGCTTCCTCGACCATCAGGTTCAGCGGCTCCGACCGCTGGCTGACCGCGCCATGAGCGACGAAATCGCGCAACCGGCGGATAATATGGCCAGCGCGGATCGACTGCGCCGTCGCATCCTCCATCACCTCACGTGCGAGCGCCAATGTTTTGGGCGTCGGATCATCGAGCAGGCCGCGTGCCCCTTCGAGATAGTTGGTGACGGCGGTCAATGGCTGGTTAAGTTCGTGCGCCAGCGTGGAGGCCATCGTGCCCATCGCGCTCAGCCGCGAGACGTGGATCAGTTCGGATTGCAGGTCGTGCAAACGAAGTTCGGTGCGCCGCCGCTCGGTAAGGTCGCGGATGAAGCCGGTGAAGATGCGCCGGTCACCAACCAATGCCTCGCCGACCGCGAGTTCGAGCGGGAATATCTCGCCGTTGCGGCGCAGGCCGGTGACCAATCGCACGCGCCCAATCACCTTGCGTTCCCCGCCGCCCATGTAATCGGCGAGATAGCCGTCATGCCGGCCACGATCCGGTTCGGGCATCAGCACCGATACGTTGCGACCGATCACATCCGCTTCGACATGGCCGAACAGGCGCTCCGCCGCCGCGCTGAACGAGGATATGGTGCCGGCTTCGTCGATGATGATCATCGCGTCGGGCACGGTTTCCAGGATGGAGCGCAGATGCTCTTCACGCCGTGCCAGTTCGGCCTCCGCCGACTTCTGTTCGGTAATGTCGCGCACGACCTTGCCGAACCCGCGCAACGCTCCTGCCTCGTCATACAATGCCGTCATCGTTACGCTGGCGAAGAATTCCGAGCCGTCGCGGCGCACACGCCAACTTTCCTCCTCCAGCCTGCCCTCGGCAGCGGCGCGCGCCAGATCGGCTGCGGGTTTGTCTGCCGCGATATCCCGCAGTTGATAGAAGACGGAGAAATGCCGCCCGACGATCTCGGCCTGGGTCCAGCCCTTGATGCGCTCCGCACCCCGGTTCCAGATCGTCACATGCCCTTGTGGATCGAGCATGTAGATCGCGTAGTTGGTCGCCCCGTCGATCAACAGACCGAGCTCCTCCGCCAGGATGCCGGGGTTCAGGGGGATCGCGCGAATCCTCATATCAGGCGATGCAGCGCAGCGCCGGTCGATCGCGTATCACCTCCACACCTGGAAATGCCTATCAAATCGACGATCGGCGCGCCTCCGCACGCAGCACGGCACGAGCGTCGGACGCGATCCTGTGCCCCTCTTGCGCCGGCATCACGCGCACGACGACCGCCGCGGGATCGGCGTCGCTGGCGGCGGGCACGCCCGCCCAGGCAAGGTCGCGGCAGATATCGGCCCGGGCCTCCGCGTCATTCTCGCCGATTCCACCGGTGAAGACGATCATATCCGCCCCGCCGAGCACCGCCATCATGGCGGCGATCTGTTTTGCCACCGATCGGCAGAAGATGGCGATCGCTAGCTTCGCGTCGTCGCCCGCCGCCGCGCGCAATTCGCGGATATCGCCGGATATGCCCGATATGCCGCCCATCCCAGATTGGCGATCGATCAGCGCCTCCAGCGCGATCGCATCCAGCCCCTGCTCGCGCATCAGGTATAACAACACACCCGGATCGAGATCGCCGGTGCGCGTTGCCATTACGACCCCGCCCGACGGGGTCAGGCCCATGCTGGTGTCGATCGATCGGCCATCCCGCACGGCCGTGACGCTGGCGCCGCTGCCGAGATGCGCGATGATCAGCCGCGCCGGGCGCTCCGCCCCGAGCTGATCGAGGATCGACTGGCAGGACAGGCCATGAAAACCGTAGCGACGGATGCCGGATGCACGGAGCGTCCTGGGCATCGGCAGCGTCGCTGCGATATCGGGGAGGCCGGCATGAAAACCGGTGTCGAAGCATGCGATATGCGGCCGGTCCCGCCAACGTACCTGCGCGGCCGCGATCAAGGCGAGCGATGCGGGGCCGTGCAGCGGCGCGAAGGCGGTGGCACGTTCAAGGCGGGTGATGATCCCGGCATCGATCAGGACGGGGGCGAACAGGTCCGGCCCGCCATGCACGATGCGGTGGCCGACCGCGTCCGGCCGATTGTCGCCCAGCGCATCGGCGATCGTGTCGAGTGTCGTGTCGGCAGGGTCGGCTTCGCCGGCCGCGACTTGCTTCGTCGTGCCCGATCCGACGTCATACAGCCCGAACTTTAGCGACGACGATCCCTCATTCAGCGTCAGGACCTTCATCGTTTCCAGCGCCAGTCGTTGATCTCCGGCAGATCGTCGCCATGCTCGGCGATGTACAGTTTGTGGCGTTCGATCGCGGTCCAATATTGCGCGCGGGCATTGGGGATCAGGTGGCGCAGCCGCGGCACGCGTTCGACCGCATCGAGCGCCAGCCGATAACGATCGAGGTCGTTGAGCACGACCATGTCGAACGGCGTGGTCGTGGTCCCTTCCTCCTTGAACCCGCGAACATGGATATTGGCATGGTTGGGCCGTTTATAGGTCAGCTTGTGGACCAGCGACGGATAGCCGTGAAACGCGAAGATCACCGGGCGGTCGACCGTGAACAACGCCTCGAACGCGCGATCGTCAAGTCCGTGCGGGTGTTCGGATTGCGGCTGCAGCACCATCAGGTCGACCACGTTGACGACGCGGATACGGATATTGGGGATGTTTTCGCGCAGGAGCATCACCGCCGCCATCGTCTCCAGCGTCGGCACGTCGCCGGCACAGGCCATCACCACATCGGGCTCGCCGGCATCGCTCGCGAAATCCCACACGCCGGCGCCTGCGGTACAATGGCGCACCGCATCGTCGATGCCGAGCCATTGCCATTCGGGCTGCTTGCCCGCGACGATGACGTTCACGTAATTGCGGCTGCGCAGGCAATGGTCCGCGACCGACAACAGGCAATTGGCATCGGGCGGCAGATAGATCCGCGCCACGCCCGCCGTCTTGTTGGCGACATGATCGATGAAGCCCGGATCCTGATGCGACAGCCCGTTATGATCCTGGCGCCAGACATGCGACGTCAGCAGATAGTTAAGCGACGCGATCGGCCGCCGCCACGGGATTCCCGCCGAAACCTTCAGCCATTTGGCGTGCTGGTTGAGCATCGAATCGACGATGTGGACGAACGCCTCATAACAAGAGAACAACCCGTGCCGCCCGGTGAGCAGATACCCCTCCAGCCAGCCCTGGCAGAGATGCTCGCTGAGCACCTCCATGACGCGGCCATCGCGATCGAGATGCTCGTCCACCGCCTCGGTTTCCGCCACCCACGCCTTGCCGGTCACGCCGTACACCGCCTGCAAGCGGTTCGACGCGGTCTCGTCGGGGCCGAACAGCCGGAAGTTCGCGGCGTCGAGGTTGAGCGCCATGACGTCGCGCAGGTAGTTGCCCAGCACCGCGGTGGCCGCCGCCTTCACGCCGCCCGCCACAGGGACGCTCACCGCTTGATCGCGAAAGTCGGGCAGCGCCAGCGGTACGAGCAGCGCACCGCCATTGGCGCGCGGGTTCGACCCCATCCGCCGGTGCCCGGTCGGCGCTAGCGAAGCATAATCCTCGCGGAACTTGCCGTCGGCATCGAACAACTCCTCCGCGCGGTAACTGAGCAGCCATTGCTCGAGCTGGCGGAGATGTTCGGGATCGGCGAAGTCGGCGATCGGCACCTGATGCGCGCGCCATGTGCCCTCGACGGGCTTGCCATCAACGATCTTCGGCCCGGTCCAGCCCTTTGGCGTTTCGAGCACGATCATCGGCCAGCGCGGCCGTCCGCTTTCCGGCGTGCCGTCCCGCGCGGCGGCCTGGATCGTCCGAATCCGCTCGATCACCGTGTCGAGCGTCGCCGCGAGCGACTGGTGCACGATATCCGGATCGTCGCCGGCGACGAAGAACGGTTCGTGCCCATAACCGTGCATCAGCTCAGTCAACTCCTCGCGCCCGATGCGCGCAAGCACGGTCGGATTGGCGATCTTGAAGCCGTTGAGGTGCAGGATCGGCAGCACCGCGCCGTCCCGCGCGGGATTGAGGAACTTGTTGCTGTGCCAGCTCGCCGCGAGCGCGCCCGTCTCGGCCTCGCCATCGCCGATGACGCAGGCGACGATCAGGTCCGGATTGTCGAACGCCGCGCCATACGCATGAGCGAGCGAATACCCCAGTTCGCCGCCTTCATGGATCGACCCGGGGGTTTCCGGGGCGACGTGGCTCGGGATACCCCCCGGCCAGGAGAATTGCCGGAACAGCCGATCCATGCCGCCCCGGCTGCGCTCGATCGCGGGATAGACTTCGGTGTACGACCCCTCGAGATAGGTGTTCGCGACGATACCCGGCCCGCCATGGCCCGGGCCGATGACCGCGATCATGTCGAGATCATGTTCGACAATCAGCCGGTTGAGATGGACGTAGAGCAGGTTGAGCCCCGGAGTCGTGCCCCAATGACCGAGCAGCCGGGTCTTCACATCGCCGATCTCCAGCGGGCGATCGAGCAGCGGGTTGGCTCGCAGGTATATCTGCCCGACCGAGAGATAATTCGCTGCGCGCCAATAACCGTGCATCCGCCGCAGCATGTCGGGCGACAGCGGGCCGGCGGCGCTTTTTCCAGGCCACTCGATCGCGGCCATCATCATGTCGGTCATATCGGCGTCCCGTCGATAGTGGGTGAACCTCGGCCATAGGCGGCTCGCGCGCCGGCGATCAGCGTCGGAAACTACGCAGGCGGCGGCACACTCTACGTATTTCCCGTCGCTGCCCGCACTGCCGCTCTCACCCTAGGGATGCCCTCGTCCGAACAGTGGAAAGACAGCTCGCATGGTCAACACCGTCCTCAAGCCCGACGCCCTGGCGCTCGCCACCGAACGCCAGGCGCAGCCCGTCGTACATCATGAACCAAAGGGTTTTTCCGACCGCTTTGCGCTTGGCTTCACCAAGCTCCTCCGGTTCAGCGCCGACACGTTTTTCGCCAAGCGCTACGGCCACCGCGCGATCGTGCTGGAAACCGTCGCGGCGGTGCCCGGGATGGTCGGCGCGATGTTCACTCATCTCAAATGCCTGCGCCGGATGCGCGACGATCAGGGCTGGATCCGCACCCTGATGGAAGAAGCGGAGAATGAGCGCATGCATTTGATGACGTTCATCGAGATCGCCAAGCCGACCTGGTTCGAGCGCACGGTGATCCTGCTGGTGCAGGGCGTGTTCCTGATCGGCTTTTCGATCCTCTACCTGCTTTCCGCACGGACCGCGCACCGCGTCGTCGGCTATTTCGAGGAAGAGGCGGTGACCAGCTACACTCTGTACCTGAAGGAAATCGACGAGGGCCGGTCACCCAATGTGCCGGCACCGGCGATCGCGCGGCATTACTGGAAGATGGCCGACGACGCGACGCTACGCGATGTCGTGCTGCTGGTACGCGATGACGAGGCGCATCACCGCGACGTCAATCACGGCTTTGCCAGTACCATCGCCGGCACGCCGATCGATCGGGCCAACGCGCCCTATCCGCCGCATGCCACCGAACTCGCGGTGGGCGGCTGAGCCTGGGTGGCCCGTGCCGCAACCGTCCGATGACTGGAGAATGACAATGAATCGCAACTCGTCGACTGCCGACCATTCACCGCGCCACGTCATCGTCATCGGCCATCCCGTGCCCGGCAGCTTCAACCACGCCATCGCCGACCGCTATTGCAGGAGCGTGCGGGACGCGGGGCAGGAAGCGGTGGTCCGCGATCTCTATGCGATTGATTTCGATCCGCGCCTGCGTGGCAATCGCTTTCCCGAACATCACACCCCGTTGTCGATGGACGTCGCGCAAGAACTGGGCCTTTTGCGGGAAGCCGATGCTATCGTGTTCGTCTATCCGATCTGGTTCGGCATGCCGCCGGCGATGATCAAGGGCTATGTCGACCGGGTGATGGGCGCTGGATTGACGCCGGCGTCGATCAGTCACCAAATTCCGGATTCGATTCTGGCGGGCAAAAGTTTCGCGACCTTTTCGACATCGGCCATGTCCAGCGCCTGGCTGGACGAACATGGGCAGATGGAAGCGGTCAGAAAGGCCTTCGACCAGTATCTGATCGCCGTGTTCGGCATGATCGATGCGGGGCACGAGCATTTCGGGTCGCTCACATCCGATCCGGAAGATGGCCTGGCGCAACACTATCTCACTCAGGTCGAACAGCGTGCCCGCGCGACATGCGTTGAGCTTTCCGCCAAGCGTCGTGCCGATCAGGCGCGATTGATCCTCGCAACATCGGACTGAAACAATCACCGATGATATACGAGCGGTGCCTATTCGGTCCTGCGCGAGGCCTGGCGTCGTCATCGCGACGCCAGGCTCCGATCTAATTTATGCGCGGCCCGATCGTCGGCGGTCCGGTTTAGCAAACCGCCAATCCCCCGCGAGCGTCAGAATACCGCCTTGGCGGTCGGCTCGCCCATCATCGCCTGACGCACCAGCGGGATCGGTGGCCCGCCATATTTCAGGAACTCGTCGTGGAACGCCTTCCACGCCTTGCGCCCGCCGCGCGTCGCGACCCAATCGTCACGTAGCTTGCGGATCAGCAGCTTGCCCATCGTGTAGTTGAGATAGGCCGGGTCATACGTGCCGCGGGCCGATTGCTGCTTGGCGTTACCCTCATCCTGATAACATTCGTCGACGAACATTTTGCGCGACTGTTCCTGAGTCAGGCCGCGCGCATGCAACCCGATCGCCGAGAGATAGCGGCAATTGCGCAGCAGCGCGTTGGACAGCTGGCCGACATGCGTCTCCGGCCCATTCCGACCGGGGCCATTATTGAGGCCGGCGTCCCACATCATCTCCTCGGCATAGTGCGCCCACCCCTCGGCAAAGGCATATCCGACGAACAGCCGCCCGAAGAGTGACGGCGAGGCATTGGCGTGGCGGAACTGCAGGAAATGGCCCGGCATCACTTCGTGGACCGAGGTGAAGAGCAGATCCATCTTGCCCGGCACGAAGCCGTCCTGCTCGGCCTTGGTCCAGCTCGGATCGGGCGGCGAGATATAATAGATCGACGGAATGCCCTTCTCGAACGGCCCCGGGGGGTCGATATAGGCGGAGTTCTGCCGGTTATAGGGCGGGCTTTCCTCGACCAGAGCCTGTTCGTTGTCGGGGATCGAGACGATGTCCTTCTCGATCACGAACGCTTTCAGCAGCGGGATTTGCTTGCGCGCCTCGGCGACCGGCCCGCCTTCGGGCTTGTTGGCATTCATCTTCGCCATGCACGCGACGATCGTCGCATCCGGCGCGAACTCGGCACAGGCGGCCTTCAACGCATCCTGGTTGCGCTTGAGGTCGGCGCGGCCGGCCGCCTCGAGCCGATCGAGCGGGACATCGACGCCTTCGGTCATCTTGACCATGCGCGAGAATTTGTCGGCGCCGAGTGCGAAGTCCTGCGTCGCGCTGCCTTTCTGCCCTTCGAGCCAGCCGGCCAGATCCTTCATCGATTTCGACGCCGCACCGGCGACCTGATCGAACTCGTCCTGAAGTGCGGGACTCTGCACCCCGGCAAAGGCCTTTTTGGCGTCATCGGTATAATAACCGGCAAAACCGTTGAAACCGGCGACCCCATAGTTGAGATAGCTGAGCGGCATCGGCGCCTTCAGGTTCGCACGGATATTGGCCGCCGCTCCAGGTATTTGGCGCAGGAACTTGATCATCGCTTTCATGCGTGTCGGCGCATCGGCATAGTTGCGCGCGATATAGACATTGGGGTCGAGACCACCGCCGACATACCAGGCCGGATTGGTGTGCGGTTGGTCCGCATCCTCCAGCCAGAATAATTTCCCTGCCGCCACGCCGACCAGATAGTCGCGTTCGAAGGCGTCCTGCTTGGTCATCTTCGCCGTGTCGAAGGCCCGCGCCTTGACGATCGCGTCGCGCAGGAAATCGCCCTGGCGTTTCAGGCCGGCGGCACTCCAGTCGGCCAGCCCGCCATCGAAATCATGCCGCCCCTGATAGACCGCATTGCCCGGATCGATCTTGAACCAGCCCTCGACGAACGCGTCGCGAAAACCCGCCCAGTTGGTGGTCGGCAGTGCCGCCTCGGTCGTCGTGTTGGTCACGGTCGTCGACGGCGAACACGCCACCAGCGCCAGCACCGCGATGCCGGCCAGCAATGTCAAACGCATGGAAATCCTCTCGATTCGCTTATGGCTATGATGCTGGCAGGTTGGCGCGCGCCGCGCCAGCCCGGGCGGAACTGCCCGTGGAGCGGCTCGTTCAGGATGCTCCATCCGCATACCCGGAGAGCTCCCATGCCCTATATCAAGACCCGCGACGGCACCGACCTCTACGTCAAGGATTGGGGCAGCGGCCGTCCCGTCATACTGATCCATGGCTGGCCGCTCTCGGCCGACAGCTGGGACGCGCAGGCGCTGGCCCTGGCCGAATCCGGCTTTCGCGCGATCGCCTATGACCGGCGCGGTTTTGGGCGTTCGGGTCAACCCTGGAGCGGTTATGACTACGACACGTTGAGCGATGACCTTGCCGACGTCATGAAGGAAACCGGCGCGGACAATGATGCGGTGATCATCGGCTTCTCGATGGGGGGCGGAGAGGTCGCGCGCTATATGAGCCGCCATGACGGCAAGGGCGTGGTCGGCGCCGGCCTGATCTCGTCCGTGGTGCCCTATATGCTCAAGACTGACGACAACCCGCACGGCGTGGCCGAGGAACAACTCCAGGCGATCGGCGAGGGCATCGAAAAGGATCGCTACGGTTTCTTCGCCGGCTTCTTCAAGCAGTTCTACGGTGTCGGCATCGTCTCGCACCCGGTCGGCGCGGAACAGCTGCAATGGGCGCAAAACGTCGCGATGCAGGCCGGGCTACGGGGCGTGCTGCAATGCGCCAATGCCTTTGGCCATACCGATTTCCGCGGCGATCTGGCGGCATTCCGCGTACCGACATTGATCGTCCATGGTACTGGCGACACGACCGTGCCGATCGACGCCACCGGCCGCGAAGCCGCCAAGGGTATCGCTGGATCGCAACTGGTCGAATATGACGGCGCCCCGCACGGCCTGACCGTGACCGAGAGCGACCGCTTCACCAACGACCTGCTGACCTTTCTCGGGGCGAAAGGCGCGGCGCGGGTCACGCAGCATGAGGCGAGCCTGATCGATAGCTGATCGGCTTACGGATACGAGCGGTCGGCTGATGCCAGCCGACCGCTCAATCTCTTGAATCAAAAGCGCTTCCCCGCAGAAAGCCGGGGTCCAGTATGGAAGGTCAATGCAAACGCGCGTTACAGCCGATAATTGCAGTGGCCCGAAATTTCAGCACCACGACTTGGCGCCGGCCTTCGCCGGGGAAGGCGCGACACAAGACCGCTCGAACACCGCGCCGTTGCGCGAAAGTCGCCAACACTGAAGGCTACGGGGCCATCGGCAGGATGATATCGTCGGGGTGCGCGACGTTCAGTTTCTTGCGCACCAGCTCATCGACCATGTCCGGGTCGGCCTTGTTCGGGTCGAGCAGGTTGACCCGGTTCTGCCACTCAGCCCGCTTTTGCTTGAGCGCGGCGAGTTCGACATCGCGCTTGCCCAACTGACGCTTGATATCGCCATAAGCGCGCGCGCCATTGGGGCCGAGCACAGCGTAGATCCCGAACACCGTCATCACGATCAATAGAACCGCCGGGCCAATGGCCCGGCGGAGCATGAGGCGTAAGGGAGAACGCTTTGTCATTGCGTGATTCTTACTCCACGCGACTCGGCGATCAAGCTTTAATTTACCATGTTTGGTTCATTGCCTAGCCGCGCAACACGTCGCGCCCGGCATAGCGGCCGGCGTCGCCCAGTTCCTCCTCGATGCGGATCAGCTGGTTATACTTGGCCAACCGGTCGGAGCGCGCGAGGCTGCCAGTCTTGATCTGTCCGCAATTGGTCGCGACCGCGAGGTCCGCGATGGTCGAATCCTCGGTCTCGCCCGAGCGGTGCGACATCACCGCGGTATAGCCAGCACGATTGGCCATCGAGACTGCCTCCAGCGTCTCGGTCAGCGTGCCGATCTGGTTGACCTTGACCAGCAACGAATTTGCCAGGCCGTCGGCAATTCCCTGCTTCAAACGCTTCGGGTTGGTGACGAACAGATCGTCACCAACCAGCTGCACCTTCTTGCCGACCAGGTCGGTGAGCACTTTCCAGCCTTCGAAATCATCCTCGGCCATGCCGTCCTCGATCGAAAAGATAGGGTAGCGGCGGGTCAGATCGGCGAGATATTCCGCCATCTCGTGGCTCGACAGGATCTTGTTCTCGCCCGAGATATCGTACTTGCCGTTCTTGAAGAACTCGGTCGCGGCGCAATCGAGCGCGATCATCACATCGTCGCCCGGCGTATAGCCTGCCTGCTCGATCGACTTCATGATGAAATCGAGCGCATCGCTGGTGCTGGCGATGTTCGGCGCAAAGCCGCCCTCATCGCCAACAGAAGTGGCAAGGCCCTTGTCGTGCAGGCCTTTCTTCAGCGTGTGGAAAATCTCCGAACCACAACGCACCGCTTCGAATAGCGAATCCGCGCCGACCGGCACGATCATGAATTCCTGGAAATCAATCGGATTACCGGCGTGTTCGCCGCCATTGATGATGTTCATCATCGGCACCGGCAGGACATGCGCCGCGACACCGCCGACATAGCGATAAAGCGGCAGGCCGCGCGCATCCGCCGCCGCCTTGGCGGTCGCGAGGCTGACGCCGAGGATCGCATTGGCGCCAAGCCGCGCCTTGTTGGGCGTGCCGTCCAGTTCGATCATCGCGCGATCGACATCCGCCTGGTCCTCGGCATCGATGCCGAGCACCACCGATGCGATCTCTGAATTGACCGCGTCGACCGCTGCCTGAACGCCCTTGCCGAGCCAGCGGCTCTTGTCGCCGTCGCGCTTTTCGACCGCCTCATGCGCGCCGGTCGACGCGCCCGAGGGCACCGCCGCGCGGCCGAAGCTGCCGTCCTCGAGCATGACATCGACTTCGACCGTCGGGTTGCCGCGGCTGTCGATGATCTGACGGGCGTGAATGTCGATGATTGCGGTCACGGAACGATCCTTCTAATCGTGGGCGGGCACCAAAGTTGCGGTGAATTCGGGCCGAGCCTCTATCGGCTAACGGCGCATGCGGCAATTCGCAGGTGGCCGATGGAACCGGAAGCCGGTCTTGCCGGTTGATTGCAACGACACTCGAGAAAGGGTTCACATGGCCGAAGATGCTCCAAAAGCTCCGAAGCCGGCCAAGCCGGTGAAGAAGGCCGCCACCAGCGCCACGCCGAGGAAAGCGCTCAACGGCGCACCATCGGTTGACGCGAGACCGAACCCCAAGCCGAAGCCCGCAAAACCTCTGAAAGGTCCCACCTTGGATACCACCACCATCGAAAACCCCGCCAACGCCAAGCCGGCGACGGACGCCATTCCGATTTCGGCCCAGGCGCTGAAGGACGGCGCAGCGAAGTTCACCAAGGACGCAGGCACCAGAGCGCGTGGCTATGCCGAGGATGGCAAGGCGCGCGCGGGCGGCGCGCTCGACGAATTGTCGAAGATGATGAACGATGCGGCCGGCACGGTCGATGAAAAGCTCGGCGCGCAATATGGTCAATATGCGCGCTCCGCCGCCGAGGCGGTATCGGGCTTTTCCGAATCTCTGAAGTCGAAGGGGATCGACGACCTGATCTCCGATGCCCGAGGCTTTGTGAAGAAAAGCCCGGCGATCGCAATCGGAACTGCGGCGGCGGTCGGCTTCGTGCTCGTCCGACTGATCAAGTCGGGCCTCGATGCAGCGGATCGCACGACCGACGACAAAGCCTAGTTCCAGGTTCGGGGGTAATATGGACGATCAACCGTCGCCCGACGATCACAGCATTGCGGCGCTGTTCTCGCGGTTGATCGACGATGCCGAGCGCTTTGTGAGGTCCGAAATCCGGCTTTATCGCGCGCAATTGTTCGATCGCATCGGCGACGCCAAGGCCGCGATTCTGCTTGGCGTGACCGCCTTCCTTGTCGCGCAGAGCGCGTTTATCGCACTGTTCGTGGGGCTGGTGTTGATCCTGTGGCGCGCGATCGGCCCGGCCTGGGCGATCATCATCGTCATCGGATCGGGCCTCATGATCGCCGGGGTGCTGGTCAAGATCGCGATCGACAAGATTCGCACGGTCACCGCGATCAAGGACCATGTAGAATGAGCGCGGAGAATAATCCGGACGAACCCGATCTCGACTTCGCCAAGGCGTGCTCGATCGAGGCGCGTCGGAGGCTCGCCGGTACGCTGGTCGAATTGCAGGCACGGCTCAACCCCAGGGTGCTGGCGCGCGAAGCGATGCAGGAGTTAAAGGAAACCGGCCAGGAAATGGCGCGTGAAGGCCTGGAGGCGGCGAAACGCCATCCGCTGACCCTTGCCGGCGCAGCGACGGCGGTCGGCATCTTCCTGGCGCGCAAACCGCTGTCGAAGCTGATCAGCGAACTGGGCGACGCCTCATCCGAAGCGGGCAGCGATGCAACCCCTGCCCCACCAACGAGTTTGACCAATGAACGGGCCAGCGCCCGTGGCAAGAGGACCAAGACATGACCGAAGCGACCGCAAGCCATGCCGCAAAGCCCGTGAAGCGCAGCGCGATGGAGAAAACCTATGACAAGGCGGCCAAGGCGCTGAAGAAAAGCCGTAAGAGCGCGATCGACACCGTGCGCAACACGGCCGACAGTCTCCAGTCCAATCCCGTAGCGGTGCTCGCCGGCGGCATCGCGCTGGGTGCCGTTCTCGGTGCGCTGCTGCCACGCAGCGAGCGCGAGGGTCAGTTGCTCGCGCCGGTGGGCAAGCGCATCGCCGACAGCACTGGTGCCGCGGCCAAGGCGGCACGCGACGCCGGCAAGGCCGAACTCGATTCGCTCGGCCTGAACAAAAATGCGGCGCGCGATCAAGCCGGCAAGCTGCTCGGCGGCGTGATCAAGGCGCTGGCCACCGCCGGTGCGGCGGCGGCGAAGACCACCAAGAAGGATTAACCCTTCAACAGGCCGCAACCACTCTCTAAGGACATGCGCGACTCCTTCCCCGGGAAACGCATATGAGCAAACTCCACCTCGTCTTCGGCGGCCGCGTCAGCGACCCGCGCACTCTCGACTTCGACGATCTCGACTCGATCGAGATCGTCGGCATGTTTCAGGACTATGCCAGCGCCGAAAAGGCGTGGCGCGCGGCCGCGCAACGCACGGTCGATGATGCCGGCATGAAGTTCGTAGTGGTCCACCTTCATCGCCTGCTAGAACCCGACCTGCTGGCGCCGCCAGCAGCCTGAGGATTCAGGCCTTGCGATACTGCCAGGCGAGCAATGGCCTGGCCAGCGCGACGCCAGCGACCAGCCCACCGATCGGCTCGACGATCGAGACCGACATCTCGAAACTCTGCCCGACGATTTGGAAGATGATCTGGATCGCCAGCCATACGCCGGCGAGGATCGCGATCTGGATCGAGCGGCTATGCCCCTGCGCGATCGGGATCACGCGCGGCACGCCGTAAAGCATGAAATAAGCGCCAAGCACCGCGAACAACGCCGGTTCCAGCCCGGCGCTGGGCAGCAGCGAGTTCGGCGTCAGAATCAGCCGCGCGAGCGCCCCACCATAGGCGCCGGCCAGGAAAACGATGCCCAGCCCGACCGGCCGGATCGCCTTTTCGACGAAACGACCGGCGATCAACAGAAAGATCAGGTTGAAGATCGGCGACACGAAATCGCGCGCGAGAAAGGCCGAGGCGAGCGGTGACAGCCACGACCAGAACGGATCGTCGCGCCACGCGCCGGCCAGGAACAGCTGCGGGCTGAAGCCGAACGTCGCCGACGCCGCAAGCAGACCGAACAAGGCCGCGGACAATAGCAGCAGGAACACCGACAGCGCGACCAGCGCGTCGGTGAAGCGTCCGCGAGGAAGATCGATCCCGTTCAGATGAATTCGATCTTCGACACGACGTACCAGCGGTCGCCCGAGGGGACGGTCACTTCGACCTCTTCATCAACCTTGCGGCCGATCAACCCACGGCCGAGCGGCGAATTGTACGAAATCCGGCCGCCCTTGGCATCCGCCTCGGTCTGGCCGACGATCTGATATTTTACCGGCTTCTCGTCCTCGTCGAGCAGGGTGACGGTCGCGCCGAACACGACCTTGTCGCCCGACAATTCCTTCGGATCGATCACCTGCGCACGGGACAATTTGTCCTCGATATCGCTGATCGACGCCTCTATCTGGCCCTGCCGCTCCTTGGCGGCATGATATTCGGCGTTTTCGGAAAGGTCGCCATGGGCGCGCGCTTCCTCGATCGCATCGACGATCTGCGGGCGTTCCGCCTTGAGCCGTTTCAGGTCCGCATTGAGCTTCTCATAGCCTTCTTGCAGCATCGGCATTTTTTCGACGGTCGCCATCCCTTACAGTCCTTCGTCTTCGAAAAATTCCCCGTTGGCCGACCCTAGAGGGGCCTGCCCGCACGTTGTTGTCATGTGGGGAATTAGTTGTGCGAGTGCGAATAATAGGATTGCAGCGGCCTTACTTCAAGGTCGTGCGTTGCAAGTGCCGCAATCGCCTGTGCCGCTTCGACACTGGCGGGTGC
Organism: Sphingomonas sp. UYAg733; assembly: GCF_054057355.1. Lineage (NCBI taxonomy): Bacteria > Pseudomonadati > Pseudomonadota > Alphaproteobacteria > Sphingomonadales > Sphingomonadaceae > Sphingomonas > Sphingomonas sp. UYAg733. The sequence goes on from NZ_JBSRZE010000009.1 coordinate 129,399, forward strand.
GGTGGTGAAGTGCGGAATCTTCTGCACCAGCGCCGCGGCGCGGATCGGTTGCGAGTCTTTCAGCGACTGCCAGCCCTCGGTGGTGTTGAATACAAGGTCGATCCCGCCGTCCTTCATCCGGTCGACGATGTGCGGCCGGCCTTGCGCAACCTTGTTGATGCGTTCGACCGGCACGCCGTTCGCTTCGAGGAAACTGGCAGTCCCGTCAGTCGCGACGATCTTGAAACCAAGCTCGGCCAACTGCTTTGCGCCGGGCAGGATAACCGATTTGTCGCTTGGCTTTACGCTCACGAATACCGTGCCCGAACGCGGCAGCACGGTCCCCGCGCCGAGTTCGGCCTTGGCAAAGGCGATCGAGAAATTGCTATCGATTCCCATAACTTCGCCGGTCGACTTCATTTCCGGTGAGAGTACCGGATCGACCCCGGGGAAACGATTGAACGGGAATACCGCTTCCTTGACCGCATAATAATCGATGTGGCGATCGATCTTCGGCAAGCCGGCAAGCTTCTCCCCCGCCATCACCCGCGCGGCGATCTTGGCGACCGGCGCCCCGATCGCCTTGGCGACGAACGGCACCGTGCGGCTGGCGCGCGGATTGACCTCGATCAGATAGACCAGCCCGTCCTTGACCGCGAACTGGATGTTCATCAGCCCCACCACCGACAGCGCATGCGCCAGCGCGACGGTCTGGCGCTCGATCTCGGCGATGATCGCGTCGGACAGGCTGTAGGGCGGAATCGAGCAGGCGCTGTCGCCCGAATGGACCCCGGCCTCCTCGATATGCTGGAGCACGCCGGCGACCGTCACGTCGGTCCCGTCGCAAATCGCGTCGACATCGACCTCGATCGCATCACGCAGATACTGGTCGATCAGCACCGGCGAATCGCCCGATACCTGAACCGCGGTCTGGATATAGTCGTCGAGCTGCCCGGGCGAATCGACAATCTCCATCGCCCGCCCGCCAAGCACATAGCTTGGCCGCATCAGCACCGGATAGCCGATGCGTTCGGCGACCGCGATCGCCTCGTCGCGGCTGCGCGCCATGCCGTTGGCGGGCTGCAACAGGCCGAGCCTGGTGACCAGCGCGGAGAAACGCTCGCGATCCTCGGCCAGATCGATCGCATCGGGACTGGTCCCGAGGATCGGGATGCCTGCCGCTTCGAGCGCGCGCGCCAGATTGAGCGGCGTCTGCCCGCCGAACTGGACGATCACGCCGACCAGCTCGCCATTCTGCTGCTCGACATGGAGGATTTCGAGCACATCCTCGGCGGTCAGCGGTTCGAAATACAGTCGGTCGGACGTGTCGTAATCGGTCGACACCGTCTCCGGGTTGCAGTTGACCATGATCGTTTCATAACCCGCCTCTTCCAGTGCGAAGCAGGCGTGGCAGCAGCAATAGTCGAACTCGATCCCCTGCCCGATCCGGTTCGGCCCGCCGCCGAGGATGACGATCTTCTTGCGGTCGCTCGGCTGGCTTTCGCACTCCGGCTCGCCAAAGCTCGGCGCTTCGTAGGTCGAGTACATGTACGGCGTCTTGGCGTCGAACTCCGCCGCGCAGGTGTCGATCCGCTTGAACACCGGGCGAACGCCGAGCTTGTGGCGCAGGCTGCGCACCTCATCCTCGGTCACGCCGCCGGTCATCGCCTTGACAGCTTCATGGATCAGCCCCGACCCGCGGGCGATGCCACGCGCGCTGCCGCCGCGCAAATTGGCCGATTGCAGCGCGAGATAAGCAAGGCGCTTGTCACTGAACCCCATCGATTTGAGCTTGCGCATGCCCGCCGCATCCTGCGGCAGACCGTTCGAGCAGACCGTATTTTCCGCCGCGATGATCTCGGCGATGCGTTCCAAGAACCATGGATCGTATTTGGCGATCGCGTGGACCTCGGCAACGGTGAAGCCTTCACGCAAGGCCTGGGCCGCGACCAGCAGCCGGTCCGGCGTTGCCCGCGCCAGTGCAGCCTCGATTTCCGCACGTGGCGCGCCCTGCAGCGCCTCGATCATGTTGAAGCCGCTCAGGCCCGTCTCAAGGCCGCGCAGCGCCTTCTGCATCGATTCATGGATGTTGCGGCCGATCGCCATCACTTCGCCGACCGATTTCATCGCGGTCGACAGGATCGGTTCGGCGCCCTTGAACTTCTCGAACGCGAAGCGCGGGATCTTGGTCACGACATAATCGATCGTCGGTTCGAACGATGCCGGGGTCGCGCTGGTGATGTCGTTGGTGATCTCGTCGAGCGTGTACCCCACCGCGAGCTTCGCAGCGACCTTGGCGATCGGGAAGCCGGTCGCCTTGGAGGCAAGCGCGGACGAGCGCGACACGCGCGGGTTCATCTCGATCACGATCAGGCGGCCGTCCTTCGGATTGACCGCGAACTGCACGTTCGAGCCGCCGGTCTCGACGCCGATCTCACGCAGGCACGCGATGCTCGCGTTGCGCATGATCTGATATTCCTTGTCGGTCAGCGTCAGCGCCGGCGCGACGGTGATGGAATCGCCGGTATGGACGCCCATCGGGTCGATATTCTCGATTGAACAGATGATGATGCAATTGTCGTTGCGGTCGCGCACGACCTCCATCTCATATTCCTTCCAACCAAGGAGGGACTCCTCGATCAGCACCTCGTTGGTCGGCGACGCGTCAAGACCCTTGCGGACGATCTCCTCGAATTCTTCGCGATTATAGGCGATGCCGCCACCTGAGCCGCCCATGGTGAAGCTCGGCCGGATGATCGCCGGCAAGCCGGTGCGCTCCAGTCCGGCAAGCGCTTCATCGACCGTATGCGCGATCGCCGAGCGCGCGCTTTCAAGACCGATGCGGTCCATCGCCTCGCGGAATTTCTGCCGATCCTCGGCCTTGTCGATCGCTTCGGCATCGGCACCGATCATCTGCACGCCATATTTTTCCAGCGTGCCGTCGTTGAACAGCGCCAGCGCGGTGTTGAGCGCGGTCTGCCCGCCCATCGTCGGCAGGACCGCATCCGGTCGCTCCTTAGCGATGATCTTGGCGACGATCTCGGGCGTGATCGGCTCGACATAGGTCGCATCGGCGAGCTCGGGATCGGTCATGATCGTCGCCGGGTTCGAATTGACCAGGATGATGCGATAACCCTCCTCGCGCAGCGCCTTGATCGCCTGCGTGCCCGAATAATCGAACTCGCACGCCTGGCCGATCACGATCGGACCGGCGCCAATGACGAGGATGGAGGAGATGTCGGTGCGTTTTGGCATTATCGCGTCTGTTTCTTTGTTTTGTGCCGGGGGGCGAGGTGATCGAGCGTTCTTGCATAGCCGGGAGGCGCCACAAGGTGAATCGCGCCATCGAAGCGCGGAGACCGACGACCGACGGGAGATATGTTACACCGGATTGTGCCACATCTTTTAGCGGAGGCGGCCGAATTCCCGGTCCTATCGCGTGATTTCAATAGGTTGCTAAATATATTGGGGAAGTGCTGTGAAGAAATGCCGAGGCTTTGAGCTATCGTCCGGCCTGGATTCGGTGCATACATTGACTGCAATGCATTCATTGTATGCAGTGTATGCGCTGAACGCAGTTCATGCTGGGAGGACGGGCGATGGGCTTCATTACGGTTCGAAATGTCGATGATGCCGTCAAGGAAAGCATCCGCGTGACGGCCGCCAGGAACGGCCGCTCGATCGAGGCCGAGATCAGGGCGCTGCTCGAGCGGACTTATGCCCCGACGGACGCCGACCGCGCCGCGCGCATTCGGGCGATGTCGGGCGAGGCGTGGGTCGACCATCTGATCGCGATCGCGGACGGCGTCGAACTGCCGCAGCCCGAGCGCAGCGGCAAGGCCACCGAACAGCGCGAGATATTCGGTGCTGATTGATACCAATATCTGGATCGAACTGGCGCGGCGCCGGCCCGAGCCGAAAGTGATCGCGTTCCTGGCCGAGAACAGCGCGCGCTGCTTCCTGTCGACCATCGTGCTTGCCGAAATCGAATATGGCATCGACAGTGCGCCCGACCCGGCGCGCCGCGACCGGCTGATCGGCTTTCTCGACGCTATTCTTGCGCGATGCGGCGACCGTGTCCTCAGTCCGGACATGGCGACCGCGGTGGTGTGGGGAAAGACCAAGGCGGGCCTGGAGGCGATCGGCCAACCCATCGCCGATATCGACCTGCTGATCGCGTCACAGGCCATCGCGGCGGAAATGCCGTTGGTGACCAGGAATGTCTCCGACATGGCGAGGACAGGCGCGGCCATCATCAACCCGTGGGACGATTGATCGACCGCGCGGACGAACGATCGAACGCGCTCGCCTGACCGATCGGGCTGGAATCGACGACAGAGATGGCGGTGCGTGTCGGCATCATGTGCTGCTTTGATCCGCGCTCGTCACGTCACTATCGACCGGTTCCGGCGGATAGACGTTGGGCTGATCGGTCATCAGTTTGTCGACCGCCGCGAAGGCCTCGGCAAAGCCGGCCATCAGCGTCGTCGCGGCGTTCGGATCGATCGGACAGGTCTTGGCGAAATCGGCAAACGCCTCATCGAACTGCTCGCGGACTTCAGCCGCACGGTCGGCCGGGGGGGCGTCGAACTGGAAACCGGAATTATAGCTCAGTCCCTTGCAGCCCTTGAGCGGCTTGAACTCGGCATGGATGCTGCCGCCCGTATTGCTCTCGCTTGGGCGATAGATCAGGTCGATCTGGGGGATGACCTTTTCGATCGTCACCAGCCGGTCGCTGTCGTCGCCCGCCTTGTGGCCCACATCCGCCAGCTTCCAGCCCGCGACCTGGGTGAGGCTGTCCCCGGCCGGCGCGTTCGCGGCCAGGGCGATGCTCGCGCCGATGATCAGGATGGAAGAAAAGGCGATGCGTTTAGGCACTATTTAGTGGCCCACACGCCGGTGGAGTCCCAGGCAAGCTCGACTTCGCTCACTACCCCATCGCTGTCATTCTTAAGCGGCTTCAAAAAACCTGCATTAACAGCGATATTTACACAGCCACGGTCCAGAAAAAGAGCATGTTGGGTCGGCGCTGAGAAATCGATTGGAATGTAATTGCTCTCAAGCTGCTGGCTGATGTCCATAAGATTGCGGTAAAACAGGGCCTGACGCGGCGTGAGTTTTGCTGCCCGAGCTACGTAGCACTCTGCGGCAATGCGCTTGTAGTCCCTACCCTTCTTGCGAAGGACGGTGGGAGATACGGGTATTTCGAGATCCCGATAAAGCATCATTTGGCTATATCCAGCATCCCAACGAACTTCTCGAACAGATACAGGCTGTCCTGCGGACCCGGGCTCGCCTCGGGGTGATATTGCACGCTGAATGCGGGGCGGTCGGTCAGTTCAAAGCCGGCATTGCTGCCGTCGAACAGCGAGACATGCGTCTCGCGCGCGGTTACCGGGAGCGTCTCGCTGATCACCGCGAAGCCGTGGTTCATCGAGGTGATCTCGACTCGCCCAGAATCGGGGCCGTCGCTGAGGCGCTTGACCGGGTGGTTGGCGCCGCGATGGCCCTGGAACATCTTGGTCGTTTCCGCGCCCACCGCGAGACCGAGCAGCTGGTGGCCGAGGCAGATGCCGAACAGCGGAATGCGCGTTTCGAGCAATTGCCGGATCACCGGCACGGCATATTCGCCGGTCGCGGCGGGATCGCCGGGACCGTTCGAGAGGAAGATGCCGTCGGGCTTGAGTGCCATGACCTGATCGAAGGTCGCGGTCGCGGGGAGGACGCTGACCTTGGCGCCGGCGGCGACGAGGTTGCGGTAGATGTTGCGTTTGGCGCCGTAATCTATGGCGACGACATGGGGGCGGTCCTTTGGGGCCTGTTTCTCGATCTCTCGGCCAGGCTCGAGAGAGCCTTCGCTCGAAACGAACGGCTTTCGCATGTCAGCCTCCCCCGCCCCGCTCGTGTCGAGCGAAGTCGAGAGACCGCCGTCCTCATATCCGAAGCCGAGGCGCCAGATGCCGCCTTCCCAGCCATAATGCGTCTGGGTCGTGACTTCGATCGCGAGGTCCATGCCTTCGAGACCGGGCCAGCCGCGCGCCATTTCGAGCAGCTTGGGAATATCGAACTCGCCGCTCGCCGAATGCGCGATCACGCCGTTGGGCGCGCCGCCGGCACGAATGCGGCGAGTCAGCGCGCGGGTGTCGATCCCGGCGAGGCCGATCCGGTCGTGCGTCTTCATCCAGCTGTCGAGCCGCTCGACCGCGCGGAAATTGGACGGTTCGGTCACATCCTCGCGCACGATGATGCCGAGCGCATGCGGGTCGTTCGCCTCGAGGTCCTCGGGGTTGGCGCCGACATTGCCGATATGCGGGAACGTGAAGGTAATGATCTGCCCGGCAAAGGAGGGATCGGTCATCACCTCCTGATATCCGGTCATCGCGGTGTGGAAGCAGACTTCGCCGACCGCGGTCCCTTCCGCACCGAAACCACGGCCCCATGCCACGTCCCCGGACGCGAGGACCAAGACCCCCGTGGCTCCTTCGGGCACAGCAATAGGTTTGGCGTCGGCCATCGTGGCGGGCACTCCAAGTGTTTCAATGTCGCTAAGGGGCGGGAGCTAGAGGTGCGGACCCGATGCGTCAATCTGTTAAAGACATGGCCTTTGGGCTAGGGGTGACGATTGCCTTCGAAGGATGTTAAAATGATTCGCGACGACATCAAGACCGCGCTCGTCACCGCCATGAAGGGCGGGGACAAGGCGGGCACCGCAACGCTGCGCCTGGTCCAGTCGCAGATCAAGAATCGTGACATCGAAGCGCGCGTCGGCAAGGCGCCCGACAGCGACGACGCGCTGGTCGTCGAAGTGCTGCAGAAGATGGTCAAGCAGCGCCGCGAATCGATCGAGATGTTCGTGAAGGGCAACCGTCAGGAACTCGCCGACGCCGAGGCCGCGGAAATCGTGGTGATCGAGGCGTTCCTGCCGCAGCAGATGAGCGAGGCGGAAACGTCCGCGGCGATCGAGGCGATCAAGGCCGAACTGGGTGCCAGCGGCATGAAGGATATGGGTCGAGTGATGGCGGAGCTTAAGGCGCGCCATGCGACGACGCTGGATATGAGCAAGGCGAGTGGACTGGTGAAGGCGGCCTTGTCGTAAATGGAGAAAGACGCCCTTCTTCCTCCCCCCCCGCTTGCGGGAGGGGATCGAGGGGTGGGCCCCCGGTTTCGGCTGGGAAGGCCGACTGCGAGGGCGCGTGACCTGCGCAACAACGCGACGCTGCATGAGCAGATGCTGTGGCAGCAGCTTAAAGGCGGGCGGTTGAACGGTCTGAAATTCAGCCGTCAGATACCGATCGCTGGATATTTCGCCGATTTCGTTTGCCGGTCACACAGGTTGTTCGTCGAGCTCGACGGCAACCAGCATGTCGACGCTTTGGGCCATGATGAAGCACGGACTCGAGCGATCGAGGCCGCAGGCTATCGCGTTATCCGGTTCTGGAACAATGACCTGACGGAGAATATGGACGGTGTTCTGGAAACTATCGTGAACGCGGCGATGGTGGCTGACCGCGAGCCCACCCCCTGCCCCTCCCGCAAGCGGGAGGGGTGAAGGAAGGTGAGCCTCTCCCCGCAATTTCTCGACGAACTGCGCAGCCGCACCCTGCTGTCGGCGCTGATCGGTCGCACCACCAAGCTGCAAAAGGCGGGCAAGGAATATCGCGCCTGCTGCCCGTTCCATAACGAGAAGACGCCGAGCTTCTACGTCAACGACGATAAGGGTTTCTATCACTGCTTCGGTTGCTCGGCGCATGGCGACGCGATCAAATGGCTGACCGACCAGCGCGGCCTGCCGTTCATGGATGCGGTCAAGGAACTCGCCCAGGCAGCGGGAATGGAATTGCCGGCGATGGACCCGCGTTCGGTCGAAAAGGCCGAACGCGCCAAGGGCCTGCATGAAGTCTGCGCCGACGCCGCGGGATGGTTCACCGATCAGCTTAACGGCATCGCCGGCGCCGAAGCGCGCGCGATCCTCGAAAAGCGCGGCATCAAGGCGGCGACCGCCAAAGAATTCTCGCTTGGCTTCGCGCCCGATTCGCGCGGTAAGTTGAAAGACGCGCTGAAGGATTATGGCGACCCGCTGCTGGTCGAATCCGGCCTGCTGATTTCGGTCGAGGGCAAGGAGCCGTATGATCGCTTTCGCGGCCGGCTGATGATCCCGATCCGCGATCCGCGCGGCCGCACCGTGGCATTTGGCGGGCGGATCATCGGAGACGGCGAGCCGAAATATCTCAATTCGCCCGAGACCCCGCTCTTCGATAAGGGACGCACACTCTACAATCTCGACAAGGCCGCCGCCGCGAGCCGCAAGGCGAACCGCATCCTGGTGGTGGAGGGGTATATGGACGTCATCGCCCTCGCCCAAGCGGGCTTTGGTGAGGCGGTCGCGCCGCTTGGCACCGCATTGACCGAAGCGCAGCTCGAACGGCTGTGGCGCCTGTCCGATGTGCCGATCCTGTGCTTCGATGGCGATTCGGCGGGGCAAAAGGCGGCGATCCGCGCCGCCAACCGCGCCATGCCGATGCTGGGCCCGGGGCGCAGCCTCGCTTTCGTGACTTTACCCGAAGGCCAGGACCCCGACGATCTGGTCCGCGCCAAGGGCGCAGCCGCGTTCGAGGCGCTGATCCAGGCAGCCGAACCTTTGGTCGATCGCCTCTGGTCGCATGAGCTTGCCGCCGAGCCGCTCAACACCCCCGAACAAAAAGCCGGGTTCAAGCGCCGCTTCACCGAACTGGCCAATGCGATCGCCGATCAGGACGTGCGCACCGAATATCTCGCCGAATTCCGCCGCCGCTTCGCAAAGCTCTATGAGCGCGAACGCAAGGAATGGACGCCCCGCCCGCCCTTCGTGCCGGGCAAGCGTGGTGGCCCCAGGGACAAGTGGAAAGCGCCGATCGGTCCCGTCTCTGAGCGCGTAAAGGGTGTCGGCGTCACCGGCATCGACCGTATCCTGGCCAAGGCTGTGCTCGCCGGCCTGATCCGCCATCCAGCCGAAATCGCGCGTCATATGGAGGTACTCGGATCGCTGAAACTGGCCGATGGCGCGCTTGGGCGATTGTTCGAAGCGGTGATAGATTTGGCGGTAGAAGACGCAAATAATGGCGGGGCGCTTGATAGCGAGGGCCTTCTCACCATATTGGCGTCATCTGAATTTGATATAATCGCGCACGACCTGCTGCGGGCCGATCAATTATCGTGTTCGTTTACGCAAAAGGATGCAGAGCCGGAAAGGGCACGCGACGACCTCGACGAGGCAATCGCGATCCTGGTGGCTCGACCTGAAGTGGATGCGGCACTGGCCGAGGCAACGGCGACGATGCAAGCGCGTTATTCCGATGCTGCGTTCGATTTGGGCGCGGCGTTCGAACGGCAAAGCGCGCTGGTGAAGGAACAACAGGCGCTCGACGCTCGACTTGCAAATCTGGTGCAGGCGAACGAAGACGCCAGGGCTTTTAGTACCGAGGGCAATTAATGGCGAAGACTGATATGGCGGACGGCGCTGACACGACCGAAAACAGCGACGCTCCGCTGATCGACTTGAACGACGCGTCGATCAAGAAGCTGGTCGCGCGCGCCAAAAAGCGTGGCTACATCACTTACGAGCAGCTCAACGAAGCGCTGCCGCAGGACCAGATGTCTTCCGATCAGCTGGAAGACGTCATGTCGGCGCTCAACGAAATGGGCGTCAACCTCGTCGAGAATGACGAGGCCGGCGAAGACGGCGAAGATAATGAGCAGGCCGAGGACGAAGTCGAATCGGTCGACACGGCCGAGGAAAGCGCGCCCGCGCTCGACGTGAAGAAGAAAGAGATCATCGATCGCACCGACGATCCGGTGCGCATGTACCTGCGCGAGATGGGCGCGGTCGAACTGCTCAGCCGCGAGGGCGAAATCGCCATCGCCAAGCGCATCGAGGCCGGCCGCGACACGATGATCCTGGGATTGTGCGAAAGCCCGATCACCTTCAACGCGATCATCGACTGGTCGAACGCGCTGAACGAAGGCACGATGCAGCTGCGCGAGATCCTCGATCTCGACGCAATGCTGTCCAAGGACCCCGCGCCCGAATCGCTCAGCGACGACGATGACGGATCATCGGGCGAAATCTCCGAAAAGACCGCCGGCCCATCCTTCAAGGAAGAAGAAGAGCCCGAAGAGGCGCCCGCCGAGGAGGAAGAGGATTCGATGCAGGAGCGGCGCACGCCGCGTCCGTCCGATGACGAGGAGGAGGACAACACTCTTTCCCTCGCGCAGATGGAAGAGCAGCTGAAGCCGCAGGCGCTGGAGCGCTTCGCGAGCATCACCGCGCTGTACAAGAAATTCTCCAAGGTCCAGCAGTCGCGCCTCGAAGCAATGGGCGCGGGCGGCGAATTGTCGAGCGCGGACGAGCGCAAATATCACAAGCTGCGCGAAGACCTGACCGCCGAGGTCGAGAGCGTCCAGTTCCACAATGCGAAGATCGAATATCTCGTCGATCAGCTTTATGCCTTCAACCGGCGCCTGACCGCGCTGGGCGGCCAGATGTTGCGCCTGGCCGAGCGTCACAAGGTGCCGCGCAAGGATTTCCTCGATCGTTATATCGGCCATGAGCTGGACGAGCAGTGGATTGCCGGCCTGGGCAAGCTCGACAAGAAATGGACCGCGTTCGTCGAGAACGAAACCGACGCGGTCGACCGCATCCGCATGGAGATCGCAGAGATCAGCCAGGCGACCGGCATGTCGCTCGCCGAGTTCCGCCGCATCGTCAACATGGTCCAGAAAGGCGAGCGCGAGGCGCGTATCGCCAAGAAGGAAATGGTCGAGGCCAATTTGCGCCTCGTCATCTCGATCGCCAAGAAATACACCAATCGCGGCCTGCAGTTCCTGGACCTGATCCAGGAGGGCAATATCGGCCTGATGAAGGCGGTGGATAAGTTCGAATATCGCCGCGGGTACAAGTTCAGCACCTATGCGACCTGGTGGATCCGCCAGGCGATCACGCGATCGATCGCCGATCAGGCGCGCACCATCCGTATTCCGGTGCACATGATCGAGACGATCAACAAGCTGGTGCGGACCAGCCGCCAGTTCCTCCATGAGCAAGGCCGCGAGCCCACGCCCGAGGAAATGGCCGAGCGGCTGTCGATGCCGCTCGAAAAGGTTCGCAAGGTGATGAAGATCGCCAAGGAGCCGATCAGCCTCGAAACGCCGATCGGCGACGAGGAGGATTCGCATCTCGGCGATTTCATCGAGGACAAGAATGCGATCATTCCGGTCGACGCGGCAATCCAGGCCAACCTCAAGGAAACCGTCACGCGGGTTCTGGCGAGCCTGACGCCGCGCGAGGAACGCGTGCTGCGCATGCGTTTCGGCATCGGCATGAATACCGATCACACGCTGGAAGAAGTCGGCCAGCAGTTCAGCGTGACGCGCGAGCGTATTCGCCAGATCGAAGCCAAGGCACTGCGCAAGCTCAAGCATCCGAGCCGTTCGCGGAAAATGCGCAGCTTCCTCGACCAGTAATCGATCGTTCCGGCGAACAACCGGCACGTCAATCCAAGTTGCCGGTGGCGGCAGCGTAGAGCCGGACGGGGTGCCAACCAGGCCCCCGGCCGGCTCTTTCGCATAGCGCGGCGGGTCGAGCGACTTTCGGTCAGCAAGCGCAAATGAAACCCCGGCGGAAGGGGACCATTCTTCCGCCGGGGCCGCACATCCCCTATTGGGAAGAAGTGCCGGCCCGCCTCGCCGACGCGCGGGATGTGCGCCGGTCCAATCGGGCCTCGGTCGGGGTACCCGGCGCATGCCGCTTTCCCTGCCGTTATCCGGTTGTAGGGCACGTATCTTTACCGTCATGGAACATGTGCCGGCGGTGGAACCCATATTTTGCGACAAAGGATCAACGATCCCTGCGCCGTTTCCCAATAAACTTGGTCCGTTATGGATGATTTATCTGGCAACCATGTAGCAATGCTTGCCCACTTTGGACGAATTACCTTGCGTCCGGCGATCTGGAGGGTCTCAATCATGGCATGAACACACCCGCTGAGATCATCCCGTTCGATCCGCCCCGTGATCATATTGTCACCGCATCGGATCTCGTCCGCCATTTCGGCATCTGGCAGGAGCGCGCGATGCGCTCGCCAATCTATATACTGCATCGCGGACGACCCCGACTGATCCTCACCTCGGTCGATGTGATGGACGCGCTGTGCGCCCCGCACGCCGTCGGCGCCGGTGATCGCGACATGGGTATCACCGCATTGCTCGATGCGGTCGACGACATGGTCATCATCGCCGATGCTGATCTGCGCATCACCGCGGCCAGCCGGTCCGCGCGCGGTTACTTTGGCGCATCGGTCGAACCGGGCCGGGCAATCGACCTGATCGGGCCCGACGCAGCGCGACTTTTCCTGGCCGAGGCGATCTACCGCGTCGCAGCCTCCGGGCTCGATGAATCGCTCGACCTCCCTTCGGCACGCTATGGTAATCGCAGCCTGACGATCGCGATCAAGCCGCATCCCGGCGGCGTGGCGCTGTTGGTCCATGACGTGACCGTCACCAGCGATCTGCGCGACGCCGAGGCCGAACGGCGCGCGACCAGCGAGACGATCGCCGCGATCCCCGGGGTAGCGCGTGCGCGGATCAACCTGCGCGGTTATATCGACCAGCCCGATGCACCGCTCGCCGGTCTTTCAGGCTTGTCGATCGAGGCCTTGTCCAGCGTCCGCTTCGTGACGCTGCTCGACATCGCCTCGCGCGTTGCGGTGGCGGAATCGATCGAGGAGATGATCGCCGGCGGTCACCCCCGCGCGGTCGCCGGCACGCTGCTGGTCAATCGCGGCGAGCCGGTGGCGGTGCGGATCGGCCTGGCCGCACTGCGACGCGGTGCGGCGATCGAGGCGGTATCGGCGATGATCGTCTCGCAACAGGCCGCTTGACCGATCCTCGCCGAACGGCCTGATCCGGACAATCTGTCCCGGTAATCTGCCCCAGGTATTTGGTTGAGACAGGCTTAATCGCTAATACACCAGGTCTTTACGTGCTTCGGTATATGCCATGACCCGACAAAGGGGTTCGAGCCGGTATCGTCCGGCTCGCGCACACAGGTGCTCGGGAAAACATGGCTTTCGATTCGGCACACAGCGTAAGGCGCGACAGCGGTTGGGGGGTCATCGCCCTGCTCGCCGACGCCGATGGCAGCGCGATGCACCCGATGCCGCGAATCCTTGCCATGCGGCAAGTCGCGGTGCGCGATTTCGCCGATTGCGTCCATACGCTGTGCGCGCTCCACGGCGCACACCCCGGCATGATCGATCTTGCCGCGATCCGCAACGCACAGCCGCGCGCGCTCGACTGGCTGGTCGAGGCGGCCGACGGCTTTGCGGTCGAGCGCAATTATCTCGCTACGCTTACCGCCGCTGCCGGCCCCCTGCCCTCGACCCCCGGCCAGGCCGAATCCGAAGCGGCAGTGGTCGGTCAGCGTCACGCGCTGGAAATGCTCGCCCAGTCCGAACGCGCGGGCTGCGCGACCGGGGCGGCGATCGCGCTGGTACTCGACTGGAAAGCGATCCGCGTCACGCTGGACGCCGCTGCCGACCGGTTCGGCGTCACCCCCCCGCCCTGGGCGCTGCCGATCGAGGCCGAGATCGCCACCGTTGCCGCCTCGCTCGGCGAAACCCCGGGCGTCGAACGCGCGATGGCATTCGGCGCGCAGCAGCTGCTCGCCCAGCATCGCGGGCTGTGGGATCTGCTCGACGCCCGGGCGAGCGCACGCAATCATCTGTAAGTCTTGAATCGCGCGCTTGCGCGGTGACACTTATTCCCTCTATCGCCAAACCCGGTATTCAAATGAAACGGGATTGCGGCATGAAGCGCTTCGAGGGCACCCAGAGTTATGTCGCGACCGACGATCTGAAAGTCGCGGTCAATGCGGCGGTCACGCTGCGTCGCCCGCTGCTGGTCAAGGGCGAACCCGGCACCGGCAAGACCGTCCTCGCTTATGAAATCGCCAAGGCGATCGACGCCGAGCTGATCGAGTGGAACATCAAGTCCACCACCAAGGCGCAGCAAGGCCTTTACGAATATGACGCTGTCGCCCGGCTACGCGACGGCCAATTGGGCGACGAGCGCGTCCACGACATTTCAAACTATATCCGCCGCGGCAAATTATGGGAGGCATTCACCCGCCCCAAGCCGCCGGTGCTGCTGATCGACGAGATCGACAAGGCGGACATCGAATTCCCCAACGACCTGTTGCAGGAACTCGATCGCATGGAATTCCATGTCTATGAAACCAAGGAGACGGTGAAGGCAGCGGAGCGCCCGATCGTCGTGATCACCTCGAACAATGAAAAGGAATTGCCCGACGCGTTCCTGCGCCGCTGCTTTTTCCATTATATCAAATTCCCGGATCGCGACACGATGCAGGCGATCATCGACGTCCATTTCCCTGGCATCCAGAAAATCCTGGTCAACAAGGCGATGGACATTTTCTACGACGTTCGCGACGTGCCCGGCCTGAAGAAGAAACCGAGCACCAGCGAACTCCTCGACTGGCTGAAGCTGTTGCTGCACGAGGACATGCCGCTCGAAGTGCTGCAGAACCGCGACCCGACCAAGGCGATCCCGCCACTGCATGGCGCGCTGCTCAAGAACGAGCAGGACGTGATGCTGTTCGAACGGCTCGCCTTCATGGCCAAGCGGCAGCAGAACAAGGGCTGACCCTGGCAACCACCATCCCGACGCTCGACCGGTGAAAACCGACGCTCGACCGACATTCAGTTGCCGCCCAGCGCCACTGAGCTAGCCCGACGCCCTGTTCAAGGGAGTTTCGCCATGCGGAGTCTGTCAGTGCTGCTGTTTCTTGTCACTGGCCTGTGCGTCGCCGCGTCGGCGATGGCGCAACAGCCAAGTGACACCGCACGCGCCAAGCCGGCGAAGGAAAAGAAAACCTGCCGCCCGATAGTCGGGACCGGCACGATCCTGTCGCGGCCCTTCTGCCTCACCAAGACCGAATGGGCGGAATTCGATGCTCGCAACGAAGCAGATGTCGATACGGTGCGACGGGCGAGGGGATCCGGCATGGACTTCGAAAAACCCGTGGCCAGATGACGATAGGGATGTCGGCAGGCCCATGTCGCGTTCGAGGCGATCGGATATGATGGTAAGCAGCTTCTAAACCACGCCTCCCAACGCTTTCACCACGCGAAACCGGCAAGGATTTGCCGGTATGGGACGCTTATCTTCCCGCCTTGTATGGCTCGCCGTCGCGGTTTCGACCGTCAGCACCCCCGTGGGCGCAACATCCCTGCTCGACTATGTCGGCGAATGCGTGCCCTTTGCGCGCGCCGCGTCGGGCATCCAGATCTATGGCGATGCCTGGACCTGGTGGGATGCGGCCGAGGGCAAATACCGGCGCGGCGACAGCCCGAAGATCGGGGCGGTCATTGTCTTTCGCCAATCCGCGCGACTGCGCCTCGGCCATGTCGCGGTGATCAGCCGCGTCGTCACCAAGCGTGTGTTGATGGTCACCCATGCCAACTGGTCGCGCCAGAATGGCGAGCGCGGCCATGCCGAGCAGGACGTGACCCTGACCGACGTGTCGGCCGACAATGACTGGAGCGCGGTCAAGGTCTGGTACCGCGACACGGACGGCCTCGGCAGCACCGTCTATCCGGTCTATGGCTTCATCTACGGCATGCCGGACAAGACGGCCGGCCGCGCCGTCACCAAGGCGCACAGCGCGCCGGAGCTCAGCGGCAACGATCCGGACTATGTCGGCGCGCTGATCGACGTCTATCGCTGAGTCCTGTTTACCGGCGCTAATTCTCAATCTAGTGGATTGATTCCAACGTTTGGTGCCCGCGCCTGACAGCTGCGATAATGTGATCGGGATCGGCCTTCCAGACGAACGGTCGTGGTTCTTGAT